>JAPPGP010000056.1 GCA_028821395.1 Defluviicoccus sp.
TTGCGGTGCTTCATCCGCGCCGTGACCTCCTGGCCGACATAGCAGCCCTTCTCGAAATCGACGCCGTTGAGCTCGTCGAAGCCGTTCTCCAGCACGAACGACTTCTCCGGCACCAGGTCGCGCCGCCCGTCCGGCACGCCGTGCGAGAGGCGGAGCGCGTCGTATTCCGCGCGCGGCGCCTCCACGGCGCCGGCGGCGCGGAGCGCTTGCGCCCCCGATACGCCCACCACCCGCGCGCCGAGCGCCGGGTGACGCGGATCGGCGAACGCCTCGGCGCCCGCGATGCGCTCCGCCTCCGCGCCCTCGCCGAACAGCGCGAACACCGGGTCGCCCATCGCGGCGTCGATCGCCACGTCGGCGCGCAGCTTGTACATCGCCAGCCGCTTGGCCAGCGCCGGGCGCGCCTCGGCCTCGCAGTCGAGACAGAACGTTCCGCCCCGGCTGAAGACCAGGAAGTCGAACAAGTACTTGCCCTGCGGGGTCAGCAGGGCGGCGTGGATCGCCCCGGCGTGCGCCAGCTTGCCGACGTCGTTGGTGACCAGGCCCTGCAGGTACCCGCTCGCGTCGGCGCCCGAGACCGCGAGCACGGCCCGGTCGTCGAGCCGGA
Organism: Defluviicoccus sp.; assembly: GCA_028821395.1. Taxonomy (GTDB): domain Bacteria; phylum Pseudomonadota; class Alphaproteobacteria; order MPNO01; family MPNO01; genus MPNO01. The sequence goes on from JAPPGP010000056.1 coordinate 608, forward strand.
CATAGCGCGCCATCGCCCCTCCCCAAAGCTCCTGGTGATGTGGCACGCAAGGCAGGCCGAAGCAAGCGCCGACGGCGGGCCTCCCATGTGACATTTGCTTGACGGTGCTCGGTGGAAGCGCCTATTGGTCCCGCGCAGGACTGGAAACCGGGTTCGGGATTTGACCATGGGTGAGCGGTTCAGGGCCCTTGTGCTCGACGAAGCCGAAGGCGGGGTCGCGGCCTCGATCCGGGAGCTGGATGAGGCCGACCTCCCCGACGGCGAGGTGACGGTCGCGGTCGAGTACTCGGACCTCAACTACAAGGACGGCATGATCCTCAAGGGGATCGGCCGGCTGGTCCGCTCCTACCCCCATGTGCCGGGCATCGACCTGGCGGGCACGGTGACGGCGTCGTCGGCCCCCGGCATCGCGGTCGGCGACGCGGTCCTGGTCACCGGCTACCGGATGGGCGAGATCCGCTGGGGCGGCTATGCCGGGCGCGCCCGCGTGCCCGCCGATTGGGTGGTGAAGATCCCGGACGGGCTCGACGCGAGGCGGGCGATGGCGCTGGGGACGGCGGGGTTCACCGCGATGATCGCCGTGATGGCGCTGGAAGAGGCCGGGCTGGTGCCGGGCGCCGGCGAGGTGCTGGTCACCGGCGCCAATGGCGGGGTCGGCAGCGTCGCCGTGATCATGCTGGCAGCGCTCGGCCACGAGGTCGTCGCCTCGACCGGGCGGATGGAGACGGCGGACGACCTCAGGGCGCTCGGCGCGGCCTCGGTGATCGACCGGGCGGAGCTCGCCGCCGAGCCCGAGCGGCCGCTGGCCAGCGAACGCTGGGCCGGCGCGGTCGACGCGGTGGGCGGGACCACGCTCGCCTCGATCCTGACCGGGCTGAAGCACAGCGCGGCGGTCGCGGCTTGCGGGCTCGCCGGGGGCAGCGCGCTCAAAACCACCGTGATCCCCTTCCTGCTGCGCGGCGTCCGCCTGCTCGGCATCGATTCGGTGATGTATCCGCACGGCCCCAGGCAGGAGGCCTGGCGCCGGCTGGCGGCCGAGCTCCCGATGGACCGGATCGACGCGGTGTCCGAGACCGTGGGGCTCGACGCGCTGCCGGGTCTCGCCGACCGCATCCTCAAGGGCCAGACCCGCGGCCGGCTCGTGGTCGACGTCACCGCGTGAGACCTTGACCCGGCGCGCCGCGCTCCCCAAGTCAACAGCAATCGGTAAGCCCAGTGTCTGTTCGCGCGTATTCCCTGTCGGCCCTCGCCGCGCCGCCGCATCCGTTCCGGGCGCTCGCCCCGATCGCCGCCGGGCTGTTGCTCGCCTCCGGCGCGGCGGCCCAGGACCGGGTGCAGACGCCGACCACCTATGGCGATGCCATGCGCTGGTACGGCGAGGCGGCGGAGGCGGGCTCGCCCCGAGCGCAGTTTCTGCACGGCCTGAAGTACCAGCACGGCATCGACCGCGACGCCGACCCGGCGAAGGCGGCGGCATGGTTCCGCCGCGCCGCCGAGGGTGAATATGCGCTCGCGCAGTTCCGGCTCGCCGTCGCGCTGCACGAGGGGAGGGGGGTCGACCGAGACATCGGAGAGGCGGCTTCCTGGTACGCCCGCGCGGCGGAGAACGGGATACCGGAAGCGGCATTCAATCTCGGCTATATCCTGGACAACGGCCTCGCCGGCAGCGCCGACGCCGCCGGGGCGGCGAAGTGGTACCGGATCGCCGCGACCGCCGGCCTCGCCTCCGCCCGGTTCAATCTCGGCGTGCTCTACGCCGAGGGGCGCGGCGTCGAGCGCGATCCCGTCGAGGCATGGATCTGGTTCCGCTGCGCGGCCGCCGCCGGCCGGGTGGGCACCGAGGGCGAGCTCCGGCGGGTCGAGGACGCGATGGACGCCGACCAGCGCGCCAGCGCCCGGGAAGGCGCCGCCAGCCGCTGCCCCGCACCGGATAACCGATAGCCGCGTCATGGCGGCTGCCGGACGATCGAACGCCGACGGCCTGCACGACGAGCTGGTCGGCCGCGCCCGCGACCTGGTTCCCGTCCTCCGTGAGCGCGCCGCGATACCCGACCGCATCCGGACCATCCCGCGCGAGACCCACGAGGCGTTCACCGACGCCGGCTTCTACCGCATCCTCCAGCCGGCGCGCTATGGCGGCCACGAGACCGGTCTGGCTACGCTGATCGACATCGCGGCCGAGCTCGGCCGCGGCTGCGGGTCGAGCGCCTGGGTGTTCACCAACCTGGTCATGCAGTCCTGGATCAACGGGCGCAAGGACCAGCGCGCGCAGGAGGAGCTGTGGGCCGACGACCCGGACGTTCACACGGCGTCCTCCTTCCCCGGCCGCGAGGCGGTGGTGCGCGAGGTCGACGGCGGCTTCGCGGTGTCGGGCGAGTGGCACTATTCGAGCGGCATCGACTTCGCCTCGTGGAACAACCTCCAGCTCTTCCTCACGCCCGAGAACGGGCCGCCCTGCATCGCCTTCGCCGGGGTGCCCGAGAGCGACTACGAGGCGATCGACGACTGGGACATGACCGGGCTGCGCGGCACCGGCAGCCGGTCGCTCCGCGTGGACGGGGCGTTCATCCCGGAATACCGCGTGCACCGGATCGAGGACGACAAGGCGCTGAACACGCCCGGCGGCAGGATCAACCCCGGCACGATCTACCGCCTGCCGTTCTGGGGCATCGGGGCGCGGGCGTTCTCCGCCCCCGCGATCGGGCTGGCGCGCGGCATGATGGACCATGTGGTAGAGGATTTGCGCGGCCGGATCGGCGCGCGCGGCGGGGTCGTGCTCGCCGAGCAGCCGACGGTGCAGGCCCGCATCGCCGAGTCCGGGGCCGAGATCGACGCCGCCTGGTCGATGCTGCTGAAGGACAGCGCCGACGCCGCGGCGATCGCCGAGGCGGGCAGGCTCGCCGACCTGGAGACGCGCACCCGCTGGCGGCGCAACAATTCCTACGCCGTCCAGCTCTGCCTGCGCGCGGCAGACCGGCTGTATGCGCTGGCCGGCATGCGGGCGATGGAGCCCGAGAGCCCCATCGCCCGCATCTGGCGCGACATCCGCGCGGCCGCCTCGCAGGTCGGCACCGCGTGGGATCCGCAGGCGACCAACTACGGCAAGGCGCTGTTCGGCCTCCCGCTGTCCGACCCGCGCGCCCGGGGGTAGCGTCCGGGCTCGCAAATTTCGTGGGGACAATATGTGAGAGTAACAGGCCGCGCCCTACGGCCGCATCCGCCCGACGTACTCGCCGCACCCGTCCTTGACGGTGAGTACTGGAGAGAATAAATTCAACTCATGCGGGAGTGGATCAAGAGCTACGGCGTTGTCTGCGTGCTCGCCGTCGGCCTCGTGGGCGGCCTCTTCCTCTGGGCGGTAAACACCCAGGTGGAAGCGCAAACCTCGGGGCTCAGCGCTGACAATGCGGTCTTCAAGGTGCGGCTGGAGACAATCCAGAAGGCGCAGGAGGACACCGACACGCGCCTGAAGCGACTGGAAGACGGCCAGCGAAACCTGCGGGCGGAGGTGCGGGCTCTGAAGGTGGAAGTGAAGCAGGGACAGGCCGCCATTCTCAGCGCGATCGAGAAGATAGAGCCAAGCGAGTAGGAACCGGTCGCCCGGACTCCCACAGCCTCATCCGCCTCGCATGCTCGTCGCACCGGTCCGGCCGGTCCGTGAGCGGCCACCGCAATTCGGGGGTAGTGTCCCCCCTTCGTCATGCCTGGCCCCCGGACTTGATCCGGGGGCCGGTCATGACCTGGTTGGAGAAGCGCCGACCCCCCCTCCGATAGGCCCGGGCTCGATCGGGGGCTTGCCCGAGGCCGGACGGTTTGGCAATCATCGGCCGGCGTCCGGCGGGGAGGGGACATGGCGGAAGGCGGGTTGGAGACGGCGGTGCCGAGCCGCGAGGAGCTGGTCCGGCGCGCCGCCGCGCTGGTCGAGCCGCTCGCCGCGCGGGCCGGGGAGACCGAGCGCCTGCGCCGGCTCCACCCCGACACCGTCGGGGATCTCCGGAACGCCGGGCTGTGGGGCGTGCACCGGCCGTTCCGCTATGGCGGCTCGGAGGGCGATTTCGGCCTGATCGTCGATATCGGCGAGCAGCTCGGCCGCGCCTGCCCCTCTACCGCCTGGGTGTGGGTTAACCTGGTCTCGCATAACTGGATGCTCGGCATGTGGCCCGAGCGCGCGCAGGACGCGGTTTGGGGCGCGAACCCGGACGCGCGGATCGGCTCGGCGACGGTCTACCCGCCGGGCCGGGCGGTCCGCGTCGACGGCGGCTATCTCCTGTCGGGGCGCTGGCCGTTCTCCAGCGGCATCGAGGTCTCGCACTGGGTGATGCTGGGCGGGATGATGCCGCCCGAAGACGGAGACGGGCCGCCCAAGCCGCATATCTTCGTCGTCGATTGCGCAAACGTCGAGGTGATCGACACCTGGGATGTCGTCGGCCTGGTCGGCACCGGGTCGCACGATGTGGCGTGCGAAAACGTCTTCGTGCCCGACTACATGGCGCTCAGCCCGCACGACATGCGCGGCGCGCGGACCCCGGGCTCGGCGGTCAACCCGGCCTCGCTCTACCGCCTGCCTCTGCTCGGCATGTTCTCGCACATCCTCGCCGGCGCGATGCTTGGCGCCGCGCGCGGCGCGCTCGACCACTACACCGAATCGATGCGCACCCGGGTCGCCACCTTCAACCGGCAGCGCATCGGCGACCACGCCGCGGTGCAGCTCAGGATCGCCGAGGCCGCCGCCGTGATCCGCGCCACAAGGCAGCAGCTGCGCGACGGCCCGCGCGAGGCCCACGCCATCGCCGAGGAAGGCCGTATCCCGACCGACGCGGAGAAGACCAGCTGGCGCGCCGACGCGGCCTATGCCTGCCGCAAATGCGCCGACGTGGTCGACCTGCTCTACCAGGCCTCGGGCGGAGCGGGAAACTACCGCAGCAACCCGATCCAGCGCTTCTTCCGCGACGTCCGCGCAGGGGTCACCCATATCGGCGTCTCCTGGGACGCCAACGGCGCCGAGCACGGCCGCGCCCTGCTCGGCCTGCCGCACGGCAACTTCTTGCTGTAGGGCGGGAGTCATGGATCAGCGATCGTCGGGGCCGATCGGCCGGCCCATGCCACGGGTCGAGGATTTCAGGCTGGTGACCGGGCATGGCCGCTTCAGCGACGATGTCGACCGGCCGGGCCAGGCCCATGCCGTCATGGTGCGGGCGCCGGTCGCCAATGCGCGCATCGAGGCGATCGAGACCGCCGACGCGCTCGCGGTCCCGGGCGCGCTCGCCGTGCTGACCGGCGCGGACGCCGCCGCCGACGGCCTCGCCCTGATCCCGCACGCCACGGTGCCGTCGAGCCCGCCCGACATCCGGATCGCCAACTCCGACGGGAGCGAGCATTTCGTGCCGCCGCACGAGGTGATCCCGCGCGCCCGAGTCCGCCATGTCGGCGAGGCGGTCGCGGTGGCCGTCGCCGAGACCCTCGATGCCGCGCGCGACGCGGCCGAACGCGTGGTCGTCAGCTACGCCGAGCTGCCCGCCGTCACCGGGACCGGCCGGGCGGCGGGCGGTCCCGCGGTGTGGGAAGAGCACGGCTCCAATATCTGCATCGACGGCGAGGTCGGCGATGCCGAGGCGACCGACCGCGCCTTCGCCGGCGCCCATGCGGTGGTCACGCTCGAGACCGCGCTGTCGCGCTGCACCGGCGTGCCGATGGAGCCGCGCTCTGCGGTTGGGGCGTACGATCCGGCGAGCGGGCGCTATTCGCTGCATGCCGGCGGCGGCGGGGTGGTGCGCTACAAGATCGACCTCGCCGCGGTGCTCGGCGTCGATGTCGAGGCGGTCCGGGTCACCGCCAACGACGTCGGCGGCAGCTATGGCACGCGCAACGCGCTCTATCCCGAATTCCCGATCGTGCTGTGGGCGGCCAGGCGCGTCGGCTGCCCGGTGAAGTGGACCGGCGACCGGACCGAGATGTTCCTCACCGACTTCCAGGCCCGCGACCTCGCGGTCGAGGCCGCGCTGGCGCTCGACGCCGAAGGGCGGTTCCTGGGGCTGCGCATCTCCAATGTCAGCAATATCGGCGCGCATGCGGTCTCCTTCATCCCGCTGATCAAGGGGGTGGAGATCTTCCCGCTCACCTATCGCATCGGCGCCTGCCACGCGCGCGCCCGGGCGGTGGCGAGCAACACCCCGCCCACCTATCCCTATCGCAGCGCCGGCCGGCCCGAGGTCACCTATGCGATGGAGCGGCTGATCGACATCGCCGCCGACCGGCTGGGCATGGACCGGCTGGAGATCCGCCGGCGCAACATCGCGCCCGCCGAGGCGATTCCCTATTTCAACGGGCTCGGACTCACCTTCGACAGCGGCGACTTTCCCGCCGCGATGGAGCGCGCCGTCGCGCTCTCCGGCTGGCCGGGCGAGGCGGGCGCCGAAGCGGCGGACGGCAGGCTGCGCGGCATCGGCATCGCCACCTATATCGACCTCGCCACCGGTGCGCCGCACGAGCGCACCGAGATTGAGATTCTGCCCGAAGGGCGGGTCGAGGTGGTCATCGGCACCCAGGATTCGGGGCAGGGGCACGAGACCGCGTTCGGCCAGATGGTGGCGGAGATGCTATCGGTCGATTTCGAGACGATCCGCTTCACCCTCGGCGACACCGATGTCGTGAGCGTCGGCGGCGGCTCCAACTCGGGCCGCTCGATGCGTCTCGGCGCGACCATATTGAGCGAGGCCTCGGGCGAGATCGTCGCCAAGGGGAGCGAGATCGCCGCGCACGTCCTGGAGGCGGCGCGCGCCGATATCGAGTACCGCGACGGAAGCTTCACCGTGGTCGGGACCGACCGGTCGATCGGCCTGTTCGAGGCGGCGCGCGCCGCACGGGAGCGCGACGACCTCCCCGATTCGCTGAAGGGAAGGCTTGCCGCCGCCGCCGAGATCGAGAGCCGCAAGCCCGCCTTCGGCAGCGGCTGCCATGTCTGCGAGGTCGAAATCGACCCGGAGACCGGCGCGGTCGAGATCGTCCGCTGGACCGCGGTCGACGATGTCGGGCGCGCGATCAACCCGCTCCTGATCGATGGCCAGACCCACGGCGCCGTGGTGCAGGGCATCGGCCAGGCCCTCAGCGAGCGCTGCGTTTACGAGGAGGGGACGGGACAGCTGCTCAGCGCGAGCTTCATGGACTACGCCATGCCGCGCGCGGATTCGGTGCCGAGCTTCGCCACCGCGCTGCAGGAGGTGCCGGCGCCGACCAACCCGCTCGGCGTCAAGCCGGGCAGCGAGGGCGGCACGGCGGTCTCCCCCGCCGCCGTCGCCAACGCCGTCGTCGATGCGCTAAAGCCCCTCGGGGTCCACCACATCGATCTGCCCGCGACCCCCGAGCGTGTATGGCGCGCGATCCGCGACGCAGCGGCGGGGTAGGGCGGTCCCTTCGATACGCCCCGGATCGAGTCCGGGCATGACGAGGAGGGGGAGGCATGGCGATGGAACGGGCCGCGCCCGACTCCGGTCGAAATGACGGGTGCGGCTAAACCCCCTCCACCAGCCGCCTGATCTCCGGCGGGGCGAGGGGGAGGGCGCTTGGCGCGACGCCGAGCGCGTCGGCGACGGCGTTGGCGATCAGCCCGCCGACCGGGATGACGCCGCCTTCCCCCGCGCCCTTGACGCCGAGCGGGTTGAGCGGCGAGGGGTGGTTCTCGGTCAGGATGGCGGCGATGCGCGGCGACTCGCAGGCGGTGGGCATCAGATAGTCGGCGAGAGTGGCGGCCAGCGGCTGGCCGGTCCCGTCATAGGGCATGTCTTCGTACAATGCCCCGCCGATGCCCTGGACGACGGCGCCGACCGCCTGGCCAGCGAGGGTGAGCGGGTTGACGATGCGCCCGGCATCCTCGACGGCGACATAGTCGAGCACTTCCACCGCGCCGGTCTCCGCGTCCACCGCGACGCGGGCGGCATGCGTCCCGTAGGCGTAGGTGTGGCGGTGGTTCTCGAAGCTCTCTTCGGCCTCGATCCCGGCATCGGCGATCGCGGCCAGCGGCAATTCCCCGCCCGGCCCCGCCATGCGGTCGCCGTCGACGATGCGGATCTCCGCCGCATCGCACCCCATTCGCCGCGCCGCCGCCGCGCGGATCTTCGCTTTCAGGCTCGCGGCGGCGCGCAAAATCGCCGAGCCCGCCATCACCGTCGAGCGCGAGTGGTAGGAGCCGAACCCCTCGCCGACATCCGACGTCGAGCCGTGATGCACGCCCGAGATCGCTTCCAGCGGGCGCTCCAGCGCGTCCGCCGCGATCTGCGCGAACGCGGTCTCGATGCCCTGGCCGAGCGACGACGAGCCGACATGGACGCAGACCCTGCCGTCGTCTTCCAGCACCAGCCGCGCGGTCTCGCGGGGACCCGCCGCGCCGCCCTCGATGAACGGGCCCACCGCCGCGCCGACGCGCCTGCCGTCGGCCAGCCTGCCGGTCGGCGCCGCGTTGTCCTCCCAGCCGAAAGCCTCCAGGCAGCGGTCGAAGGCCTCGACGTGGTCGCCGCTGTCGAGCGAATCCTCGCGCGGGAAGGGGGCGATGCGGGCGAGCGCGTAGGGCATGTCGGCGGCGCGCGGCAGGTTGCGGCGGCGGAGCGCGGCGCGGCCGATGCCGAGATCGGCGGCGGCGAGGTCGAGCAGCCGCTCGCGAAAGAAATCGGCCTCGAACCGGCCCGGGCCGCGATAGGTGCCGATTGGCGATTTGGCCGTCAGCGCCAGCGCCACCGTCGCGTCGATATCGGCGATCCGGTAGGGGCCGCTCAGGAACTGGGCGATGTTGCGCGGGCCGATGGTCCCGTTGGTCCGCACATAGGCGCCGATATCGGCCACCGCCGCGGCGCGCAGCGCGAGGATCGCGCCGTCGCGGTCGCAGGCGATCTCGATGTCGCAGCGCGCCTCGCGGGCATGGGCGGACGCGATCAGGTGTTCGCGCCGGTCCTCGATCCACTTGACCGGACGGCCGAGATGCCAGGCGGCGAAGGGGACCAGGAAATCCTCCGGAAACCCCTCGCCGCGCAGCCCGAACCCGCCGCCGACATCGTTCTCCACCATGGCGATGGCGTCCTCGGCGAGACCGAGCTGGCCGGCCAGGGCCCGGCGCACCGCGAACGAGGCCTTCGCCGCGCCCATGACGATGAGCCGCGCACCGTCCCATTCGGCGAGCAGGCCGCGCGGCTCCATCGGCACCGCGGAGTGGCGGCCGACGGAGAGGCTCGCGGAGCGGGTGTAGGGGGCGTTCGCGAACGCCGCCGCCGCGTCGCCCTTCGCGGCACGGTAGGCGATCGCAATGCCGTCCGGCGCGGCATCGAACAGCGGTGCGTCGCAAGGCTCGATGTCGAGCTCGACCGAAGCGGCGGCATCCTCGGCGAGCGCCCGGCTGTCGGCAAGCACCAGCGCCACCGGCTCGCCCACGAAGCGCACGATCTGCGCCGCGATCACCGGCTGGGCGAAGCATTCGAGCTCGGGAAGCGGGCAGAGCCGGATCGGGGTTGTCGGCACGCGACCGAGCCGTTGGGCGATGTCGCGCGCGGTGAGGATGGCCGCCACTCCCGGGGTCCGCCGCGCGCGCCCGGCGTCGATGCGGCGGATCCGCCCGTGCGGCTCCGGGCTCCTGAGCACGGCGGCGTGCAGCATGCCGGGCCGGCTGAGGTCGTCGACGTATTCGCCCGCGCCGGTGAGGAAGCGGTAATCCTCCCGGCGCGGCACCGGCGCGCCGATCAGGGCGTTGCGCATGGGGCCGGCCCACCCGTCACCCCCGGTGTCACCCCGAACTTGCCCCGGATCACAGCCCGGGGCTTGTTCCGGGGCCCAGCCACCGGCGCCGCCTCGCCCGGCTTTCCTGGACCCCGGCACAAGGCCGGGGTGACACCGAGGAGCGGGCAATGCAGAGCGAATTCCCGGTAACGCCCTACGCCAGCCAATGCGGGACCGGCAGGTCCTTCGAGCGCAGGAATTCGGGGTTGAACAGCTTCGACTGGTAGCGCTGGCCGCCGTCGCAGAGCACGGTGACGATCGTCTTGCCGGGGCCGAGCTCGCGGGCCAGGCGGATCGCGCCGGCGACATTGATGCCGCTCGACCCGCCGAGGCAGAGCCCTTCTTCCGCGAGCAGGTCGAAGATCGCCGGCAGGGCCTCGGAGTCGGGGATGCGGAAGGGGAGGTCGACATGCGCCGCGGCGACGTTCTCGGTGATCCGCCCCTGGCCGATCCCCTCGGTGATCGAGCTTCCCTCGGAGGCGAGCTCGCCGGTCTTGAAGTAGCTGTACATCGCCGCGCCCTCGGGGTCGGCGAGGCCGATCTTGACGTCCTTGTTGAACGAGCGCAGCGACTGGCTGACGCCGGCAAGCGTCCCGCCGGTGCCGATGGCGCAGACGAACCCGTCCACCCTGCCGCCGGTCTGGCGCCAGATCTCGGGCCCGGTGGATTCCACATGGCCGCGCCAGTTGGCCGGGTTGTCCCACTGGTTGGCCCAGACGGCGCCGTTGGGCTCGGTTTTCGCGAGCTCTTCGGCGACCCGTTCGGAGACCCGGACGTAGTTGCCCGGGTCGCGATAGGGCTTGGCCGGGACCAGCCTGACCTCGGCGCCGCAGAGCCTCAGCATGTCGATCTTTTCCTGGCTCTGGGTCTCCGGCATCACGATCACCGTGCGGTAGCCGCGCGCGTTGCCGACCAGAGCGAGGCCGATGCCGGTATTGCCCGCGGTACCCTCGACGACCGTCCCACCCGGCCGGAGCACGCCGCGCTGCTCGGCGTCGCGGATCATGAAATAGGCCGCCCGGTCCTTCACCGACCCGCCGGGGTTGAGGAACTCGGCCTTGCCCAAAATCTCGCAGCCGGTGGTCTCGGAGGCCTTGTTGAGCCGGATCAGCGGCGTGTTGCCGACGGTGCCGGCGAAGCCGGCCCGGCGGTCGCCGTCGATGACGCGGAAGTCGAAATTCGCCATGCCCGGCCTTCCCGTCAGCCCGCGCGGCGCTCGGCCGGCTGCGCCTCCGGCCGGTCCTCTGCAAGCGGCGCGGCCTCCTCGCCGCCGTTCTCGACCGCGTCGAGGCGCGCGCGCAGCGCCGCGACCTCGGCCGAGAGCGCATCGAGCGCCTTGGCTGTCGGATCGGGAATGTCGGATCTCGGCGTGCCGTAGGCGTGGAAGGCCGTCGCCGGCTCGCCGACCTGGCGCGGCAGCACCTGCTTGGCGGGGATGCCCACCATGGTCACGCCCGCCGGCACGTCCTTCAGCACCACCGCGTTGGCGCCGATGCGGGCGTTCTCGCCCACCGTCACCGGGCCCAGAACCTGCGCGCCCGAGCCCACGATGACGCCGTTCTCCAGCGTCGGGTGGCGCTTCTCCCGGGCCAGCGAGACGCCGCCCAGCGTCACCCCGTGATAGAGGGTCACGTCGTCGCCCACCTCCGCGGTCTCGCCGATCACGCAGCCCATGCCGTGGTCGATGAAGACGCGGCGTCCGAGCCTCGCACCGGGGTGGATCTCGATGCCGGTCAGCACCCGCCCGACATGCGAGACCAGGCGTCCGACCAAGCGCAGCCGCGCGCGCCACGCCGCGCGGGCGAGGCGGTGGAACAGCACCGCGTGCAGCCCCGGATAGCACAGCAATATCTCGAGCCGCGACCGCGAGGCGGGATCGCGCTCGGCGATCGCGTCAATGTCTTCCCTGAGACGGTCCAGTCCCAACATCCCGGCATCCTCGGCTAGAGCGGGGGTGCCCGGAAAATTGGTAAGTCCGTTACGCCCGGTCAAGGCGTCCTTCGATACGCGGCTTGGCCGGCGGCAGGCGGCGTGGATGGCCGGAACGAGTCCGGCCATGACGATGGGGGGCGGCTCGCTACCCGGTCTCGAACGGAAAGCTGTCCAGGCGTTCGCGGCCGGTCTCGGTCACCAGCACCTGGGTCTCCAGCTTGACGCTCTCCGAGCCCGATTCGGCGACCAGGCTCTCGACGCAGACCACCATTCCGGGTTCGAACCTGCCGGAGGTGGCCAGGTCGGACCAGTCGACGTGCAGCGGCACCACCGGCCATTCATCCGCCATGCCGACGCCGTGCAGCGCCAGCGTGTAGCGATACGGCACGTGCCGCTCCGGGATTCGCCAGCTCTTCTCGTTGAACTCGGCGAAGTCGGTGCCCGGACGCACCAGGTCGAGATTGTGCCGGAGCTGGTCGAGCGCGGTCTCGTAGAGCCGCCGCTGGCGATCGCTCATCGGCGCGTAACCGCAGATCCAGGAACGCGAGATATCGGCGCAATAGCCGTAAGGTCCGATCATGTCGGTGTCGAAGGCGATCATCTCGCCGGCTTGGCACACTCTGTCCGAGCACTCCTGGTACCAGGGGTTGGTGCGCGGACCCGCGGTGAGCAGCTTGGTCTCCAGCCAGTCGCCGCCCGAGCGGGCATTCTCGAAGTGAAGATGGGCCCAGAGCTCGCTCTCCGTCGTGCCGGGCACGGAGTGGTCGTAGACCCGCGCCATGCCCGCCTCGCAGACGCGGATCGTCCAGCGCATCAGCTCGATCTCGTCCGCGGACTTGATCGACCGCGCGATCTCGGCGATTCCGCTGCCCTCGACATAGGTCAGGCCGCGCGCCTCCAGCGCGTGCGTGCCGGCGCCGTCCAGCCGGTCGCAGGCGATGCGCCGGTTGCCGCCGCCGTGGCTGCGCACCAGGTCGGCGATCTCGTCGGCCCATGCGGCCATCGCGGCGTCGGATTTGTCGCCGGCCCCCATGAACGCCCAGGTCCGCGCGGCGCGCAGCTCGTCGATGCCCGGCAATCCCTCGGACTGCTTCATGCCGCCCTTGAATTCGAACATGATCGCCGGGCCGTCTGCGAACACCAGCGCGTAGCGCCAAGGGTTGTGCAGGCACCAGACCTGCATGTTGGAGCAGTCGAAGGCATAGCGGATGTTGCAGGGATCGTAGAGCAGCAGCGCCGCGCAATCGCCGTCCGCGCAGCCGTCGCGAAGCCGTCGCAGGCGCCAGGCGCGGGCGCGGTCCAGCACCTCGCCGGGCACCGGGCTGTTCAGCGGCCTGTCGCCGCCCTCCGGGTTCAAGTAGGCCGCCTTGCGTCTGTCCTTGAAGACCGGATCGCCCGTCATGCCGGGGCCCCCAGCATGTTGCCACCGCCCGAGTCCTATGGACTCGCCACCCGGCAGGCAAGAGAGGGTTTTTGCCGGCCGCGTCCTTCCATACGCTCCCTCCCTATGCGCTTCACCACCCTCGTCATGGCCGGACTGTGATCCGGGGCAAGTCCGGGCATGACGGGAGGGGCGATGGGGCCGTATCGAAGCACCGCCCTCGACAGCGCTTCGCCGGGCTCCGCATACTGGCTGCCGGATGACGACCCCCCGCCCCGTGCCCGAGGATCTGGATACCCTGCTCGCCGAGGTGCGCGGCTGCCGCGTCTGCGCCGCCTCCCTCCCGCTCGGGCCGCGCCCGGTGCTGCGCGCCGCGGCCTCGGCGCGGCTGCTGCTGATCGGCCAGGCGCCGGGGACCAAGGTGCATGCGAGCGGCAGGCCGTGGACCGATGCGAGCGGCGACCGGCTGCGCCAATGGCTCGACCTCGACTCGGCGACCTTCTACGACACGCGGCGGATCGCCATCGTGCCGATGGGGTTCTGCTACCCGGGCGTGCTCCCGCGCGGCGGCGACCGGCCGCCGCGGCCCGAATGCGCGCCGCTCTGGCATCCCCGGATCGGCGCCGCCCTGCCCCGGGTCGCGCTCACCGTGCTGATCGGGCAATACGCGCAGGCCCGCTATCTCGGCGCGCGCCGCAGGCGCACGCTGACCGAGACCGTGGCTGCCTGGCGCGACTACCTGCCGGGCTTTTTCGCGATCCCGCATCCGAGCTGGCGCACGCTGGGCTGGCAGCGGCGCAATCCCTGGTTCGACGAAGAGCTCCTGCCCGAGCTCCGCCGCCTCGTGCATGCGCTGGTCGAGGCCGAGTGAAGGTCATGGCCGCGCCGCCGAAATATTCCGGGCTGATCACGGGCACGGCATGGATGCTGGGGGCCTCGCTGTTCTTCGCGCTCACCCTGGTCACGGTGCGCGAGCTCACCCAGACCATGTCGGTCTTCACCCTGGTGTTCATCCGCTGCGTGTTCGGCATCCTGGTCCTGCTCCCGTGGCTGCTGAGGCACGGCCGCGGCGCGCTCAAGACCACGCGCTGGACGGTGTATGCGATCCGCGCGGTGGCGACCTATTCGGGCATGGTGACCTTCTTCTACGGGCTCAAGGTGGTCGAGCTCGCCGACGCCAACGCGATCCAGTTCACCGGGCCTTTCTTCACCGTGATCCTGCTGCAGATCTGCATCGGCGAGCGGGTCGGGCTCGACCGCTGGATCGCCATCTGCCTCGGCTTCGCCGGCACCATGCTGGTCATCAAGCCGGGCTTCGGCGTGTTCGTGCCGGCGATGATGGGGATCGTCTACACCGCCTTCGCCTATGGCGCGTCCAACGCCGCGACCCGCGCGCTGTCGACCACCGAGGACAAGAACGCGGTGGTGTTCTACATGTTCGCGATGATGCTGCCGCTGTCGGTCGGCCCGGCCATATTCGACTGGACCACGCCCGCCCTATCCGATCTGCCGCTGCTCGGCTTCTTCCTGCTCATCGGCTATCTGTCGATCCACTGCGTGACCAGCGCCTACGTCCACGCCCCGGCGGCGGCGCTGACGCCGGCCTATTACATCCAGCTCCCGATGGTCTCGGCGATGGCCTACGCGCTCTACGACGAGCTGCCCGACCCGTTGACCTGGATCGGGGCTGCGGTGATCTGCGTCAGCGGCTACTGGGTCGCCCGCGGCGCCCGCAGGGAGGGGTGAGGAAGAGCCCTACGGCTCCGCCTCCTCCTCGATGCGCTCCATGTCGTCGTCGGAGAGGCCGAAATGGTGGCCGATCTCGTGGATCAGCACGTGGCGGATGACATGGCCGAGCTCCTCGCCGGTCTCGCACCAGTAATCCAGCATCGGCCGGCGGTAGAGGAAGATCATGTCGACGTCCTGGCGGGTGCCGGCCCCGTCCCGCTCGCCGATGGGGACGCCCTGGTAGAGCCCCAAGAGATCGAAGGGCGAGGCGAGCTCCATCTCGCGCTCGGTGTCCTCGTCGGGGAACTCGGCGACCTGGATCACCACGTCACGGGCGAGGCGGCGGAAGCCCGCGGGTAGCGCGTCGAACGCCTGACGAGCGATCGCCGCGATCTCGTCCAGCGAAGGCGCGTGGATCCCTGATGCCATGGTCCGGTCATAGCGCGGCTTGCCCCCGCCGCCAAGCCGATGCACCCTGACCGCAGGAGAGAGGAGGGCGGCATGGTGGAGAAACTGGGCGGTGCGGAACGCGCGGCGGCGCTGGCCGCGCTCGAAGGCTGGGAGGAGGTGGACGGGCGCGATGCGATCAAGAAATCCTTCGCCTTCGGCGATTTCAACGAGGCGTTCGGCTTCATGACCCGGATCGCGCTCGCCGCCGAGAGGGCGGACCACCATCCGGAATGGTTCAACGTCTACAACCGGGTCGAGATCACGCTGTCGACCCACGATGCCGGCGGGTTGAGCGAGCGCGACATCCAGCTTGCCCAATTCATCGATTCGGTAGCCGGATAGCGCACCGACCGCCGCGCCCGGGGGTTGGCAGGCCGCCGGCGGATTCATAAATCAGGCACATGCGCGGCTATTTCGGCATCGGCGTCGAAGGCGTCTCGAAGGCGATGAACGTGGGCAATCTGCTGCGCTCCGCGCATGCCTTCCAGGCGAGCTTCGTGTTCACCGTCGCCGCCGCCTACTCGACCGCCGAGGGCGGGCTGGCCGACACCTCGAACACGCCCAACGAAGTTCCTTTCTACAGCTTCGATTCGCTCGAAACCCTTATGCTGCCCAAGGGCTGCGCGCTGGTCGGCGTCGAGCTCGACGACCGCGCGGCCGAGCTGCCGAGCTTCCGCCACCCGCGCCGCGCGGCCTATGTGCTGGGCATGGAGCGGGGCAGCCTGTCGGAGGAGATGGTTTCGTGCTGCGATCACCTGGTGCGCATCCCGACCCGGTTCTCGCTCAACCTCGCCGCGGCCGGGGCGATCGTGATGTACGACCGGCTGATCTCGTTGCAACGATTCGGCGCCAGGCCGGTGGTGCCGGGCGGGCCGGCCGAGGCGCTGCCGCCGCACGAATTCGGCGAGCCGGTGTGGAAGAAGAAGCAATCCCGGCAGAAGGGCGTCCCGGCATGACCCTCGCGCGCCGCATCGGAGCGGCGGTCTGCGCCGCGGCCGCGCTTGCGCTCGCCGCGGGTTCGGCCGCTGCGGCGCCCAAATACATCGGCGGAAACCAGCACTGGGGCGCTTACCAGTCGGGCGCCGGCTCGAAGCGGATCTGCTTCGTCCACGGCGCGCCCGAGAAGAGCCGTGGCAAGTACAAGCGGCGCGGCAAGACCTATCTCCAGGTGACCCACCGCCCGGGCGAGGCGGAGCGCCACGTCGCCAGCGTCACCGCGGGCTATATCTACAAGAAGGGCAGCCAAGTGGACCTCGTCGTCGACGGGCGCAAATTCAGCCTGTTCACCCACGGCGACACCGCCTGGGGCGAGGACGAGAAGACCGACCGGGCGATCGTCAGGGCCCTGAAGAAGGGCAAGAAGCTGACCGTCAGGGGCCGCTCGAGCCGCAACACGCTGACCACCGACAGCTATTCGCTGGCCGGCTTCACCAACGCCTATCGCGCGGCCAGCAAGGCCTGCAAGGTCAAGCCGCTGTGACGGGCGCTTGCCGGCCGCGAAGGGCGTCTCCAAGATGGGCCGCATCGATCGCGCTGCGGCCGCATCGCGAACCACGCATTTTTCGAAGGAAGGAAACGTCATGAGAGCGAAACGCGTCACCGTCCTCCTGGCCGGCCTCGCGCTTGCCGCCGCGGCCTCGCAGAATGCGGGCGCGATGGGGCATGCGACCGCCAAGCTGCTGAACGCGAAGGGCGAGAGCGTCGGCGAGGTGGTGCTGAATCCGACCCCGCACGGCACGCTGCTGCACGCCAAATTCGTGAACCTGCCGCCGGGCGCCCATGCCTTCCACGTCCATACCGTCGGCAAGTGCGAGCCGCCCTTCAAGTCGGCCGGCGGCCACTACAACCCCGGGGGCAAGAAGCACGGCTTCCTGGCCGCCGACGGGCTGCATGCGGGCGACATGCCGAACATCCACGTCCCCGCCTCGGGCGCGCTCGAGATCGAGGTGCTGAACACGCTGCTCAAGCTCGATTCGAACCTGTTCGACGCCGACGGCTCGGCCATCGTGCTGCATGCGGGGCCGGACGACTACAAGACGGACCCGGCAGGCGCCGCCGGCGGGCGCATCGCCTGCGGCGTGATCGCGAAGTAGCGCAGGACCAACCGCTTGCGGGCGTCCCGCCGACACACATCCACGTAACAGAGTCCCGGATGCCCGCAATCGAATCGGTCACCGTGTTCTGCGGCTCCGCGCCGGGAGCCTCGCCGGCTTACGTCGACGCGGTGCGCGAGTTCGCCGGGCGGCTGGCCCGCGCCGGCATCCGCGCGGTCTATGGCGGCGGCGGTAGCGGGCTGATGGGGGCGTTCGCCGAATCGGCGCTCGCCGCCGGCGGCGAGGTCATCGGCGTCATTCCCGGCTTCCTGCACGAGCGCGAGGTCGCGCATCGCGGGGTGACCGATCTCCGCGTGGTCGACAGCATGCACGAGCGCAAGCAGCTCATGTTCGATCTTTCCGACGCCGCCTGCGCGCTGCCCGGCGGGCTCGGCACGCTGGACGAGGTGATCGAGCTGATCACCTGGCGCCAGCTCGGCCTGCACGGCCGCACCACGGTGATTCTCAATACCGACGGGTACTGGGACGGGCTCAGGGCGCTCACCGAACGGATCGTCGGCGACGACTTCGCGAAGCCCGACGTGCACGCCTTCTTCGACTACGTGGCGACGCCGGAACAGGCGGTCGCGGCGCTGTCCCGCGCCCGCCCGCCTTCCCGCCGCGAGGACGGCTCCCGGCTGTAGGGCCGCCTCTGCCGCCGGCGACCGCGGTCGAGGTTGCCTCCCCACGCGCGCCTCGATCCGGCCGCAAGTCGCCGTCATGCGTCCAGTGTTGTCCCGAAGATTGGATGGGCGTACTCTTTCGATCGTGAAACTCTAATCGAACAGAAGTAGTTCCGCGGTGTTGAGCCCATCCACAAGTGGAGGACGAAAATGGCGATTAGATCATCTTCCTGGCTTTCCAAACATCGAATGGCGGTGGCGGTGTCGGCGATTGCCGGGGGCATGCTGCTGCTCGGCGCCGTGGCCCAGGCCGGGGACACGCTCAAGAAGATCCGCGACACCGGCAAGGTCACCGTAGGGACCGAAGCCGCGTTTCCCCCGTTCGAGTTCGTCAAGGACGGCAAGATCGTCGGCTACGGCAAGGACATCCTCGACTACGTCATCGCCGACCTGAAGGTGGAGATGACCCAGCTCGACGTGCCCTTCCAGGGCATCATGCCAGGGCTCCTCGCCGGCAAGTTCGACTTCGTCGCGACCACCATGCAGATCAGGGCCGACCGGGCCAAGAAGGTCGCGTTCACCATGCCCATCGCGGAAGGCGGCTCGACGCTGCTCAGGCGCAAGGGCGACACCAGGATCAACGGCGCGAACGACCTTGCGGGCAAGGTGGTCGCCTCGCAGCTCGGCACCTCCAGCGAGCGGGTGCTGCGAGCGCTCGATGCCGAGCTCAAGGCGAAGGGGCAGGGGTTCAAGGAGCTGAAGCTGTTCACCTCCATGCCCGAGGGCTATCTGGCACTCGCCAATGGCCAGATCGATGCGGTGGCGTCGCTGCTGCCGTCGCTGTCGGTGCTGCTCAAGGAGCGTCCGGGCGTCTACGAGATCGTCGGGCCGCTGCGCGAGGAGAAGACCTGGCTCGCCTGGATGGCGCGCGCCGACGACACCGAGCTCCGCGACTATCTCAGCCTCAAGATCAAGGAGCTCCGCGACAGCGGCAAGCTCTACGAGTTCCAGGACAAGTGGTTCGGATTTCGCATGGAGGTTCCGGACTCGGGCTTCATTCCCGCCGGGGGCATCTAGGTTCCAGGGTCCCTGACCCGCGTCGCGTGGCTCGCGCGGGTGCCCGAACCGCGGATTCCAGGGGCCGGGGCTCGGGTTCGAGAGCCCCTCCGTTCCCGTAGCCGCGGGGCGCGAGGGGTGCGCATCTCGCAGCCAGGCCTCGGGACATGACGTTCGAGTTTTCCTACACCTGGGCCGCCATGCCGCGCCTCCTCGAGGGCGCGCTTCTGACGCTCCAGCTGTCGGCGGCGGCGCTGTTCTTCAGCGTCCTGCTCGCGACCGTCCTCACGATCGTCCGATCCACCGGGTTCAAGCCCGCCCTGATCGCGATCAACGTCTATATCAGCTATATCCGCGGCACGCCGCTGCTCATCCAGATCCTGCTGGTGTTCTACGTGCTGCCGGTGATCGGGCTCAATCTGCAGCCGATGGCCGCCGGCATCGCCGCGCTGGCGCTCAGCAGCGCCGCCTTCACGATCGAGATCATGCGGGGCGGGCTCGCCGCGATCCCCAAGGGTCAGATCGAAGCGGCCCGCTCGCTCGGTCTTCGCGCGCCCGTGATCTGGGGCAAGATCATCCTGCCGCAACTGTTCAACCTGATCATTCCTCCGCTGGTCAACGAGTTCACCCTGGTGATCAAGGGGACGCCGCTGGTGTCGGTGATCACGGTGGTCGAGCTGATGCGGATGGCGCAGCAGATGTACAACACGAATTTCCGGGCGGCCGAGGTGTTGCTCGGCGTCGCGTTCATCTTCTTCGTGATGAACTTCGCGCTGAGCCGGTTCGGCGACCATCTGGAGCGGCGCAACGCCGCCAAGCTCGCGTGAGCCGCGATGACGTTCGACATTGCCATCATAGAGCGCTACTGGCCGATGATCCTCGACGGCTTCGGCGTCACCCTCGCGGTGTTCGGGTTGTCTCTGGTCCTGTCGCTGGCGCTCGGCGTCGTGGTGGCGTTCGCGCGGATGTCGAAATTCCGACTGATCTCCTGGACAGCGATCGCCCTGATCGAGGTGGTGCGGAACATCCCCTTCATGGTGCTGTTGTTCGTGCTGTTCTTCATCCTGCCGTTCTTCGGCCCGCGCATGTCGGCATTCTTCGTCGGGGTGATTGCGCTCACCGTGTTCGGCGGCGCGTATTTTGCCGAAATCATCCGGGCCGCGATCCAGTCGCTGCCCAGGGGCCAGCTCGAATCCGCGCGCGCGGTCGGCATGTCCTATGGCGAGGCCATGCGCCACGTGGTGTTTCCGCAAATGCTCGGCTATTTCATCCCGCCGGCGACCAATCAGAGCATCATGCTGGTGAAGGAGTCCTCGGTGTTGTCGACGATCACCGTGGTCGAGATGACCATGGCGGCGCAGGTGGTGACCGGGTTGACGCTCGCCCCGATCGAGGTGTTCCTCATGATCTCGATCATGTACTGGCTGCTCAACGCGTCGATCTCGCGGGCCGCGGCGCGCCTTGAGGCCGCGCTCCAGCCGGCCGCGCGGCGGCGCAGGAGCGCGGCCAGGCAGGCCCGCGCGGCGAACGCGGCCAGCGCCTCCCGCGACCGGCGCTGAACGATGCCGAACCCGCCGCTTCTTCGCGTGGTGAGCGTGGCCAAGTCCTTCGGTCCGGTGGCGGCGCTCAGAGGCGTCGACCTCGAAGTCGATGCGGGCGAGGTGGTGTGCGTCATCGGCCCGAGCGGCTGCGGCAAGACCACGCTGCTGCGCTGCATCAATTTTCTGGAGGAGCCCGATGCGGGCTTCGTCTATCTCGGCGGCGATGCCGTGGGGATGCTGCCCGCGGCCGACGGCCGCCGCCGCGACACCGAGGCCAACATCAACCGGATGCGGGGCCGGATCGGCATGGTGTTCCAGCAATACAATGTCTGGCCGCATCTGACCGTGCTGGAAAACGTCACCAAGGCGCTGGTGGTGGTGCGGCGGCAGACCGCCGGCGAGGCCGAGGAGCGCGCGCTCGGCTTCCTGGGCCGGGTGGGTCTCTCCGACCGGATCGACGCCTACCCGTCCGAGCTTTCCGGCGGACAGCTTCAGCGCGTCGCGATCGCGCGGATGCTGGTGCTGGAGCCGGAAGTGATGCTGTTCGACGAGGCGACATCCTCGCTCGACCCCGAGCTCGTGGCCGAAGTTCTCGCGGTGATGCGCAGCCTCGCCGAAGCCGGCGCGACGATGGTCGTGGTCACCCATGAGCTCGACTTCGCCGTCCAGGTCTCCGACCGGATCGTGTTCATGGACCAGGGCACGATCGTCGAGCAGGGACCGCCGGGGCAAATCCTGCACGCACCGAAATCGGAGCGCCTGCACCGCTTCCTTGACCAGATTCTCTACGACCGGGGAAAATTGACGGCGCGGAGACCGCAAAGGGGTTAACCATGTCCACAGACGTGCTCATAAAGGGGGGGTATGGCGGCCGGGTTCGGGTCGAGAGCGGACAGCTGCTCGAGATCGTCAATGTCGAGGGCCAGCAGATCTGCGATTTCTTCGCTTTCAACGTCGCCGACCTCAGCGAGACCCTGTCTCCACCGCATACCCGCTCGGCGCTCAGGCGCATCGTGCTGGAGGTCGGGGACACGCTGATAACGCGCTACCGGAACCCCATGTTCGATCTTGTCGAAGACACCTGCGGCCGCCACGACATCACCTTCCCGCCCTGCGATCCGGTGGTCTACGAGCAGCGCTTCGGCATGAAGAACCACCGGAGTTGTCGGACCAACCTGGCCGAGGCGATGGCCGATTACGACATCCCCTACGGCTACCTGCCGGACCCGTTCAATTTCTTCCAGAACACCCCGATCCTCGGCGACGGCCGCATCGAGCATCGCACCTCGCTGGCAAGACCGGGCGACAAGGTCGTGCTGCGTGCGCGGATGACGCTGATCGCCGCCGGCTCGGCATGTCCGATGGAGGGCGGCGTCAACGGCGACAGGCTGACCGATATCGCATTCGTCGTGCGGGACAACTGAACGGGAGAGGCATCATGCCGGACGAAGTCCTGATCAAGGCCGCCCATGGCGGGCGGATCGCGGTCAAGCAGGGACAGGTGCTGGAGGTCGTCAACGTCGAAGGCGAGCAGATCTGCGACTTCTTCGCCTTCAACGCGGCCGACGTGACCGAGTATCTCTCCACCTCGCATTGCCGCGCCCGGCTGCGCCGTGTCGTGCTGAATGTCGGCGACGTCCTGGTTACCCGGCTCTACAACTCGATGTTCGAAATCGTCGAGGACGACGTCGGCAGTCACGACATGTGTTATCCGCCCTGCGATCCGGTACGGTACCTTCAGGGCTTCGGTATCGAGGATCACCGGAGCTGCCGCACCAATCTCGCCGAGACGATAGCCGATTTCGGCATTCCCTATGCCTACCTGCCGGACCCGGTGAATTTCTTTCAGAACACGCCGATCCTGCCCGACGGGCGTTTCGACTATGGCGAGCCCTCGCACGCCAAGGCCGGCGACAGGATCGTCCTGCGCGCCCTGATGGACGTGATCGCCGTCGGCTCGGCATGCCCGATGGACCTCGTGCCGATGAACGGAGACAGGCTGACGGATATTCGCTTCGTCGTCCGCGACGGTTGAGCGACAGGCGATTTGGGAGGATCGACATGCCCGAAAGGAATGGCTCTCCGGACGGCGCGCCCGCGCGGGCGGTCGAAGCCGGCGGCATCGATGAAGAGAACCGGTCGTTCTACGCGCGCCTCGCCGCGGACACGGGCTCGCGAAAGCCGGTGCGGACAATCGCGATCCCGGCCCGGCGGGGTAAGGGATTCGTCGTCGAACAGGGCCAGATCATGCGGCTCGGCTGCCATGAGGGCCCGCAGGTCGCCGACCTCGACCTGTTCAATCTCGACAACAGCAAGGAGCAATTCTCGTCGAGCAAGACGCGCATTATCCACGGCTGCCATCTCACCACCGGGCACCGGCTGTGGAGCCATCCGATCTACGAGCGTCCGATGATGACGATCATCGCCGATTCGCTGCCCCACGCGAGAAGCCCCGACGGTACGGTCTCGCACGACCTGCTCTACGGCATGTGCGACGAGCGGACGCATTTTCGACGCACCGGAATAGCCGGGCTGCCGAACTGTCGCGACAACTTGACGGAAGCCGTCGCGGAGTTCTCGCTCTCGGCCGCGGACGTGCACGACCCGTTCAACGTCTTCATGCGGACCGGGATCGACGAGGGCGACGGGCTGTTCTATGTCGCTCCCGAGGCGAAGCAGGGCGACTACATGGAGTTCTACGCCGAGATGAACCTCATCTGCGCGATCTCCGCGTGTCCGGGGCTTTCCAGCGGTCCCGATCCGGGTGGGCTGAAGATCGAGATTTTCTCACCGTAGCCGCGCACCGGCCCTCACAAGACCCGACATGCCGGCGCCAGCCCGCGACCCGTCGATTGACTCGTCCGAACGGCGGCCTCTACGCTGAATCCGGCATTCCAGAAGCGGCGCGGAGCGTCGCTCGGGTCCCCGGAACGCAGGCGATCGATGACACCGCGGCAAATCGTCGAGACACTCGGGCGCTACCCCACCGCGACGATCTACGAGGCGGCGGGCAAGCGCGGGGACATGTCGCCGGATATCCGCCCCATCGTCCCCGGCGCGAGGCTGTCGGGTATCGCCTACACGGTGAAGACGTTCCCGAGCGACACCACCGGCGTGGTGCGCGCGCTGGACGATGCTCCACCCGGCTCGGTGCTGGTGATAGACGCCGGCGGAACCGACCGCGGCGCGGTCTGGGGCGGCACGTCGTCTCTGGTCTGCGGCCTGCGCGGCCTGGCGGGTTGCGTGACCAATGGCTGCGTGCGGGACGTGGACGATCTGGTCGCCGCCGGCATCGCCGTCTATGCGGCCGGCGTGGCGGCCCGCGGAACGCTCAAGAACCACGAAGGCTGGCGCGGCATTCCGGTGTCGGTCGGCGGGGTTGCCGTCGCGCCGGGCGACTATGTCGTGGGCGACGGCGACGGTGTCGTGGCGGTGCCCTCGGCCGAGGGGGCGGCGGTGTGCGATCGCGCGCAGGCTCAGCGGCGGCTGGAGCGCGAACGCGACTCGCGGGTGCGCAAAGGCGAGCCCCTGGCGAGCGTTCTCGGCCTCGCCGCGCCGGAGTAGCGGCGGATGGGCAAGACCATCGCGGAGAAGATCCTGTCGCGGGTGACGGGGGACGACGTCTCGGCCGGCGACATCGTCTATCCCGAGCCCGAGCTGGTCACGATCCACGACTGGTACGTGGTCAATTTCGACAAGGCGCTGGCGGAGCTCGGCGTCGACCGGCTCTACGATGCCGACAGGGTGCTCATTTGCACCGACCACGAGCCCGTCGCGGTCAGCCCGCAGGCGGTGGAACGGCAGAAGAAGGTCCGCGAAATCGTCGCCAAATATGGCATCAGGCACTTCTTCGACGCCGGCAGGGGCGGGCACGGCCACGTGTTCCCGGTCGAGATGGGGTTCGTCAGGCCGGGCATGTTCGTCGAGGCCTACGACGTGCACGTGACCAATTTCGGCGCCGTGGGCGCGCTCGCCATCCCGCTGTTGATCGAGATCACCGAGGTGCTGGCCTGCGGGTCGGTGTGGCTGCGCGCGCCGGAGACGGTGCGCGTCGAGCTGACCGGCAATCTGTCCCCGGGCACCGGCATCCGCGATGTCGCGCAGAAGCTGATCCGCGACCTCGGCGCCGAGCGGGTCGACTACTCGGTGGTCGAGTACGGCGGACCCGCGCTAGCCTCGATCGGCATCGCGGGCCGGCATACGCTTTGCAACACGCCGATCGACATCGGCGCCAAGTCGGTGCTGGTCGAGCCCGACGAGGCTACGCTCGACTACCTCGCCGGCCGCATCGACGGTCCGGTCGAGCCGGTGGTCTCCGACGCGGACGCCGCGTTCCGCGAGGTCGTCGACTACGACCTCGACACGATCGAGCCGCAGATCGCCGTGCCGCCCACGCCCGACTGCGTGGTCGGCGTTTCCGAGGTCGCCGGCCGCGCGGTCGACCACGCGTTCATCGGCTCCTGCGCCGCGGCCAATGTGGCCGATCTGCGGGAAGCGGCGGAGATCCTGTCGGGCAACAGAATTCATTCCCGGGTTCGCTTCATCGTCACGCCGGGCACCCAGGAGGTGATGGCCGCGGCCGAGTCCGAAGGGCTGCTGCGCCGCTTCGTCGAGGCCGGCGCGATGATCACCCAGCCCGGCTGCGGTCCCTGCGCCGGGGGGCGCATCGGCGGCGTCACCGACGGCGAGACGTCGATCAACACCGGCACGCGCAACGACTATGGGCGGCTGGGCTCTCCCAAGGCCGAGATCTACCTCGCGAGCCCGGCGACGGTGGCGGCATCGGCGGTGGCGGGTGAGATCGCCGACCCCAGGGATATTCTCGGGGGAAAGACCCCGTGAACTGGGTCTACCGGGGCAAATGCTGGAAATTCGGCGACAATCTCGGCATCGACGGCGATGTCATGCCGCTGCGCTTCGCGCTCGCGCGGGAGCTGGACCCGGCGGTGCTGCGCGACTGGCTGATGACCGGGATCGATCCCGACTTTCCGAGCAAGGTATCGCCCGGCGACATCGTCGTGGCCGGGAAGCGCTTCGGTCAGGGAAACCCCCATATCCAGGGCTTTCTCGGCATTGTCGGGCACGGGCTCGGGCTGGTCGCCGAGAGCATCCCGCGCGGCAGCTTCCGCAACGCCATCAACGCCGGCCTGCCGTTTCTCTCCGGCTGCACCGGCGTGACGGGCGATGTCGAGACCGGCGACGAGCTCGAGGTCGATTTCCGCACCGGGGCGTTCGACAACCTGACGCGCAACGTCTCGCGCCGTTTCCGGCCGCTCGACGCACGCCTCCAGGCCATCGTCGAGGCCGGCGGCTGGCGCCCCAACCTGGAACGGCGCCTCGCGCGGCTGCGGGCCGGCGGGTCCGTGGGCGCGTGACGGGCTCGCGCGAGGACGGCGAGACCGCCTACCGCATCGGCATCGATGTCGGCGGTACGTTCACCGATGTCGTGCTGATCGACAATGCCAGCGGGGAGGTCTCCGTCGCCAAGCTGCTCAACCGGCACGACGACCGGGCCGGGACCGTGGTGGAAGGCGTCGAACGGCTGCTCGACCGGGCCGGCGTCGCCGCCGAAGAGCTCGGCTGGATCAGCCACGGCACCACGATCGCCACCAACGCGGTCATCGAGCGCAAAGGCGCGAAGACCGCCCTGATAACCAACCGGAATTTCAGGGACATACTCGAAATCGGCCGCTTCGCGCGCCCGGCGGAGCTGATCTACCGGATCCACCGGGACAGGCCCGCACCGCTGGTGCCGCGCCATCTGCGCCTCGGCGTCGCGTGCCGCATCGACCGCCACGGCGCGGTCGTCACCGAGCTCGACGAAGCGGATCTCGACCGCGCCATCGCGGTCATCGCCGAAGAGCGGGTCGAGAGCGTCGCCGTGTGCTTCCTGTTCTCGTTCCTCAACCCGGCGCACGAGAAGAGGGTGCGCGAACGCCTGAGCACCGCGCTGCCCCATCTCGACATCGTGCTGTCGAGCGAGATCCTGCGCGAGTTCCGGGAGTTTCCGCGAACCTCCACCGCCGTGTTCGCGGCCTATGTCGCGCCGGTGCTCAGGAGCTATGTCTCGCAGCTTGTCGCCCGGTTGGCGGAGCGCGGCATCGCCTGCCCGCTCTACGTGTTCCAGTCGAGCGGCGGGGTCGCCACCCCCGAGATCGTCATGCGCAATCCGGCGCTCACCATGCTGTCCGGTCCCGCGGGCGCGGTGGTCGGCGCGGCTCGGCTCTGCGGCCAGGCCGGCTTTAGCGACCTCATCACCATGGATATCGGCGGCACGTCTCTCGACACCTGCCTGGTGCGCGGCTCGGTGGCGGAAGCGACGACCGCGCGCGAGATCGACTTCTTTCCCCTCGCGGTCCCGATGCTCGACGTGCACACGATCGGCGCCGGCGGCGGCAGCGTCGTGCGCGTCGACGATGTCGGCCGGGTCAAGGTGGGGCCGGAGAGCATGGGCGCCCGGCCCGGCCCGGCCTGCTACGGCCTCGGCGGCGACGAGGCCACCCTGACCGACATCAACCTGCTGATGGGGCTGATCGACGCGGACGGATTCGCCGGCGGCGAGGTGCGGCTCAACCGCGTGCGTGCCGAACGGGCCGTCGACCGGCAGGTCGCGGGACCGCTCGGCGTCGACGTCGCCGCCGCCGCTTCCGGCGTCTATCGGGTCGCCACCAACCAGATCGCCGAGGCGATCGGGACGGTGACCATCGAGCGGGGCAGCGACCCGCGCGACTTCGCCCTGGTGGCGTTCGGCGGCGGCGGGCCGCTGCATGCCGCCGCGGTCGCTCGCGAGCTCGGTATCGGCCGGGTCATCGTGCCGCTTCATCCGGGCCTGTTCTCCGCGCGCGGCATCGCCATCGCCGACTTCAGCCATGACTACATCCAGTCCGTCGTGCGGCCGCTCGCCGCAATGCGCATCGCCGATGTGCTGGCGATCGCCGATGCTTTGATCCGGCGCGCCGCCGCCGATCTCGATGCCGACCGCATCGACCCCGACCGGCGGGAGCTGTCGCCCAGCCTGGATCTGCGTTATGTCGGCCAGACCAGCGAGATCACGGTATCCCTGCCGGGCGGCCCCGAGTCCCTGGCGGACGGGTTCGGCGCCGTCGAGGAGAGGTTCCACGATCTGCACGAGCGCCTGTACAGCTACCGGGTTCCCGGCGAGCCGATCGAGCTGGTCAGCGTGCGGCTGCGCGCCGTGGGTCGGGTCGCGAGACCGCCGCTCCCGGAGATCGAGAGCGTGGCGGCGAGACCGGAGCCGGTCGGCGAACGGACGGTGCTGCTGCCGGACGGGACGGATGGCCGCGCCGTCCCCGTCTACCGGCGCGACCGCCTCGCGCCCGGCGCTTCATGGGCTGGGCCGGCGATCGTGGACGAGCCCTCGTCGACGACGCTGATCCTGGAGGGGATGACGGCGACGGTGGACGCTTACGGCAACATGATCGTCGCGCTCGAAGGCGGCGGGGAGGCAGCGTGACGGTCGATCCCTTCACGCTCGCCGTCATCCATGGCTCGCTGATCGCCATCGCGCGGGACATGAAGATCATGACCATGCGCACCGCCTATACCCAGCTCTGGAAGGAGCAGGGAGACCTCTCCTGCTGCCTGATGAACGGGGACGGCGAGATCATCGCCCAGGATCCCAACGGCTTTCCCATCCACGTGACCACGATGCCGCTTCAATTGCAGGGCGCGGTGGCGGCGATCGGCCGCGAGGGCCTGCGGCCCGGCGACGTGATCGCCACCAACGACCCGTTCATCGGCGGCACCCATTTGCCCGACGTGCTGATCGCGCGGCCGGTGTTCCACGAAGGCACGCTCTACGCCTTCGCGTGCAATCGCGGGCACTGGGCGGATATCGGCGGCATGGGACCGGGCAGCTACTCGCCGGCGACCTCCGACATCCACCAGGAAGGCGTCTTCATCCCGCCGGTCAAGCTGTTCGAGGCGGGGCGGCCGAATCCGGGCGTGCTCGAGATGATCATGTCGAATATTCGCAACCGGTCGGTCGGGCTGGGCGATCTGCGCGCGCAATATGCGTCCTGCGAGACCGCCGAGCGCCGCCTGGCCGGGCTGGTCGCGCGCTACGGCTCCGGCGCGCTGGAGGCGGCGATGACCGAGATCGTCGCGCGCTCGGAACGGATGACTCGGGCTTGCATCGCCGAGTTCCCGGACGGGGAGTACCGCGCGCGCGACTGCCTCGACGGCGACGGACGGTCGGGGGCGAAGGCCTGGGTCGACGTGAGCATCCGGATCAGCGGCAGCGACATCGTGGCCGATCTGACCGGGAGCAGCGACCAGTCTTCCGGCGGCATGAACTGCTCCCATTCCGCGGCCGCGTCTGCCGTGCAATACGCGGTCAAGTCGATCACCGACCCGGAGAACCCGCCCAACGCCGGGAGCTACAGGCCGATCGCCGTCAAGACCCGGCCCGGCTCGCTGGTCGACGCGCGGAAGCCGGGCTCCATGGTCGGATTCGGCGAGGTCTGCTACCGCGTGCTCGACACCACCATGGCGGCGATCGCCGGCGCCGTCGGCGACCGCGGGATCGCCAGCGGATCGGGGTCGACGGGCACCGTCGTCGTCGCCGGCCGCCGGGAGCGGGAACAGGGCGAGGAATACTTCACCACGCTGGAGCTGTCGTCGGGCGCCTATGGCGCGCGCGCCGCGCGCGACGGGATCGACGCGATCCGCTACGGCCCCGGCAACGCCGGTCATATCCCGATCGAAGCCGACGAGATCGAGAACCCGCTGTTCTTCGAAGCCTACGAGATCGTGCCCGATACGGGTGGTGCGGGCCGGTTCCGCGGCGGCAACGGGTTCGTCCGCGCCTTCCGCGTCGAGTCCCCCCGCGCCCAGCTCTGCCTGTGCGCGGACCGCCACGAGACGCCGCCGCCCGGCCTGTTCGGCGGGCGCCCGGGCGCGACGGCGCGCTACGTTCTCGACCCCGGCTCCGGGCGCGAACGGATCCTGCCCAGCAAGACCCCCTATATCGACCTCGAACCCGGCACGCTGGTGCATCTGCAATCGGCCGGCGGCGGCGGCTACGGAGACCCGCGCGAGCGCGACCCGGCGCGGATCGCCGAGGACCTGAAGAACGGCTACCTCACCGAGGACGGCGCGGCGGCGGCATATGGCTACCGAGCGAAGAAGACATAGCCGCCTCAAGCGACGTGGAGGCGGGCGCGATCGCCGGGCCAGCCGACGGTGACTTCGCGGCCGGGCTCGAAGTCCTCGCCGCTCCGCTCGCCCGACATCACCCGCGCGACGATCTCGGTCCCGTCGGGCAGGCGGACCAGATGGGAGATGGTGAGGCCGAGATAGATCGCCTCGACATAGGCCGCCGGCATGAGCTGCCAGGACGGGTCGGGATCCCGCCCGGGCTCGACGATGCGCAAGAGCTCGGAGCGGATCGAGAGGGCCACCGCGTCCCCCTTCGCCGCGGCCACGCCGTGCGAGGGGACGTCCACCCTGGCGAAGCCGAGATCCACGGTCACCCGCCCGTCGGAGACAGAGACGACCGCGCCCTCCAGCACGTTGTTGTCGCCGATGAACTCGGCGGTGAAACGCTTTTGCGGCGTCTCGTAGATGTCGCGCGCGGTGCCTTCCTCGACCAGATCGCCGTCGGAGATGATGGCGATGCGGTCGGCCACCGTCAGCGCCTCTTCCTGGTTGTGGGTGACGTGGATGAAGGTGATGCCGACCTTCTCCTGGATGCGCTTGAGCTCCAGGCACATGTCCTTGCGCAGCTTGGCGTCGAGCGAGGCCAGCGGCTCGTCGAGCAGCAGGATATCGCGTTCGAGCACCAGGGAGCGGGCGAGCTGCACGCGCTGCTGCTGGCCGCCCGACAGCTCGTGTGGCATGCGCCGGTTGTAGCCCTCCAGCCCGACCATCGCGAGCATCCGTTCGACCTTGTCGCGGACTTCGCCGGGCGGCGCCTTGAGCAGCTTCAGACCGTAGGCGACGTTGCGCTCCACGTTCATGTGCGGGAACAGCGCGTAGTTCTGGAACACCATCGAGGTGGGGCGCCGGTTGGGCGGCAGGTGGCTCACGTCCTCGCCGTGCAGGTAGACGCGGCCCGCGCTCGGCCGCAGGAACCCGCCGATGAGACGGAGCAGCGTCGTCTTGCCGCCGCCGCTCGGCCCGAGCAGCGCGTAGTATTGGCCGCTCTCGATCGAGAAGCTGACCGAATTCAGCGCCCGTACCGGGCCGTAATTCTTGCCCAGCTCGACCACCTCGACGGCGATGTCGGAAGATTGCCTCATGCCGCCCCTCAGCTCGACATCACCGGCTCGGCCATGGCCCGCGCCCTGCGCTCCAGCCGTTCCGCGCGCAGCAGGGTGAAGACGATCACCGATCCGATCACCAGCATCGAGACGATGCTCATGATCCCGGCCATGGCATAGGATTCGCCCGACATGCCGATATTGAGCATCTGCGCCACCAGAACGTTGGAGAACGTGTCGAACCCGCCCTTGAGCAGCGCCGTGCGCACCGCCTCGTTGAACGACAGGATGGTGACGAAGGCACACGAGCTGAACACGCCCACCCGGATCTGCGGGAACTCGACCTGCCAGAAAGCCTGCCAGGCGGTGGCGCCGCAGGCCCTGGCGGCCTCGGTCTGCTGCACCCGGTAGCGCGACATGGTGATCAGGATGACGATGAACGCGTAGGGGTGGACGTAGATGACCTGGCCGATCAGCGCGGTCAGGAAGCCGAGATCGAACCAGCCGTCGAACCAGTAGACGCCGAGCGCCTCGTCGAGCCACACGAAGCCGTGGGCGAGGTTCTTGAAGAACACCAGCAGGCTCGATCCCATGATGTCGGCCGGCACGAAGAGCGGCGACAGCATCAACGCGACGAAGGCCACCTTGCGCCGGGTGCGCTTGTAGAACTTGGCCGACAGCAGCGCCATCGGAATGGTCGCGGCGATCGCCGCGAGCGCCAGATAGACGGTCCATTTCAGCGATGCCACCAGCAGGACGTCGCCCAGCACCACCCGGTACCAGTCGAAGGTGAAATCGTAGATGCGGGCGCCGAAGCCGTGCTGATTGAAGGAGATGTAGATGGTGTAGAAGACCGGCATCAGCAGCGCGAACGCCACCCCCAGCAGATAGACCCATTTGAGGCGGATGTTCCAGGGGCTGGCGAAGTCGTCGTACATGGTCAGCTGATCGGCTCGAGCACCTTGGTCAGGTCGAACAGCCGGTGACCGATATAGAGCAGGGCCACCAGGGTCACGATCATGATCGTCGAGATCGCCATGGCGAGCGGGAAGTCGAGCGCGACGATGGCCTGGTTGGCGATCAGCCCCGCATTGACCGCGCCCGGCCCGCCGAGCAGGGTCGGCACCAGCGCCACGCCGAGCGAGTTGACGAAGATGAACACCGAGCCCGCGAAGATCCCGGGCGCGGCGAGCGGCAGGATGATGTTGGTGAACAGGCGCACCCGGCCGGTGCCGAGATCGTCACAGACCTCGAAGATGTAGTTCTGCACCGCTTCGAGAGCGAGGAAGCCGGCGAAGATCATGAACGGCAGGAAGGACATCACGTCGCCGATGATCACGCCGAGCGGCGAGTAGAGGATGACGGTAATCGGCTCCGAGATTATGCCGAGATCCATCAGCAGCGAGTTGACCACCCCGTAGCGCCCCAGCACCGGGCGCATGGCGAACACCCGCACCAGCTCGGAGATCATGAACGGCAGGATGAACAGCAGGATCACCCGGTGCTGCGCCGCCTTGGTGATGCGCCGGCGGATGAACACGGCGATGGGAAATCCGATGGCGAAGGAGATAACCACCGACGCGGCGCCGTGGATCATCGAGAACAGGTAGTTCTCCGCCCGCGCGGAGGTGAAGAAATTGTCGTAGGCGAACAGGGTGAAGCCCGGCTCCATCCAGAACTGGGTCCGCTCGAAGACGCTCCACACCACGGTGAGCGCCATCGGCGCGGCGAAGAACAGGACGAAGAAGACGACCGGGACGTAGAACACCCATTTCTGGACGCCGTCCTCGCCGAGCGCCCGCCGCCACCAGATCGGAGGGGCCGGGATTCCCCGGCCCCTCGCAGGCTGAGACGGCCCGGAGGCCGTTTCGGAGCTCACGAACCGTCAGGCGGCCTGCAGGCGCGCCCACCAGTCCTGGTAGGCCCGGAGATGGGTCGGGAACACGTTCTGCCAGGCATTGCCCTTGTTCGCGAAACGCGCGGTCTTGCGCGTGAGCACGTCGATGATGTCCGCCTGGACGTTGGGCGGGAAGTCCGCGGGATTCGCCTTGATATACGCGTCGACCCCCACCATCTGCGGCTGGTAGCCGAGCGTCGCCAGGGTGCGCGCGCCGAACCAGGTCGACAGGTAGACGTTGGCGAGCTTGTAGTAGAGGTCCTCGGCGCCGCGCTGCCTGCCGCCCTTGGTCAACATGATCATGTTGTTCCAGGTCTGGTGGCCTTCCTTCATCGTGCCGTAGCGCAAATCGGCCTTGTCGCCGGTCTTGCGGTTGGCGATGATCTGGATCGGCTCCCAGCACGACATCATCAGCACCTCGCCGCCGGCCAGCAGGCCGACGCCGTTCTGGAAGCCGTCCCAGAAGGTGCGGAACTGGCCCTTCTTCTTCCAGTCGATCAGGAACTGGCACACCGCCTGGACCTCCTTCGGGGTCATGTCGGAGGCGTTGCCGATCTCGATCTTGCCGCTCTCCTTCAGGTAGATCGCCATGTTGGTCAGCGTCGGCCCGAAATCGTTCTGCAGCGCCACCCGGCCCTTGAACTGGGAATCGAACATCACGCCCCAGCTGTCGGGGTGGAAGCCGAGCTGCTTGAAGTCGTAGGCCATGGAATCGGCGTTCGAGATGATCGGCGTCGAGTACACCTTGCCCTTGTAGCGCAGCGTGTTCGCGGCGATCCCGCCCTCGCGGTAATGCGGCACGATGTTCTTCCAGTTGGGGATCTTGCTCGTGTCCAGCGGCACGATGGCGCGCTGCGAGGCGAGCGCGTCCTCCATGCCGCCGCCGTTGTCGGTGACCGCGTCGAACAGCTTGTTGCCGTCGCCGACCACCATCTTCTGGATCGCCTCGTCGGCGCGCGCGCTCTTCGCCGTCGCCGCGATCTTGATCCCGGCCTGGGCCTCCATCGCGCTCCAGTCCTTGGCGCCGACCTTGTGCACGCCCGGATTGGCCCAGATCTTGAGCGCCTGGCCTTCCGCCGCCGTCGCCCCCGGTATGCGGCCCATGATCGCCGCCGTGCCGAGTGCCGAGGACGCGCACATGAACGCCCGGCGGGTCCACTGCATCTGGTTCATCTTGATTCCTCCCGTTGGATTGACCATGGATTACCGCTGTGCGTGCAGCGGCCGCGACGCCTTGAGGCGCTACGCGGCGGGCTGGACAGCGCACTCGCCCCGCGCACGATAGCGGACAAAGGGGCGAGAGGATAGGCGGGTACCGTCAGGTTCAAGACCTGCCCAGGAGCTCCTCGTCATGCCGCTCTTGCCTCTCCGGCTCTTCCTCCGGGGATGCGATGGTTCGGACGAGCGCCGCGGTCGGGCGGTCCCTCGGAAACCCCACCCACCAGGGATCGGCCTGCCTGCCGTTGGGGAATTGCGATCCCATACCGCGCAGCCGGTCTTCTACCCGCAGCCTAGGACGCGGCCTCCGCATTCTCAACTTGCGCGATCAGTTCGTCAGAGGTTGTGATGAAGCCAAGGAGTTGCTTGATCATCAAGTGGCAGTGGTCGATCCCGAATTGCGGATGCACGGTTGAAGTGCAGTCCTCCACCAGCAGGCAGTCATAGCCAAGATGGGCCGCGTCCTCCAACGTCGCCATGACGCACCGGTCGATGTTCACGCCCGCGAAGATCAGGGTGGTGACGCCCAAGTTACGCAGAACGCCGTCCAGCTCGGTATCCCAGAAGCCGCTGAAGCGCACCTTGTCCACGCAAATGTCCTCGTCCCCGACACCGAGCTCGTCGATGATCGCCGCCCCCCAGGTACCCCGTGCCAGTATGTTGTAATGGCGGGTTGGGTGCATGTCGCCCATGATGAGCCCCTTTTCCGAGGAATCATGTGCATTGAACAGGCTGGGGGGCAGGCCAAAGCCGTCTGGCCGTACCCCCCAGTTGAGCCAGACGACGGGCGTGTCCGATGCACGCATCGCCGGCAACAGCCGATTGATGGGGTCGACCGCCTTGTAGAGCGGGCTCACGTCGACGCCGAGCAGGCTGAACCAGCCGTCGTCGTGAAAGAAGTCGTTCTGCATGTCGACGACGACGACGGCGCTCTTCGCCAGATCGATCTTGACGTCCCGATGTTCCGCCTTGAGCTTCACGACGCGCGGCGGCTTGGGCGGACGCGTAAGATCGACCGTTCCGTCGTCCTCCATCAGCCAACGCATCTGCCATTCGGGCTTTCGGCGTCGATCGGCGACCGCATGCTCCTCGAGCTTCGAGGCGAGCGCCTGTTGTGCCTTGTTCATCGGTAGCTCTCCCCAGCTTGCCCCTGGTCTACTGACCGGCCACAGGGGCGGGTGATACATCCAAAACGGATACTAGTGCCGTTCCTTGATGTAGGGATGCGTCAGCGCGGCCGGCTGCACCGAACGGCGGACGATGCTGACCAGCGCGACCACGGTCAGCAAATAGGGCAGGATTGCCAGGAACTGGAACGGTATCTCTTCCGCGGCCTGCGCCTGCAAGCGGAATTGCAGCGCCTCCGCGGCGCCGAACAGGATCGAGACGCCGAGCACGCCCACGGGGTGCCAGCGGGCGAAGATGACCACCGCCAGCGCGATGAACCCGCGCCCCGCCGACATCTCCTCGACGAACATGTTGAGCTGTCCGAGCGACAGGAACGAGCCGCCGATTCCGGCCATCCCGCCGCAGGCCAGTACCGCGGCGTAGCGCACCCGGTGAACGCTGACGCCGAGCGAATCGGCGGCGAGAGGATGTTCGCCGACGGCACGGATCTTGAGCCCCCAGGTGGTGCGGAAGAGCATGAACCAACAGGCGACGACGAGCACGAAGCCGAGATAGACGAGGGGGTTCTGCTGGAACAGGACGGGTCCCAGCACCGGGATGTCCGCCAGCAACGGGATGCGCCAGTCGACCAGCGGCGGCGCGCTCGGGATGACCGTGGTCATTCCGAAGATCACCCGGTGGCCGAACCCGGTGACGCCGATGGCAAGCAGGTTGACCATGATCCCGGCCACGATCTGATCGGCGGCCAGGGTGATGGTGAGGTAGGCGAACAGCAGGGCGAGCAGCAGGCCCGCGACCATGCCCGCGAGCACGCCGACCCACGGGCTTCCGGTTCCCTGCGAGCCCAGGAAGCCGCCGAGCGCGCCGATCAGCATCATGCCCTCGACGCCGATATTGAGCACGCCCGCCCGCTCGGCCAGCATCTCGCCCAGCGAGGCCAGAAGAATCGGCGTCGCCAGCCTGACGGCCGCCGCCATCAAGCCGATCCAGAACACGTCGCTCAGCAGGAAGTCCATGGCTCGCTACGCCGATCTGAAGCGCCGCAGGAAGCGCTCGAACGTGCCGTGCTCCAGCGCGCTACGCGCGAGCACGAACAGCACCACCAGCGCCTGGATGATGTAGACCAGGGTCACCGGCACGCCGATCACCCGCTGCATGGAATCGGCCCCGACATCGAGGGCGGCGAAGAGGATCGCGGCAATGACCACCCCGACGGGGTGGAGCCAGCCGAGCAGCGCCACCACGATGGCGGTGAAGCCCAGCCCGCCCGAGATGTCCTCGAGCAGAAGCTGATGAACGCCGGCGACCTCGACCATGCCGGCGAGCCCCGCGAGCCCGCCGGAAACGCCGGACACCACGACCCAGGTCCAGCCGACCGACATCCCCGCATAGCGCGCGGCCTCCTCGTTGGCGCCGACGACGCGGGCACGGAACCCGACCGTCGAGCGCAGCATCAGCCAGTACAGCACGCCGGCCGCCGCGACGGCGACGAAGATGCCCGCATGCAGGCGCGTCGGCCGCAGGATCCGCGGGAGCTCCGCCGACTTGGCGATGGGGTCGGTCTGGGCGAGAAACTGATCCGCCTCGACCAGCGGCCCGGTGACGAAGTAGTTGACCACGTAGAACGCGATGTAATTGAACATGATGGTGGTGATGATCTCCGAGGCGCCGAGCTTCGCCCTGAGGATGCCGGGGATCACCCCCCAGAGCGCGCCGCCGACGAACCCGGCGAGGATGACCGCGGGCAGGGCGACATAGGCCGGCCAGCCATGCGCGTTGAGGCCCACCCACACCGCGGCGAGCGCGCCCATGAAGATCTGGCCCTCGGCGCCGATATTCCAGAAACCGGCCCTGAACGCGAGGGCGAGGCCGAGCCCGGCGAGCAGCAGGGGTATGGCCTTGACCAGCACCTCGACCACGCTGTTGAGCGAGCCGAAGGCGCCGTTGAATAGCGCCAGATAGCCCACCACGGGATCGGCGCCGGCGACCGCGATCAGCACGGCCCCGCATAAGAGGGCGGCGATCACCGCCGCGGACAGCTGCCCGACGATGCGCAGCGCCTGCAGGACCTGCGAGGGTGTCCCCGTGGTAGCCGCGGGGTCGGTCATGACGCGCGATCCGGAGCGTCGCCGCCGTGTCCCGCCATCATGAGGCCGACGCGCTCGCGGGTCGCCGTCGCCGAATCGAGCAGGCCGACGATGCGTCCCTCGAAGATCACCGCGATGCGGTCGGAGAGCTGCATGATCTCGTCCAGCTCGGTCGAGATCAGCAGCACGCCGGTATCGTTCGCCCGCGCTTCGAGAAGCTGCTCGTGGACGAACTGCATCGCGGCGATGTCGAGGCCCCGGGTCGGCTGGACGGCGAGCATGATGTCGGGGCTGCGGGAGAACTCGCGGGCCAGGATCACCTTCTGCTGGTTGCCGCCCGACAGCGTGCTGATCGCGCTGTCCCGCGATCCGGCGCGAACCGAGAACTGCTCCAGCCGGCGTTCGGCGTTGCGCGCGATGACTTGGCGGTTGAGGGTCCCCCATCGCGCGAACGGCCGGTCGGCATGGGTTTGCAGCACGAGGTTGTCGGCGATCGAGAGCTCCGCCACGAGACCGGTCCTCTGCCGGTCCTGGGGCACGTGTCCGAGCCCGGCCTCGATACATCGCCGGGGGGTGGCGCCGGTACAGTCGCGGCCGTTGATCGTCACCCGTCCGGCGCTCGGCGTCCGCAGGCCGGCGATCGCCTCGGCGAGCTCGGACTGCCCGTTGCCGTCGACCCCGGCCACGCCGACGATCTCGCCGCGCCTGATGCCGAGCGAGACCCCGCGCAGCGCCTCCAGGCCGCGCGCGTTGCGGCATCGAAGATCCTCGATCTCCAGCACCGAAGCGCCCGTCGCGACATCGCCGCGGGCCTCGGTCCGCGGCACATCCCGTCCCACCATCATCCGGGCCAGTCGGTCGCGGCTCGCATCGGCCGCCCGCTCCACGCCGACCACGCGCCCGCCACGCAGCACGGTCACGCGGTCGCACAGCGCCGTGACCTCGTGCAGCTTGTGGGTGATGAGGACGATGCTATGGCCGGAGTCCCGCAAGCTGTCGAGCGCGGCGAAGAATTCGTCGACCTCCTGGGGCGTGAGCACCGAGGTCGGCTCGTCGAGGATGAGCGTGTGCGCGCCGCGAAACAGCGCCTTGAGGATTTCGACGCGCTGCTGCACGCCGACCGGCAGCTGGGACACCCGCGCATCGACGTCCACGGCGAGGTTGTAGGACTGCGCGGTGTCGATCACCTGCCGCCGGAAGTCCGCGAAATCGAGCAGCGGCTCGTGCCTGGCGCGCAAGCCGAGGATGATGTTCTCCAGCACGCTGAGCGCGGGGACCAGCATGAAATGCTGGTGGACCATGCCGATGCCGCGCGCGATCGCATCGCGCGGCGAATCGAAGCGGACCGCTTCGCCGTTCAGCCTGATGCTCCCCGAATCCGGCCGGTAGAGGCCGTAGAGGATGTTCATCAGGGTCGTCTTGCCGGCCCCGTTCTCGCCGAGAAGGGCGTGGATTTCCCGGTCCGACACCTCGAAGTCGATGCCGTCATTGGCGACGACGGCACCGAAACGCTTGGAGATCCCTTCGAGCTGCAGGCGCGGCGCGGCGCCGGCTCCGGCCATTCGGAACGTGCTCCTTCCCCGGGACCCGAACCGGCCCGCGCGCTGGTGTCGCCCGACTGCCGCCGCGCCGTCCAGGGCGCGACGGACCGCTTACTTGTCGCGCCGTTTGCGGATTTCCTTCACCACGAACTTGCCGGAAATGATGTCTGCGCGGAGCTTCTCGATCTTGTCCTGGACATCGGCCG
The DNA here is from genome assembly GCA_028821395.1 of Defluviicoccus sp. Lineage (GTDB taxonomy): Bacteria > Pseudomonadota > Alphaproteobacteria > MPNO01 > MPNO01 > MPNO01. Next base: position 39,468 of record JAPPGP010000056.1, read on the forward strand.
GCAGCTGTTTCGCAGCGGCATAGAGGGGCGTCACGTCGACCACGCCCTCCGCCATGCCGTAGCTTACCGAGCCGCCCTTGAAGCTCCCGTCATTCACGCTCTTGCCGACATTCAGGAACATCGACGGGAAGTCGTAGATCGAGCCGGCGACGACGGTCTGGGGAGCGATGCTGTTCTGGTCCAGGACGGAGCCATAGGCCAGCACGCCCTTCTCCTTCGCCGCCTCGATGATGCCGAGGCTGGTCACCGAAGCATGGGCATAGACGACGTCGGCGCCCTCGCCGATATGGGCCAGAGCGATTTCCTTGCCCTTGACCGGATCCATCCAGGTTCCCGCGTAGGCGATCTTGACCTTGATCGAGGGATCGACCGAGGCGACGCCGTCCCTGAACGCCTCCATGATGCGAATGATCGTGCCGTAGTGGAAGCCGGCGATTGCGCTGACGGTTTTCGTCTTCGTCAAATGCGCCGCCAGAACGCCGAGGACGTATGCGGGCTGATGCTCCTTGATATCGATGATCAGGAGGTTATCCGGCGTCGTCGGCTTGGGCGCGCCCTTGGTGACGATGAACTTGGTCTTCGGGTAGTCCGGCGCGACCTTGAAGAAATGGGCCTGAAACTCGAAGCTGTGCCCGAACACGATTTCGTAGCCGCGACTCGCGAAGTCGCGGGCCGTCGCTTCGAGATCGGGGCTCTTCAGGTTCTCGACCAGCATGGTATCGAACCCGCCATTCTTCATCGCCGTTATGCCGAGGTAGCCGGCCTGCCCGAACCCGGCGTCGTTGACGGTATGGTTGGCCAACAGGGCCGCCTTGGTCTTTTGGGCGGCGGCCGGGTCGTTCGCGAAGACTGAAAGTACCAATGCCAGCCCTGCGACCAAGAGTGTCGGCTTCCACTTCGCTGAGTTCTTCATGATTGTTCCCCCCTTGATAACACGAAGGTCTCGTGTGTCCCCGGCCCCTTGGAAAGGGCTCTCTTCGGCATCGTTATGCAGCCGCGATTTTCGCACGGGCCATAAATATTGCAACCTGCGCAGTGCCGGCTGCATCCGTTGATCCAATAGCAGGAGCGGGCGTCCCGCCCCGCCTCACGATGCGGAACCCGACCGCGCGGCCTGCGCGACGAGCGCGTCCGACGTCGTGATGAAGCCCAGCAGCTGCCTGATCATCAGCTTGCAGTGCTCGGGCCCGAAGGCCGGGTGGACCGTCGCGGTGCAATCCTCCACCAGCAGGCAGTCGTAGCCGAGATAGGCGGCATCCTCCAGCGTCGCCATGACGCAGCGGTCGATATTGACGCCGGCGAAGAGCAGGGTGGTGACGCCCATGTGACGCAGCACCCCGTCCAGCTCGGTATCCCAGAAGCCGCTGAGGCGCATCTTGTCGACGCGGAGGTCTCCCTCCCTCACGTCGAGCTCGTCGATGATGTCGGCGCCCCAGCTGCCGCGCGCCAGGATGTTGTAATGACGCGTCGGGTGCATGTCGCCGACCACCAGCCCGTCGCCGGATTCGCCGCCTTCGTAGAACACGCTCGGCGGCAGGCCGAAACCGTCAGGGCGCACGCCCCAATTGACCCAGACGACCGGAACCTCCGCCGCTCGCATCCCGGGCAGCAGCCGGTTGACGGGATCGATCGCCGCGTAGAGCGGGCTCAGATCGACGCCCAGCAGACCGAACCAGCCGTCCTCGCGGAAGAAGTCGTTCTGCATGTCGATGACGATCACCGCGCTCTTGGCGAGATCGACCCTCACGTCGTGCGCCTCCGCGGCCAGCTTCACCGGCCTCGGAGGCCGCGGCGGCCGCGTCAGGTCGACCGTTCCGTCGGCTTCGACCCGCCAGCGCGTCTGCCATCGCGGCCTCGGGGGACGGTCGGCGGTCGCGCTCCCGGAGGCGCGGCGGGCGTGCGCCAGTTGTGCCTCGGTCAAGTTCGGCCCTCCTCGAATTTCGCCTATTCTAGCAAAGTTCGGCGCGGCGTGCGGAGAGCAGGACGGGGGTCGTTCGGATCGCGAACCCGTGTCGAAAACCCGGCCCGGGCGGTGGCCCGTCCGGCCGGCGCCCCGCCTTGCGCGGGCGGGGCGCGGTGCTATGGTGCGCGCCGCGCCATCCAGGGAAGCCAATTCATGAGCAAGATCAAGGTCGCCAACCCCATCGTCGAGATGGACGGCGACGA
>JAPPGP010000017.1 GCA_028821395.1 Defluviicoccus sp.
CGTCGCCCCGAGAGTGGGGCCTCGAAGGCGGCCGCGTCAACTCGGTTCATTCGCGGGGCGGCACGAAGGGAGATCCCCATGACCACGAGTGTGCTGTACGAGCGCGACGGGCGGATCGCTCGGATCACGCTCAACCGGCCCGAGGTGCTGAACGCGATCGACGACGAGCTGCCGGGCGCGCTCTCCGAAGCCGTCGCCCAGGCCGATGCCGATCCGGGCATCCACGTCATGCTGCTCTCGGGTGCCGGGCGGGCGTTCTGCTCCGGCTACGATCTCAAGCGCTACGCGGGCGGGGAGAGGGGCGGCGGCGATGGCGGCTATGCCGGGCAGGAGATGCCCTGGGACCCGATCCAGGACTACGCCTTCATGTGGGCCAACACTCAGCATTTCATGGCGCTCTGGCGGGCGCTCAAGCCGGTGGTCTGCAAGGTGCACGGCCTCGCGCTCGCCGGCGGCTCCGACATCGCGCTGTGCGCCGACCTCACGCTGATCGCCGAGGACGCGGAGATCGGCTACATGCCGGCACGGGTCTGGGGCTGCCCGACGACCGCCATGTGGGTCTACCGGCTGGGGCCGGAGAAGGCGAAGCGGCTGCTGTTCACCGGCGACAGGATCGCGGGCTCCGAGGCGGCCGAGATGGGTCTCGTGCTGAAGGCCGTGCCGGCCGACGCGCTCGACGACGAGGTCGAGGCGCTGGTGCGGCGCATGGCGGGCGTGCCGGTCAACCAGCTCGCCATGCAGAAGCTGGTCATCAACCAGGCGATCGAGGCCACCGGCCTGATCGACACACAGCGGCTCGCCACGATCTTCGACGGCATCGCCCGCCATTCTCCGGAAGGCCTGAACTTCACCAAGCGGGCGCAAGAGGTCGGCTGGAAGCAGGCCGTGCGGGAACGCGACGGCGGGACCTGGGACTGGACCCTGGACAGGCCGATCGAGAGTCCGGATTGATCCGGGAATTCGCATCGACCCGACCGAACCCGATAGCCTTCAGGCCCCCGGCTCCGCTCCCCCGCCGAACACTTCCGTCGACGGTCGCAGGATCCTGCGCTCGTTGCCGGCCCGCCGGGTGAACCGCACCTTGTCGAAATATTCCAACACCTCGATGGCGAGGTTGCGGCCGATCCCGGCCCGGTCGCGGAACGAGGCCGCGGTGACGGTGCCGTCCGGCGAGCTTTCCGCCGCCGCCTCCAGGCTTGCCGCGAGGCTGCGCAAGGCACCCGGCAGGTAGTAGCGGTTCCTGGTCGCGCCCACCACGAGACCGAGCTTCGCGGCGCGGCCGAGGAAGGTCGCGATCCGCCGCGCATCCATGCCCGTCTGTTCGGCGATCTCGCTCACCAGCGGCGGGCGGGTGCCGCCGTCCTCCAGCAGGGCCTCCAGGTCGCGCCACAACCTTTCGTCGGCAGCCGACATGCGCGGCCGGTGGTCGGGCAGCCGGACGCGCGCACCTTCGCGGACCAGGACCCCCTCGCGTTCGAGCTCGGGGATGGCGCGCTTCAGAAGGTCGACCGGGATGCGCTTCTCCATCGCCGAGCGCAGATTGGCCTCGGTCGGACCCACCGCGTCGTCGTGGCTCGCGTGCCAGCCGGCGAGCGCCTCGCCGACGCTCGCCTTCAGCCGTTCCCAGCGCGGCCGGGAGAGCGCGAGATCGCCGAGCCGCACCATCTCCGCCGCCGCGAAGATCTTTTCGCCCGCGGCATGGGTGAGGTTGCGGGCGCGTGCGAATTTCGTGAGGTCGACGGCGTTCTCCGCCGCGTCGATGGCGGTTTGCAGGGCGGCCGAGGCATCGGGGTCCCTCACCGCCTTCAGATAGGCGAGCCGCGCCGGCCGCGCGCGTCCGCGCGCCGGGGGCAGGATGTCGACCACCGCGCCGCCGCCTATGGTGCGGGTCGCCGAGGTGTCGCGCAGCACGAAGCGGTCGCCGTGCATCGCCCCGATCGGCCGGTCGAGCACGAGCTGGGCGAGCCCCGACTCGCCCGGTGCCAGCGACCGGGCTTGGAGGAGGGCGAGCCTGCCGGTCACGTCCGAAGCCGCCAGGTGGACATGGACCGGCGTCCAGTGCGCCACCGGCCGGGTCTCGTCGGCGAGTATGCGCACGCTCGCGTCGATGCGCCGGGCGGGCAGGTGGGCGCCTTCTTCCACCACCCAGTCGCCGCGCGCGACCCCGTCCTTGCCGAGCGACTGGCCGACGATGTTGAGGGCCAGCCGCTCGCCCGCCCGGCCGCGCTCCGACTTGCGGTCCTGGGCGTGGATGCCGCGGACCCGGAGCGGGACCCGCCCGGGCGACAGGAGGAGTTGGTCGCCGACCGCGACGGCGCCCGAGAACGCGGTGCCCGTGACCACCAGCCCGGCGCCCACCACCGTGAAGGCCCGGTCGACGGCGAGACGGAAATGTCCCTCCGCCGCACGACGGCGGATGTCGCCCGACCTGGCTTCGAGATGCGACTTCAGCGCCGCCACCCCGTCCCCCGCGACCGAGGAGACGGGGAAGCGGGGCGCTCCGGCAAGCCGCGTCTCGTCGAGATAGAGCTCGATCTCCTCGTCGACTTCGGCGATGCGATCGGGATCGACGCGGTCGGTCTTGGTGATCGCCACCGCGCCCTCCGAGACCCCGAGCAGCTCCAGGATCGCCAGATGCTCCCGCGTCTGCGGCATCACCCCGTCATCGGCGGCGACGACGAGCAGCGCGAAATCAATCGCGGCCACGCCGCACAGCATGTTGCGGATGAAGCGCTCGTGCCCCGGCACGTCGACGAACCCCAGCACCCCGCCGCCGGCGAGCGGCATATAGGCGAAGCCGAGATCGATCGTCAGCTTGCGCTGCTTCTCCTCCGGCAGGCGGTCGGTGTCGATCCCGGTCAGCGCGCGGACCAGCGACGTCTTGCCGTGGTCGACATGTCCCGCGGTCGCGACGATCATTTGCCGGGCGTGTCCCCGACCGCGAGACCGGCGAGCTGCGCGCGGAAGCCCTCGGCGTCTTCGAGGCAGCGCAGGTCGAGCAGGAACGCGCCGTCGGCGACGCGCCCTATCACCGGCACCGGAAGCGCGGCGAAGGAAGCGGCCAGTCGCTTGAGGGCGCCGCCGCGGCCGGATTTCGGCCCGATCGCGATCGCCCGGCTCGGGATGCTGGCGATGGGGAGCGCGCCCGAGCCGATCTGGCTCAAACAGGGCCGGGTCTCCACCGCGAATCCGTCTCCCACGCTTGCCCGGACCGCCGGGGCGATCTCTTCGCATAGCGCGGCGATTGCGTTCTCGCTACGGGTCAGGTGGCGCAGTGTCGGCAGGCGTTCGGCGATGCGCTCCGGATCGCGGTAGAGCGCGAGCGTGGCGGCGAGCGCCGCCATCGTCATCTTGTCCACTCTTAGCGCGCGCTTGAGCGGGTTGCGCGCGATCGCCGCGATCAGATCGCGCCGGCCGACGATCAGCCCGGCCTGCGGGCCGCCGAGCAGCTTGTCGCCGCTGAAGGTCACGATGTCGGCGCCGGCCGCCAGGGTCTCCGCCACCGTGGTCTCGTGGGCGAGGCCGTAGCGTTCGAGCCGCAGCAGCGCGCCGCTGCCGAGGTCGACCGCGAAAGGCACGCCGCGCTCGGCACAGAGGGCGGCGAGCGCCCGTTCCGGCGCCTCGGCGGTAAACCCCTGGATCGCGTAGTTGCTGGCATGCACCTTCATCACCAGCGCGGTGTCCTCGCCGATCGCGGCCTCGAAGTCGCCCAGATGGGTGCGGTTGGTGGTGCCGACCTCGCGCAGGATGCAGCCCGCCGCCGCCATCACGTCCGGCATGCGGAACGAGCCGCCGATCTCGACCAGCTCGCCGCGCGAGACCGGTACCTCGCGCCCTTTGGCGAGCGTGGACAGCACGAGCAGCACCGCCGCGGCGTTGTTGTTTACCGCCGTCGCCGCCTCGGCGCCGGTCAGCCGGCAGAGCTGCGCCTCGACATGGGAGTCCCGGTCGCCGCGCGCGGCCCGGCCGACATCGTATTCCAGCGTCGACGGCCGGCCAGCCGCCGCGGCCGCCGCCTCGATGGCCTCCACCGCCAGGCTTGCGCGCCCGAGATTGGTGTGCAGCACGGTGCCGGTCAGGTTGTACACCGGACGCAGCGAGGGCGCGGCTTCCGCCTCCGCTCGGACGGCGATGCGCGCGGCAAGCGCTGCCGGCTCGACCGCGCGCGTATCGGTCTCGACCCCCCCCGCGATGGCGCGCCGGACCTCGTCCAGAACCTCGCGCGCCGCTTCGACAACCAAGGCGCGGCCATGGCGTCCGGCCGCCTCGCGCAGCGGCGCCGAGTCGAGCAGCCGGTCGACCGACGGGATCGAGGAAAGCAGCGCTGACGGGTCTTTCGGCATGGCCGGCGACCTTAGCCCGGATTCGGCACCACGGTCAGCATGCTGGCTGATTTTGGCCAGCGAGCGT
>JAPPGP010000046.1 GCA_028821395.1 Defluviicoccus sp.
GCCCGCGCCCGCGCCTCGCCGATTGCGGCGCCGATGCGCTCCGCCGGGGAGTCGCGGCGGCAGCCGATGCCGACCACAATCACGGTTTGACCACCCTGAGCTGGGTCACCGTCAGAGCCGGGCGGAACCCCGGCATGGTGCCGATCCGGTCGAGCCGCTCGACCGAGAGCCGCGTAAGCGCCCCGCCGGTCTCGCGCGCGAAGCCGCCGAGGGCGAGCTCGCCCTCCAGCGTCACGGCGTTCGCCACCAGCCTTCCGCCCGGCGGCAGCGCCCGCCACGCCGCCTCCATCGCGCCCCCCGCGATGCCGCCGCCGACGAACGCCGCATCTGGCGGCGGCAGGCCGACGAGTGCCGCCGGCGCCTCGCCCGAGACGACTTCGAGATGCGGCACCCCGAGGGCGGCGGCGTTCTCCCGCGCCCGCATTGCGCGGTCTGCGCGCCGCTCGATCGCCACCGCCCGGTTGGCCTTGTGGGCGAGCAGCCATTCGATGGCGACCGAGCCCGCACCCGCGCCGATATCCCACAACAGCTCCCCCGCGCGGGGCGCGAGACTGGAGAGCGTCACCGCCCGGATCTCCCGCTTGGTCAGCATGCCGTCGGTCTCGAATAGCGCGTCCGGCAGCCCGGCGCCGAGCGGCACCACGCGCGCCCCGGGCGCCGCCGCCACGGTTATCGCCAGCGTGTTGAGCCGCCCCGCATCGGCGATGTCGAAATCCGCCACACGGCATTCGCGCACCCGTTCCGAGGGTCCGCCGAGCGATTCGAGGATCGCGATCCGGCTCTCGCCGAACCCGTGAGCGGTCAATAGTTGCGCAACGGATCGCGGCGTCGTCTCGTCGGCAGACAGAACCAGCAGCCGGCGCCCGGGCTGGAGCAGGGGGACAAGGGTCTCCACCGGGTGCCCGCAGAGCGAGACCAGCGCCGCATCCTGCACCGCCCAGCCCATCCGGCCCGCCGCGAGGGCGAAAGCGGAAGGTGCCGGGTGAACTGCCATCTCGGCCGCCGGGATGGTCTCGGCCAGCACCGAGCCGATGCCGTGGTGGAACGGATCGCCCGAGGCGAGCACCGCGACCGGCGTGCCGCGCAGCGCCGCGATGCGGGGGATGGCATCTCGGATGGGGCTGGGCCAGGCGACCGCTTCGCCCCGGATCGTCCCTTCCAGCAGCCGGAGGTGACGGCGCCCGCCGAACACCGCCCCGGCCCCGGCGACGGCTCGCAGGGCGGCCGGCGACAATCCCTCGACGCCGTCCTCGCCGACCCCGATAATCGCGAGCCAGCGCCCGACGGGGGCGGCTTCATCGAACGACGCGGGAGAGCCAGGGGGTGTCACGGCCAAGAATCCTTCTGCTCGGCGGGACTGCCGAGGCCAGCGCGCTCGCCCGGCGGATCGCGGATGACGGGCGGCTCGAGGGAATCCTGTCGCTCGCCGGCGCGACGCGCGCCCCCGCGGCATCGCCGCTCGCGACCCGGATCGGCGGCTTCGGCGGGGCGGACGGGCTCGCGCGATACCTCGGCGCCAACCGCATCGACGCGTTGCTCGACGCGACCCATCCCTTCGCCACCGGGATTTCCGCCAACGCCCGCGCCGCCGCGTCCGCCGCCGGGGTGCCCGGGCTCGCTCTCCTGCGCCCGCCCTGGCGCGAGGCGGCGGGCGAGCGCTGGGTTCGCGTGCCGGACATGACGGCAGCGGCGCAAGCGCTGGGAGACCGGCCGCGCCGCGTGTTCCTGACCATCGGCCGCAAGGACCTCGCGCCGTTCCGCGGCACCCCGCACTCCTATGTGGTGCGCAGCGTCGATCCGCCGCCGCCGGAAGACCTGCCGGCGGGCGCGACCGCGATCGCTGCGCGCGGCCCGTTCGCGGTCGACGACGAAGAGCGCCTGCTGGAACGGCACCGGATCGATGCGCTGGTCACCAAGAACTCCGGCGGGGAGGCCACCGCGGCCAAGCTCGCCGCTGCGCGTCGGCGCGGGATCCCGGTCGTCATGGTGGACCGCCCGCCCGCCTTGGGGCCGGCGGTGGAAACGGTCGACGAGGTGTGGGATTGGCTGGTGGCGCGTCATGCCGGGACCGCCGCCTTGCGCGGCGTGTAGACCCAGGCGCCACCGCCCGCGCGCGGCAGGCTGCGGGTTGCGCTCGATCCCACGATGACCAGGGTGCGCATGTCGGCCATCTCCGCCCGGGCCTCGGCCAGCTTCACGACGACGATCTCCTCTTCCGGCCGGCTGACCGCGGTCGCGAACACCACCGGCGTGTCGCCCGCGCGCACGCCGCGCAGCAGCTCCAGCGCCTCGCCGAGCTGCCAGGGCCGCGCCCGCGAGGCCGGGTTGTAGAGGGCGATCACGAAATCGGCCTCCGCCGCGGCGCGCAGCCGCGCGAGTACGGTCTCCCACGGCTTTAGGTTGTCGGACAGCGAGAGGGCGCAGAAATCGTGGCCCAGCGGCGCGCCGATGCGCGCGGCGGCGGCGGTCATCGCGGTCACGCCGGGGATCACCTCGATCTCGACATCCGCGCCGCCCGCGTCTTCCAGCGCCTCGAACAGGGTCGCCGCCATGGCGAACACCCCTGCATCGCCCGACGAGACCAGGGCGACGGTCTCGCCTTGCGCCGCGAGAGCGAGCGCGTGACGCGCACGGTGCAGCTCCTCGCGGTTGTCCGAGGGGTGGACGACCTGGTCCTTGCGCGCCGCGACCCGGGCGAGGTAGGGGCCGTAGCCCACCAGGTGGCGCGCCTCGCCGAGCGCGTCGGCCGCCGCCGGCGTCAGATGGCGCGCATCGCCCGGCCCCAGCCCGACCACGCATACGCGCCCGCTCACGTGCCGGCCCGCGCGGTCGGCACCAGCACCAGCGAGAAATAGGCGGCCTCGGCCGCCGGCGCGTCGGCCAGCGCGACGATGCGTTCGCCCGGCATGGTGCCGCGTTCCACCAGGATCGCGCGGTCGAGCAGCCCCGCCCGCTCCAGCGCCCGACGGATTTTCGACAGGTTGCGGCCGGCCTTCATCACCACCGCCGCGTCGGCCGCCCGGAGGCCTTGGGCGAGCGCCTCCTCCTCCGCCGTCCCGGCGAGCACCGCGAGGCTGTCCTCGCCCCGCGTCATCGGCGCGCCGACCCGGCCCCAGCAGCCCGCCATCGCGGTCACGCCGGGTACGATCTCGATCGCGTAGCGCCCCGCCAGCCGGTCGTTCACGTACATGAACGAGCCGTAGAACAACGGATCGCCCTCGCACAAGAGGGCCACGTCGCGCCCGCCGTCGAGCATGGCGGCGATGTTCGCCGCGGCCTCGTCGTAGAACGCCGCCATCGCCTCGCGGTAGGCGAGAGAACCGCGCGGGATCTCGGTGGTATAGGGAAAGGCAAAGCGGAGCTCCTCCGCCCCCGGGGCGATATGGCTGCCCGCAATGCGCCGCGCCTGGCTGTCCGCGCCCGACTTCGCGAAATGGGCGACGACTGGGGCGGCGCGCAGGAGCCGCGCCGCCTTGAGCGTCAACAGCTCCGGATCGCCGGGTCCGACGCCGATGCCGAACAGCCTGCCCCCGCCGGTCATTCGCGGTCGCTCGCGAGCGCGTTGACCGCGGCGGTGGCGATCGCGCTGCCGCCGCGCCTGCCGCGCACCACGAGATGCGGCGGGTGGGGCCGTGCCGCCAGCGCCGCCTTCGACTCGGCCGCGCCGACGAACCCGACCGGGACGCCGATTACAGCGGCCGGCGCCGGCGCGCCGTCGTCCAGCATCTCCATGAGCCGGAACAAGGCGGTCGGCGCGTTTCCCACCGCGACCAGCGCGCCCTCCAGCCGGTCGCGCCACAGCTCGAGCGCGGCCGCCGAGCGCGTGGTGCCGAGGCGCCGGGCGAGCTCCGGCACCGCGTCGTTGCCGAGGGTGCAGATCACCGCGTTTTCCGCCGGCAGGCGGGCCCGGGTGATCCCGCTCGCCACCATCTTCGCGTCGCACAGGATGGGCGCCCCGGCCCGGAGCGCCGCGCGCGCGGCCTCCGCGAATCCGGGCGAGAAGCCGATATCGGCGGCCAGGTCGGTCATGCCGCAGGCGTGGATCATGCGCACCGCCACCCGCGCCTCGATGTCCGAGAAGCCGGAGAGCTCGGCCTCCGCGCGGATGGCGGCAAAGGATTGCCGGTAGATCGCCGCGCCGTCGCGGAGATAGTCGTAGCGCGCGGTCATGGCCCCGAGGCGGACAGGGCGTGCGCCGCCCGTGCCAGGGTCAGCCCGGCCAGCGCCGGCGCATCCCCCGCCCGGCCGCCGCGGACGATGCCGTAACCCGCCTCCGCCGCGACCAGGGCGACGGGGGCGGGGCCCGGATGGGCGCAGCCCTTGGCGCAGCCCGAGAGGTGCACAAGCCCCGCCGGCAC
>JAPPGP010000157.1 GCA_028821395.1 Defluviicoccus sp.
GGGGGGGGGGGGGGGGGGGGGGGGGGGGGGGGGGGGGGGGGGGGGGGGGGGCTTTGGGGGGGGGGGGGGGGGGGGGCCCCCCCCCCCCACTTCGGGTGGCAGGATGAGGTGCTGCTGCGGGCGAGCGCCGCGTTGAACACCTCGACGGCGGAGCTCCCGGGGCGCATCGAGGCGCTGCTGGAGGAGCGCCGGCGGCTCGAGCGCGAGCTGTCCGAGACCAGGCGAAGGCTGGCGACCGGCGGCCAGGCCGCGAGCCGGCCGGAGAAGCGGATCGACGGCATCGCCTTCGCCGGGCGCCGCGTCGACGGGGTGCCGGCGAAGGAGCTGCGCGGCATGGCCGACGACCTCAAGCGGCAGATCGGCTCCGGCGTGGTCGCGCTGGTCGCGGTCGACGACGGCAAGGCCTCGCTGGTGGTCGGCGTCACCGAGGACCTCACCGACCGCTTCGATGCGGTCGCCCTGGTGCGCCGGGGCGCCGCGGCGCTCGGCGGCAAGGGCGGCGGCGGGCGGCCCGACATGGCGCAGGCCGGGGGTCCCGACCCGGGCGCGGCAGAGCAGGCGCTGGAGACCATCGAACGCGCGCTGTCGGCGGGCACGGACGACGGCTGAACCGGGACCGTCCGATGCCAGCCCCGCCCGGTCTCGCGATCCGGCTCGACGGCACGATCGACCCGGGGCGCTCCGCCCGGCTTGCCGCCGCCGCCGACGAGGCGGGCTTCCGCACGGTCTGGTTCGCCGAGAACCCGTTCCAGCGCGGCGTCCTGCCGGCGGCGAGCGCGAGCGCCCTCGCCACGCGCTCGATCGGCATCGGCATCGGGGTGTTCAACCCGTTCAACCGCCACCCCAGCCTGATGGCGATGGAGATCGCCGCCCTCGACGAGCTCGCCGGCGGGCGCGCGATACTCGGGATCGGCGTCGGCGTGCCGTCGGTAATCGCCCGCCTCGCCGGGTTCGAACGACCGGTCGCGGCGATGCGCGATGCGGTCGCCATCCTGCGCGGGATGCTCGCCGGCGAGACGGTGACCCATTCGGGCAAGGTGTTCTCCGCCGATGCGATCGCCCTCGGCTTCGCTCCGCCGCGGCGCGACATCCCGGTCCATGTCGCCGCCATGGGGCCGCGCATGCTGCGCCTCGCGGGCGAGATCGGCGACGGGGTGCTGATCAGCAATATGTGCCCGCCGGGCTATACCGGCCACGCGGCGGCGCTGGCCGCGGAGGGGGCGGCCAGCGTCGGCCGGGCGCCGCCCGGAACGGTGGTGAAGTACATGCCCTGCGCCGTCGCCGCCGACCGGGCGTCCGCGCGCCGCGCGATCAAGCCGGAGATCGCGGCGAAGCTCCGCGGCTACGAGGATCTGTTCGCAGACGTGCCCGCCGCGCTGGCGGCGGTCCGCCACGGGGGCGCGATCGAGCCCGCGCTCCACGCCGCGACGCTCGCGCGGCTGCGGGCCGGCGAGGACCCGAATACGGCGCTCGACGAGGCGTTCGTCGACGCTTACGGGATCGCCGGTACGGTCGGGGACTGCCTGCGGCGGATCGAGGAGCTCTGCTGCGGCGGAGCGACCGAGATCGCGCTCACCTTCGTCGGCGGCGATGCGGCGCGCGACATCGCGCTGATCGGCGAAGCCGCCGCCAGCTGACGGGCGCCATGCCGACCGCAACCGCCGTGGTCGAGATGACGGACGTCGCCAAGACCTTCGCCAACGGCACGGTCGCGCTCGACGGCCTCACCCTCGCAATCCGGGCGGGGTCCTTCACCAGCCTCTTGGGCCCGTCGGGCTGCGGCAAGTCGACCGCGCTCCGGCTGATGGCGGGTCTCGGCGAGCCCAGCGGCGGCAGCATCCGGCTCGCCGCCGAAACCGCCCGGCGCGACATCGGCTTCGTCTTCCAGGAGCCGACGCTGATGCCCTGGGCCACGGTTTTCGACAACGTCTTCCTGCCGCTCCGCCTCGCCGGAAGGTCGCGGCGGGAGGCGCGCGCCGGGATCGAACGCGCGCTCGACCTGGTCGGGCTCGCGGGCTTCGCCGACGCCTATCCGCGCGAGCTCTCGGGCGGGATGCGCATGCGCGCCTCGATCGCCCGCGCGCTGGTGACCGGGCCGCGGCTGCTGCTGATGGACGAGCCCTTCGCGGCGCTCGACGAGATCACCCGCTTCAGGCTCAACGACGACCTGCTGGCGCTGTGGCGAAGCGAGGGTTGGACGGTGGTGTTCGTCACCCACAGCGTGTTCGAATCGGTCTATCTCTCGGATCGCATCCTGGTGATGACGCCGCGCCCGGGGCGCATCGCGGTCGAGATCGCGGTCGATGCGCCCTACCCCCGCGGCGAAGCCGGCTTCCGCACCTCGGATGCCTATAACCGTCACTGCCGCGAGGTCTCGGCCCGGCTCGCGGAGGCGATGGGTGGCTGAGCACGCGGGTCTCGCCCGCGCGGCGGCGCTGCACCGCGACGGGCGGCTGGCGGACGCCGTCGCCGCCTACCGGGCGCTGCTCGCGGACGATCCGGAGAACGCGGGTATCTGGCACAATATGGGGGTCGCGCTCGCCGGCACCGGCGATGCGGAAGCCGCGCTCGCGGCCTTCGACCGCGCGCTCGCGCTCAGGCCCGACTACCTCCACGCCCGGGTCAACCGGGGCGGGGCGTTGCAATCGCTCGGGCGCCACGCGGCGGCGGCGGCGGCCTACGCGGCGGCGCTGGAACGCGACCCCGGGCTCTACGAGGTCCGCCTGCGCGAGGGGCTGATGCGGCTCGCCGCGGGCGACCGGAGGGGCGCGATGGCGGCGTTCCGCAAGACCCGGGCGGTGAGGCGCGACCCCGCCGCGATGGGGGGGGACCATCCCTCCTTCACCCGTTCTTCGCGCCTCAAGCTCGCCCATGACGCGGCTCAGCTCCGCCTTCTCGCCGACGCCGGGCGGGAGGGCGCCGACTTCGCCGCGCTCGCCGCGCTCTACGAACGGGCGGTGGCGGAGCTGCCCGCCGGGGCGGGGTCGGCGCCGCTGCCGGAAGAGCTGGCCGGGACCCATAACCGCGCGCTCCACACCGCCGAGGCCGACGAGATCCCGGGCGGCGCGCTCGATCGGTCGCTCGACGGCGCGGAGATCGAGACGCGCTACCGGGAACGGCAACCCGGCATTGCCGTCGTCGACCGCCTGTTGAGCCGGCCGGCGCTCGCCGCGCTCCGCCGGCACCTGCTGGAAAGCACCATCTGGCACGACGGCGAACACATCCCGGGCTTCCTTGCGGCCTATCTGGAAGACGGCCTCGCCTCGCCGCTCCTGTTGCAGATCGCCGACGAGCTCCGCGCCGCGCTCCCCGCCATCCTCGCCCCCCACCCGCTCTACCAGGCCTGGGCCTTCAAATGCCTGACCGGCTCGCAGGGGATCGATATCCACGCCGATTCGGGGGCGGTCAGCGTCAATTTCTGGCTCACCCCCGATGCGGCCAATTTGGAGCCGGACGCGGGCGGGCTCACGGTCCACCGCGCGCCGCCGCCTGAAAGCTGGAAGATCGCCGACTACAAGCGGGACAAGGAGCGCATCCGCGCCTTGCTGAAGGCGAGCGATGCCGGTGCGCTCACAATCCCCTATGCCGCGAACCGGGCCGTCCTGTTCCGCTCCGACCTGTTCCACGAATCGGGGCGGGTGCGCTTTCGCCCGGGCTATGCCAACCACCGGATCAACATCACCCTGCTGTTCGGCGAGAGGCGCTGAGCGTACCAATTTTGGGATTTTTCTTTATTTTTGTACAACCCAGGTGTAAGCTGCGGGCAATGCAGGACCTCACCGCATCGGACAAGTACACCGCGAGGCCGGTGCGCCTCGGCGAGCCCGACCCCTATCCCGACCGGGTGGCGGGCGAGTTCGTGTGCCGCGTGGTGTCCAACGACCTGGTGAACGAGTCCAACCGGCTGCTGGTGCTCGACGCGCCGGAACGCGCGCTCGGCGCCCGGGCGGGGCAGTTCTTCCATTTGCTCTGCCCGACGCCCGACGGCGCCGAGGTGTGGATGCGCCGGCCGATGAGCATCTACCGCATCGACCGGCCCGGCGGGCGGCTCGAATTCCTTTACAAATGCGAGGGGCGCGGCACGCTCGGCATGTCGATGCTGCAACCGGGCGGCGCGTTCAACATCGCCGGCCCGCTCGGCATCGGCTTCAGCCTGGAGCCCGGCTGGAAGCATATCGTGGTGCTCGGCCGCGGCGTCGGCCTGGCGACGCTGGCGCCGCTCTCCCAGCTCGCCGCCGAGCACGATGTCAGGATCACAGCCATCCTGAGCGCGCGCACGCCGGAGCTCCTGATGTCGCGCGATTTCTTCGCCGATCTCGGCGCCGCGGTGATCGAGGTCGTCGACAGCGACGGCTCCAGCGCAGTGGAGAATGTCGAGGCCATCGTCGAGGGGCTGATCGCCGGCGGCCGGGCGGACGCCTTCTTCACCTGCGGCTCGAACCGCCTGCTGATGCTGATGAAGCGGCTCGGCGCGGCGCACGGCATTCCGGGCCAGGTGGCGATGGAGCAGCTGATGTGCTGCGCGCTCGGCGCCTGCTACATCTGCGTGCGCACCTTCGAGGTCGACGGCAAGCGCGTGCTCAAGCGGGTGTGCCGCGAAGGGCCGGTATTCGACATCCAGGAGGCAGTCGGATGGTAGACCTCTCGATCCAGATCGGCGACGTCGACCTCGCCAACCCGGTGATGCCCGCCTCGGGCGCGTTCTCCTGGGAATACGCCGACGTGATCGATCTCAACCGGCTGGGCGGGCTGGTCGCCAAGACAATCTGCAAGGAGCCGCGCAACGGCAACCCGACGCCGCGCATGGCGGAGACCGAGGCCGGGATCATCCAGTCGATCGGCCTGCCGGGCAAGGGCGTGTACTACTTTCTCGACCACATCGTCCCCGAATACAAGAAGTTCACCCCGCCGTTCATCGCCAGCATCTCGGCCGAGACCGCGGACGAGTTCGCCGAGATGTGCTCCATCCTCAGCGTCCCCGAGATCGACGTGCTGGAGGTCAACATCTCGTGCCCGACGCGCAACGCGACGGGCGGCAATTTCTCGCTGCACGAAGAGCACACGGCGAAGGTAATGCGCGACATCCGCGCTGCCACCGACCACCCGGTGTGGGCCAAGCTGTCGCCCAATGCCGGCGACATCGTCTCCATCGCCGTCGCTGCCGAGGAGGCGGGCGCCGATGCGCTGGTGATCGCCAACACCTTCCTGTCGCTCAAGATCCGCACCGACAATTTCCGCCCGGCGCTCGGCAACAAGTTCGGCGGGCTGGTCTCGCCGGCGCTCAAGCCGATCGTGCTCAGGATGGTCTACCAGGTGGCCAAGGAGGTCACCGTGCCGGTGATCGGCATCGGCGGCGTCACCAAGGCGGAGGACGTGGTCGAGTACATGCTGGCCGGCGCGCACGGCGTCGGCATCGGCTATGCCGGGTTCCGCAACCCGACCGCGCTGACCGCGATCATCGACGACCTCGAGGCGTGGTGCGAGGCGCGCGGGATCGCCCGCGTCACCGACCTGATTGGCGCGGTGCGCGACGACGACATGGAGACCGACACCCTGGTCGCCGCCTCGGCCGGGATCTGAGCGAGGTCAGTTGGTCGACTGGATGTCCTGCTCCTGCGCCTCGTAGGCCCTGAGCCGCCTTTCCCGCTCGCCCGACGCCTCGCCGACGATGCGTTCCAGCACCTGGTCGTCGGTGATCTCGCCCGGTCGCCTGAGCGCGCGGAGCTTCTTCAGCACGTCTTCCGAGACCGTGATATCCGGCAATCCGCCCTCCCCGGCGGCGGCGCTACAAGAGCGCCTTCAGCGCTTCCTCGAAGGCCTCGTCGTCCCAGCCGAACGGCCCCTTGGCGCCGGCATAGGCGATCCTGCCCGCGGCGTCGATCAGGAACTGGCGCATCGGCAGGCCGACATATTTCTCCTCGACGTCGTTGTCGATGCGGTCGACGAGCATCGGCATCTCGATGTCGAGCGCGAGCTGGCAGGCCGCAGCGATTCCGGTGCGCTCTGCGTCGGTGACGGGCTCGTCGTAGATCACGTCCTCGATCAGATTGTTGGGCACCTGCCAGCCATTGGCGGGGTGCGCCTCGCGGATGTAGATCAGGAAGAACTCCACCCGGTCCCTGTAGGTCTCGTAGAGCTCGTCAAGGCGCACGGCCTTGCCGCGGAAGGGGGGTCAGGTGAACGAGCCGAAGGCGATCGCGACCGGCCTCCCCCGGTAGTCGGAGAGCCGCACCTGCTCGCCGGTCCGCCTGCGGTTGCGGTCGAGCCGGTCGGCGACGAAATCGGGCGCCATCGAGCCGACCCGCGGCACCCTCCCCTCGCGCGCCTTCTGCTCGGCCATGTGGGCGTCGAACTGGGCCTCGGTGATGTCGGAGATCTGGAGCCAGACGTCGCGGCGCTGCGCCATGTCCATGGCGCGGTATTCGTCGAGGGTAACCGGGCTTTCCATCGCTGCGTTCGCCATCGGCGCGCTTCTCCCTGCGCTTCCCACCGCCCCAAATTAGGCGAGGCGGCCGAGGTCTTCAACGCCCGGCGCCACCCCTCAGATCACCTCGCGGGAGCCGTCGGAGTAGCGGATCTTCACGGTGACCGTGCCCTCGTTCATCAGCCACGGGCGGATTGTGAACGACCGTGCGCCGGAGGCATGCATCGGGTCGGCGGCGGCGATCTCCTTCGCCTCGTCGAGACTGGCGGCGCGGACGATCACCATCCCCTCGCCCAGCCACTCGGTCTCGTCGTCGTTCCAGAACGGGCCGGCGCCGAACATGATGCCGCGCGCCTCCAGCGAGACCTGGTATTCGAGATGCGGCCCGATATTCTCCATCACCGGGCCGAGCCCGTTCGTCGGCGTGGTGAAGACGACGTAGAGCTGCTTCTGCAGCATGCCCTCGCAGGCATTCATAACGTCTTCCTTCATCACCTTCGGTCCAGCCATCAGCTCCTCCCTCGGCCCGGCGTTCAGCGGAACGGAACGCCGTGACGGCGCATGAACGCGCCCTTGTGTCGACGCCGCCAGACCTCGACGGTCCAGGGCGTATCGCTCGGATGGGCGAGCGGGCCGGCAACGAACACCCGCGCCCTGAGCGCCCGGCCGCCATCGACCAGGACGGTGCGCTCGGCGTCTACATATTCGTCGCTCTCGAAGCGCGCAAGGCGGAGCGCGGCGCCGCGGTCGAGCCCGGCGGCCAGTACGCCCTCGACCGACTCCCCGGCCGAAGGCACCACGACCGGGTAGTGCCGGCCGCGGATGTAGACCCGCCGGTAGCCAGGAAGCCGCGCCGCGGGCAGGTCCCGCCGGTTTATCCACGCTCCCAGGATGTGCGTCCGCACGTCCGGGTCGAGCAGCGTGCCGTAGAAGAAGTACCGCAAGCCGGAAGCCGCCTCAGTGGACCTCCGACGCCAGCCGGGCTCCGCGCGAGGCCATGAAGTAGAGACCGAGATGGTGGGCGAGCGGCTGCGGGTGCGATGCCGTCTCGGGCAGGCCCAGCGCTTCGGCGACGTCGCGGTCGAGCCCGTAGGTAGCGCAGCCCGGCTCGTAGACCACCAGGTCGACGAGGTCCGGCATCAGCCCGTGATTGCGCGCCGACAGCATGGTCAGCACGAAGTCCATCACGCAGATATCGGTGCAGATGCCGACCACCAGCGCGCACTCGATCCGCCCGGCGCGCGCCCAGTCGACGATCCGGTTGCCTCCGCCCCCGGTGTCGATGGCGCCGACGAAACCGTTGATGCAGTCCTTCTCGATCAGCGTCGCCCGCTCGCAGCCATGCAGCCAGGCGAGCTCCGGCACCAGCTCCTCCTGCCCGGTGCCGCGCTCGCAGTGCGGCGGGTAGGGCGGCTCGGGCTTGCCCGGGATGTGGGTGTCGAGGAAGGCCGCGATCGGCCAGCCTTCGGCGGCGAAGCGGCGCGCGAGACGGTCGGTCTCCGCCACCATGCGGCTGACCTGCGGGTTGGGCTCCGGCGGGGCGAGCGGCCCCGCGCCGACGGTGGCGAAGCCGTTCACCTCGTCGACGATCACCAGCCCGGTGCGCCGCGCCGCCGCATCGAAGGGCGCCAGCGCGACCGGCATGTGCGTCTTGAGCCCCTGCAGCAGGGCTTCGACTTCGGCGTTCATCCCCGGCCTCCGCGATCCGCTTGCGAGGGGCGGAGTCTACACCTCCCCCGCATCGATGCCAGATCCGTCGAGCAACCGGGTCAGCGACGCCCTGAGCCGGGCGAGCCCGTCCCCGTCCGCCGCCTCGCAGCGCGCGACCAGCGCGTCCTCGGTGTTCGACGCCCGCAGCAGCCACCACCCGTCATCCGTTCGCACCCGGACGCCGTCCACCTCGCTCATCTCGGCGCCCTCGCCGCGGAGCCGGCGGCGGATCTCCTCGACGACGGCGAACTTGCGTGCATCCGGGCAGCGGAAGCGAAGCTCGGGCGTGGCGACCGTCGCCGGCAGGCGGTCACGGAGCTCGGTCAGCGTCTGCTCCGACCGCGACAGGACTCCGAGCAGCCTGACCGCGGCATAGAGCGCGTCATCGTAGCCGTAATAGCCGTCCGCGATGAAGATGTGGCCGCTCATCTCTCCCGCCAGCGCCGCGCCGGTCTCGGCCATCTTGTCCTTGATCAGCGAATGCCCGGTGCGCCACATCAGCGGCACCCCGCCGAGCCGGGCGATTTCGTCGAACAGGGTCTGGCTCGCCTTCACGTCGGCGATCACGGTCGCGCCGGGAAGCCGGCCCAGGATGTCGCGCGCCAGCAGCATCAGGATCTGGTCGCCCCACAGGATGCGGCCCTTCCGGTCCACAACGCCGAGCCGGTCGCCGTCGCCGTCGAAGGCGATGCCGAGCTCGCAGCCCCGCTCGGCGACGCAGCGAACGAGCTGGCGCAGATTGTCCTCGACCGCGGGGTCGGGGTGATGCGCGGGGAAGGTCCCGTCGATCTCCTCGTTCAGCAGCACGTGGCTGCCCGGCAGCCGGCCGCACAGCATCCGCATCGCTTCGCCGGCCGCGCCGTTACCAGCATCCCAGGCGACTTTGAGCGGCCGTGCGCCGTCGAAGTCCGCGGCGATCCGCTCGACATAGGGCTCGAGCGCCGGCCGGTCCTCGCTGGTCCCGGCGCCCGAGGCGAACGCGCCCCCGGCGGCGATGCGCCCGAGGCGCTGGATGTCCTCGCCGTGGAACGCCCCGGCCGCGGTCAGCAGCTTGAAGCCGTTGTAGTCGGGCGGGTTGTGCGAGCCCGACACCATGACGCCGGCGTCCGCGCCGAACGACCGGACAGCGAAGTAGAGCATCGGCGTCGGGCCGAGCCCGACGCGGATGACTGCCGTCCCGGCGCATTCGAGCCCGTCGACCAGGGCGGCTTCGAGCGCCGGGGAATGCAGCCGTCCGTCATAGCCGACGCAGACACTCCGCCCGCCGCCCTCGCGGACCGCGGTGCCGAAGGCGCGGCCGATCGCCGTCGCATCGGCCTCCGACAGCGTCTTCCCGACGATGCCCCTGATGTCGTAGGCGCGCAGGATCGTCGGGTCGAGCGCCCGCGCCGCGCCGCTCCGCCGGGCGCTCATGCGGCGCCTTCGATCCGCCTGCGCCCGACGCTCAGATAGTCGAACGCGGCGTCCTCCATGTTGTCGAGCTCGTAGATGTTGCGCATGTCGACCATCGCCGGCGTCTTCATCAGGCGCCTGATCCGCCCGATGTCGAGGGCGCGGAACTCGTTCCATTCGGTGACGATGGCGAGGCAGTCCGCCTCCTCCATCGCGGCATAGGCGTCGTCGCACCAGGCGATGCCCTCGAACAGACCCTGCGCCGCGCCCATCCCCTGGGGATCGAAGGCGCGGATTTCCGCCCCGCGTTGGAGCAGGCCGGAGAAGATGGCGAGGCTCGGGCTCTCGCGGATATCGTCGGTATTGGGCTTGAAGGTGACCCCGAGCACCGCCACGCGCCTGCCCGCGACCGACCCGCCGCAGGCGGCCTCGATCTTGCCGATCATGCGCCCCGCGCGGCTCTCATTGGCGGCGATGACCGCCTCGACGATGCGCACCGGCGCGCCGGCCCGCCTGGCGGTGGACACCAAAGCGCGCGTGTCCTTCGGCAGGCAAGACCCGCCGTAACCCGGCCCGGCATGCAGGAACTTGGACCCGATGCGCCCGTCGAGCCCGATCCCGCGGGCCACGTCCTGCACGTCCGCGCCCAGCTTCTCGCACAGATCGGCGATCTCGTTGATGAAGGTGATCTTGGTCGCGAGAAACGCGTTGGCGGCATATTTGATCATCTCCGCGGTCTCCAGCGCGGTGAGCACGACCGGCGTCTCGAGCAGATAGAGCGGGCGATAGATTGCCTGCAGCACCCGGGCGGCGCGCTCGCTGTCGACCCCGATCACCACCCGGTCGGGGCGCATGAAATCGCCGATCGCCGAGCCCTCGCGCAGGAACTCGGGGTTGGAGGCGATGTCGAAGCTGCCGGGCGTGCAATGGCGCGCGATCAGGCCTGCGATGTCGCGCCCGGTGCCGACCGGCACCGTCGACTTCATCACCACGACCGTGTAGCTGCCGTCGAGGCAGCGGGCGACATCGATGGCGGCCTGGCGGACATTGTCGAGATCGGCCTCGTCGTCGCCGTGGCGGCCGGGGGTCCCGACGGCGATGAACACGGCGTCCGAACCCGCGACGGCCCGCCCGGTGTCGGTGGTGAAGGACAGCCGGCCCGCCTTCGCGTTCGACTCCACGAGCGCCGCCAGGCCAGGCTCGTAGATCGGCAACTCGCCGGCCCGCAGCTTCGCGACCTTCGAGTCGTCCCGGTCGACGACGACGACTTCGATTCCGAATTCCGAGAAGCAGGCGCCGGATACGAGACCGACATAGCCCGCGCCGACCATTCCGATGCGCACGGCGTCACCTCTACTGCTGAACCGCTTGCCGCCCCGTCGCCGGCCGCGCGCTTGTACGGCGCGCGGTCAGCTTCCGAGCAGCACCTCCTTGGCCTGGTTGATCTTGGCGGCGAGATAGGTCGAGCCGCCCTGGTCGGGATGGATCTTGAGCATGAGCCGGCGGTGGGCGTCGCGGATCTCGTCCGCATCGGCGCCACGGCGGACGCCGAGGATCTCATAGGCTTCGTCGACCGTCATCGGCCGCCCGTCGGACTGTCCCGCGCCGCCGCCGGCCTGCGCTCCGCCGTCGCCGCCGCGCCATTCGGCGCCGTGCACGCGGTCGAGATAGGATTCGAGCAGCTCGGCCGATTGCGCATCGTTGACCCGGCAGTCGCGCAGCAGCGCAAGCAGCTCCTCGAGGCTGAGCTCCTCGACCAGCCGACCGCGGAACGGACCCTCCAGCACCGTGCCCTGGAGCTCCCCGGTATCGTGGTCGAGCGTCATGCGGAGATAGGCGGTCTCGACATCCGAGGACTGGCCGGGGGACGGCCCGCCGAAACTCCGCACCGTCTGGGCGATGCGCCGCGCGCGGAACAGCATGGGCAGCAGGCCAGCGGCGATCATCGCCGCATAGGCGATCCGTCCCGTCACCGTCAAATAGGTCGCGAGCGCGATCCCGACGATCCCAAAAGTCCATTTCAGGATGCGCAGCAGCACCTTGGGGTCGATGCCCTGGATCCCGCGGGCCAGGAGGTAGAGGCCGACGGCGACCGCGATGACGAGGATCAGATAGGACATGGGCGGGCGTCGAGGGCGCTCAGCCGATCTGCTTGGTGATCTGCAAGGCCGCCCCTCCGGTACGCTTGCCGTAGTCGCTGAGCGCCAGCCGGCCGCCGGCGGCGAAGACCGCCACCGCGCCCAGCAGCTCGCGGAGCTGGCGGGCGGAGGACGAATCGAAGCTGCAATAGGCGCCGCCGGTAAGCCTCGCGATCTGCCGGAAGGCGCGCGTGGCGATCGGCTCGCCCCCTTCCTGGAACATGAAGGCGGGCATGCCGAGCACGCCGAGGCGCCCCGCGTGATGGCACAGCCGGTCCACGTCCTCCTCCATGCAGTCGCCGACGAAGACCAGCGCGTTGACCTTCTTCTTCTCGGTCTCCTTGAGGGCGTGCCGGAGGACCTTGCCGATCTGGGTCTGTCCGCCGAGGCAGCGGACGGCGGTCATGCGGCGCACCAGATCGCCCGAGGAATCGACCCACGGGCTCGCCCTGCATTCGCCGAAGCCCCGGTAGAAGACGAGCTGCACCTCGAGCCCGCCCAGAACCTCGGTCTCGCGGAACATCTCGGCCTGGATGTGGCAGGCCCGGTCCCAGCTCGGCTCGCGGCTCGCCGTCGCGTCCATCGCGAAGATCAGCCGCCCCTTGCCCCCCGGGGTCTTCAGCTTGGGCGTTTGCGCGAGCCGGTCGAGGAACTTGCCGACGTCGCCGCCGGTCGATCTGGCGGCACCGCTGCCCGGTCTGCGGGTCACATCCCTGGCCATGGCGCCTACCTGCTTCCTCGTCGCGGGCTCATGCAGCTCCCCCGCCCCGCCCCGGCGCTTCGCCGGCCGGCTCGATCCACACCGCGGTATCGTGGAACACCGCGCCGCCCGATGGCGGGCCCGGATCGGCGCTGACCAGGAGGTTGATGCCGATCTTCTCCTCGAACGCGCTGCCGGGCCAGATCCCCTCGACGATCGTCACGCCCTCCTGAAGCCCGTCGAAAGGCTCGGCGGCGACGGTGACCGCCCCCCTGTCATTGCCGATCCGAACCCGGTCCCCCGCGGCGACGCCGAGCCGGCGGCAATCCTCGGGGTGGATCTTCGCGCGCGGCCGGCCTTCCTGCCTATTCCCGGTCGGCGTCTCGGTGAAGCTCGAATTGAGAAAGCTCCGCGACGGCGCGGTGACCAGCCGAAACGGGTGGCGCGCATCCGCCGCGTCGATGATCGCGTGGTGATCGGGAAGCGCCGGCATCCCTTCATGGAGGGGACCGAGCGCCGCCCAGTCGGGGGCGAAGCGGAAGCGGCCGTCCGTATTCGGGAACCCGTCGGTGAAATGGCCCTTTCCGAAGGGGGGGTTGCAGTCGATCCAGCGTCGCTCGCGCAGCTCGCCGGCGCCGCAAAAGCCCGAGGCCAGCAATGTCCGGTCGATCATCTCCCAGGCGTCGATGCCGAAGCCCTCGTGCTCCGCGCCGAGACGCCGGGCGAGCGCGCTGAGCACCTCGTGGTTGGACCGCGCCTCGCCGAGCGGTTCGATGGCGCGCGGCCCGATCTGGAGATGGGTGTGGCCGAGCGAGAGATAGAGGTCGTCATGTTCGAGAAACGTCGTCGCCGGCAGGACGATGTCCGCCATGAGCGCGGTCTCGGTCATGAACTGCTCGTGCACGCAGACGAACAGATTCTCGCGGGAGAAGCCCTGTTTCACCTTTCCGAGCTCGGGCGCCACCGACATCGGGTTGGTGTTCTGGATCAGCATGGCGGTCACCGGCGGGCCGTCGCCGATATCCCGCGGATCGCCGGTCAGCACCGCGCCGATCCGCGACATGTCGAGCACCCGCGTATCCCGGTCGATGGCGTCGGTGCCATCGATCAGCCGCATGTCGATGCCGAACAGCCCACTATTGGCGTAGAGCGCGCCGCCGCCCTCATGCGCCCAGGCGCCGGTGACCGTGGGCAGGCAGGTCACGGCGTGGTAGTTGACCGCCCCGTTGCGCGAGCGCGAGAAGCCGTAGCCGGCGCGGATCATCGCCCGCCTGTTGGCGCCGTAGAGCGCGGCGAAGTCCTCGATCTCCGCGGCGTCGAGCCCGGTGATGCGGGCCGCCCATTCGGGCGTCCGTTCCGCCAGATGGGCCTCCAGCCGGTCGGGGTCGTCGGCGTAGCGCGCCATGTAGTCCCGGTCGGCCCAACCGTCGCGGAACAGGACGTGCATCGCCGCGCAGGCGAGCGCCCCGTCGGTGCCAGGCCGCAGGGCGAGATGCATATCGGCGATCTTCGCGGTCCCCGTCCGGTAGGGGTCGATCACCGCCAGCTTGGCCCCGCGCGTCTTTCTGGCGACCGCGATGTGGTGCATCAGGTTGACCTGGGTGTGGACCGGGTTCGAGCCCCAGACCACGATCAGGTCGCTGAGCGCCACCTCGCAGCTGTCGGGGCCGTACCTGGCGCCCACACCGGCCAACCAGCCCGCGTCGGTCAGCGCGGAACAGATGGTCCTCAGCTGCCGCGAGTAGCGCATGACGTGGCGCAGACGATTGATGCCCTCGCGCTGCACCAGCCCCATGGTGCCGGCGTAGTAGTAGGGCCAGACGGTCTCGCTGCCGCACCGTCGGGCGCGCTCGACGAAGCCGTCGGCCACCCGGTCGAGCGCCTCGTCCCAGGAGATCTCGGCGAAATCGCCCGATCCCTTGGGACCGGTCCGGAGCAAGGGCCGGGTCAGGCGGTCCGGGTGATGCACCCGCTCGGCGTAGCGGGCGACCTTGGCGCACACCACGCCCGCCGTGTAGCGGTTGTCCTCCGCGCCGCGCACGGCGCCGATCCGGTCTGGCGCCAGGCGCTCGACGTCGAGCGCGCAGGCGCTCGGGCAGTCATGCGGGCAAACCGAGAAGGCGATGTCGGGATATGCTGCGTCCAGGGGCATCTAGGTGCCGAGACCCTCGCAAATCCGCCTCGTTCCGACCGATCCGAATATAGGCCGAGCCCGGTTTGTCGACAATGGCCGGAACCGCCCCTCACCCGCCCCTGTGAAGCGTGCCGCCGGGCACGAAGGCGTGGAACACGAAGGCGAAGGTCAGATCGTGCACCTCGTCCCGCCACGTGTCGCCGTCGCGGCGCTCGACGATCACGTTGCCGATATCGCGGCCTTCCGGGATCGCGCCCGAATCCAGGGCGGAGTTCTGCCCCGGCAGCCAACGCAGGCGCAGATCGCCGGCGGTCAGCTCCTTGCGCTCCCGGAGCAGCTTCAGCGGCCAGGCCTCGTTGCCCACCTTGACCACATAGGCCATCGGTGCGATGCCCTCGGGCAGGTCGCCGCGATAGAGGAAGGGGCGCGCGGCGCTGTCGTAGCCGGTATAGGGGTTCATGCCGTAGGGCCGCATGGCGGAGCTGTTGGGCACCAGGACCCGCCCGTCCGCGTGGCGCTCCTTGAACAGGGCGAACGACTCGACCCGGGCCGGCAGGATCTCGAGCATCCTGCCGTTCAGCTCGCCGACGATCCCGGTACCGGTGAATTGCTGCCACCAGCTCTCGGTCTGGCGGTCGTACATGACGAGGTCGCTGTTGCGCAGCTTGCCGGTGGTGCCGAAATCGAGCACCCGCCCGTCGAGGCGGCGGTCGAACACGATCGCCGAGTTGCAGAGCGGGCAATAGGTCACCGAGACCGGCGTGCCGCCCACGGTGTCGTTGACGATCTCGTGCCAGATCAGCACGCGCAGCGGGTAGGCGCGCGCGTCCTCGCCGATCTTCACCGTGATCACCGGCTCGGTATCGGCGAGGTCGGCCGCCTCTGCCAGGGGCACGAATTTCGGATCGTCGATCGAGGGGATGCCGTCCTTCGGCGGGCCGCCCGACATGATCTCCTCGAACGGGACCGAATGCTTCGAGAAGTCGGTCTTCGGCCAGAACGGCTTCCAGGAGGCCGGGCTGGCGGAAGCGGTCGCGGCGACGAGTAGAAGCGCGAGCGCGCTCCCCGCTCCGAGCGCTCGGACGACGGACTTGGATGCAATCGACATGGCCTCAAATCCTCCCAAAAGAATCATTTGCCTTTACTTTGGGCGGCGGGCGGCAACCGCAAGCAAGCCGAACCTCACAATTCCGTGAGCATAGTGCCCCGGTTGCGAAGTTTCATGCATTTCGACGCCCTGCCTCTTCACCCGTCATGCCCGGGGCGAAGGGAACGGCGGCGATCCGGCTGGATGCGAATTTTGCCTACAGGACACTGGCCTATCGGCGCGACCGCGCGGGGGCTGTAGGATCGCTGCCGTGCCCGGCCCCTCCCTCCTCGCGCGGATCGAGGGCGCGCTGCCCGGACGGACGGCCGCCTTCGCGATCCTGCTCTTCGTCGCGCTGTGCTGGGCGGGAACCATCATCGCCGGGCGGGCGGCGACGCCCGACGTGCCGCCGCTGACGATCAATTTCTGGCGCTGGTCGATCGCCCTGCTTGCCGTCCTCCCGTTCACCGGGCGGGCGCTGATCGCCAAGCGGTCGGCGATCCGGGCGCATTGGCGCGATCTGCTGCTGCTGGGCTGCCTCAACATGACCGCCTTCGGCGGCCTGTTCTTCCTCGGGCTGGAGCACACCCAGGCGATCAACGGCTCGATCCTGCTGGCCACGATGACGATCAACATCGTGCTGGTGTCGTGGCTGTTCTTCGGGGTCGGCATCTCGCGGGTGCAGATCTGCGGCGTGGCGATCGGCTTCCTCGGGATCCTCACGATCATCGTGCGCGGCGAGCCTGCGGTTCTGCTGACGCTGTCGGTCGGGATCGGCGACCCGCTCCTGTGGGCGAGCACGCTCTGCTACGCCTTCTACTCGACCAGCCTCAGGCGGGCGCCGCAGGCGTTGAGCCCGACCGAGCTGATGGCGGTGCTCTGCGCGGTCGGCGCGATCACCTGCCTGCCGCTGTTCCTGCTGGAAGCCGTCGTGCTGGGCCGGGTGGCGGACTGGACCCCGGGCGCGATGGCGGCGGTCGGGTTCATCGCGCTGTTCCCGTCGCTGATCGCCCAGATCCTCTGGGTCGGGGCCATCGCCCGGGTGGGCGCCAACACGGCGGGCTATTTCATCTACACCGTGCCGATCTTCGGGACCGCGATGGCGATCGCCTTCTTCGGGGAAGAGCCGCGCTGGTACCACGCGGCCGGGATCGTGCTGGTCTTCGCCGGGGTCTACGCGGCGACGTCGCGCGCCGAACGCGCTCAGACCGGCTGAGCCTCGCCGGTCCCGGCGGAGCGGACGATCGCTTCCAGCACGCCCGTCGCGTGGCCGATCTCGCCAGGCGGGATGGGGAACGGCGCGCCGCCCGAGGCGGCGGCCGCGAAGGCCTCCAGGCACTCCCGGATCGTCCGATAGCCGGGGTAGTCGTAGCCATCCCAGCTTCGGTCCTCGCGGCCGCCGTCGACGAATTCCGCCTCCAGCCGGTGGAGGGCGTGGATCTGGGCCCAGCCGCCGGTGCCGATGACGCGAAGCTGGTAGAGATGGGCGGTCGCGGCGACGGTGCCGAGATAGCCGGTGCAGCCGGACTCGAAGTCGATCAGCACCGAGGTCGCATCGTCGACCCCGAAGGGCAGCGCGATCCGCTTGCTCCGGGTCCGGACGGCAGTCATCGGTCCGGCGAGCCCGACGAAGGCGTCGACCACATGGATGCCGAGCGAGGTCATCCCGCCCGCCGGGCTCTCCGCCGCATCGGCGCGCCAGGTCTCCGCCGCGCGCCGGAGATCGGCCGAGAAATTGCCTTCGATGTGCAGGATGTCGCCCAGCCGGCCCTCGTCGAGGATCGAGCGGAGCGCGCGGAAGTTGGGCGCGAAGCGCCGGTTGTGGCCAACCGCCAGCACGACCCCGGCCTTGTCCGCCGCCTCGATCGCCGCCGCCGCGTCGGCCGCGGTCAGGGTGAGCGGCTTCTCGCAGAAGACGTGCTTGCCCGCCTTCGCCGCGGCGACGATCTGGCCGCAATGCAGCGAGTGCGGCGTCGCCAGGACCACCGCACCGACCCCCGGGTCGGCGAGCGCGGCATCGTAATCCGCGCCCAGCGCCAGCCCCTTCGCCGCCGCGTAATCCTCGACCTTCGACGGGGTCCGGGTGACGGCGCGCGTGAAGCGGATCGCGTCGGACCCCTCGCCGAGCGAATCGACCAGCGTCTGGCCCCAGCGGCCGAGGCCGACGATGGCGGCGTCGATCACGCTCAGGCGTCCGTCTTCTCGCGCGGCACCAGCATGTCGTACCACGGCTTGTTGTCGCGCGTCCGCGTGTCGTCGACATGCAGCGCCTTGACCTCGGTGTATTCGTTCAGCCCCTCCTCGCCGAACTCGCGGCCGATCCCCGACTGCTTGTAGCCGCCGAACGGCATGCGTTCGCTCAGCAAATGCCAGTCGTTGATCCACACCGTGCCGGTGCGCAACCGGGCGGCGATCTCGCGCGCGTGGTCGAGGTCCTCGCTCCAGACGCCGCCGCCGAGTCCGAAGATCGAGTCGTTGGCGATCGAGACCGCCTCCTCCTCGCTGTCGTATCTGAGCACGCACAGCACCGGGCCGAAGATCTCCTCCTGGGCGATCCGCATGTCGTTGGTGACGTCGGTGAACACGGTGGGCTGGATGAAATACCCCTTGCCGAGCGGCCCCTCGGTCGCCCGCGCCCCGCCACAGGCGAGCGTCGCCCCCTCCTTCTTGCCGAGCTCGATATAGTCGAGCACGGTCGCCATGTGACGCTCGGAGACGACCGGCCCGAGCCGGGTCGCCGGGTCGAGCGGGTCGCCCATCGGCAGCGCTTCCAGCTTGGCAACCATCTGCCCGACGAATTCGTCGTGCTGGTCCTTGGGCAGCAGCAGCCTGGTGCCGGACTCGCAGACCTGGCCCTGGTGGTAGAACGAGGCGAAGATCGAGCCGTCGACCGCGATGTCCCAGTTGGCGTCGTGCAGCACGATATTGGCCGACTTGCCGCCGCATTCGAGGGTGACCTTCTTCAGCGTGCCCGCGGCCTTGGCCATGATGTCGCGGCCGACCTCGGTGGAGCCGGTGAACGCCACCTTGTCGACCAGAGGGCTGGTGGTCATCGCCTCGCCGATGGACCCGCCGGGGCCGGCGATGATGTTGATCACGCCGGGCGGGAAGCCGATTTCGTCGACGATGCGGGCGAGCTCCAGCGCATTGAGCGGTGTGTCGCTGGCCGGTTTGAGCACGACGGTGTTGCCGGTGGCGAGCGCCGGGCCGAGCTTCCATACCGCCATCAGCAGGGGAAAGTTCCACGGGATGATCGAGGCGCAGACGCCGATCGGCTCGCGGATGGTGTAGTTGAAGGACCGCCCGGGGCGGGACATGCCCTCGATCTCGCGGGCCTCGGCGTTGTAGCGTTTGGCCATCTCGCCGAACCAGGCCATCTGGCGCTGGGCGAGATAGGCATCGGCGCCGCATTTGGCGATGGTGCCGCCGGAATCGCGCGCTTCGTTGGCCGCGAGCTCCTTCTGGCGCTCCTTCATCCGGGCGGCGAGCGCGCCGATCAGGGCGGAGCGCTCCTCGCCGCTCATGCCTGGCCACGGCCCCTCGTCGAAGGCCCTGCGCGCGGCGGCGATCGCCTTCTCCGCATCGCCCGGGCTGGCGACCGGGATGTCGGCGATCGCCTCGCCGTCGAACGGGTTGATGCTGGGCTTCGTCCTGCCGCCCTCGGCATCGACGAAGTGGCCGTCGATATAGAGTCGATAGGTCTCCATGGTCCCCGTTCTCCCTTGCAATGCGATCCGCGCCGGGCGGGCGGAGATATAGCCGGCGCGCAAAGGCCGGTCCATAGCACCGCCCTGCCCCGCCGCTATAATGCCAGCCTTTGCATGACTGGCTGGAGGCGGGCGTGGCGACCGAGAACGGCGATTACGAGAACATCAAGACCGAGCGGCGCGACGGCGCGCTTGAGGTCACGCTCGACCGGCCGGAGGTGATGAACGCGATCAACGAGCCCATGGCCGACGAGATCATGGACGCGCTGGCCGCCGTCGAGCTCGACCGCGAGATCCTCGCCGTCATCCTCCAGGGCGACGAGCGGGCGTTCTGCTCCGGCGCCGACCTCGGCGGGTTCAAGGACGAGATCCACGAGCGCTACGACAACTACCGCGCGCGCTACAACGTGCGCCGCAACCGGGTGCTCTACAAGTTCATGCAGGCCTATACCAAGCCGGTGCTCTCGGCGGTCGAAGGCTATTGCCTCGGCGGCGGGTTCGAGCTCGCGATGTTCGGCGACCTCATCGTCGCCGGCGAGGACGCCCAGTTCGGCCTGCCGGAATCCCGCCACGGCCTGATCCCGGGCGCCGGCGGCACCCAGAACCTGCCCCGCATGATCGGCGCCGCGCTCGCCAAGGAGCTGATCTGGACGGCGCGCCGGATCGGCGCCGAGGAAGCCCGATCCTACCGCATCGTCAACCACGTCACGCCGAAAGGCGAGGCGCTCGCCAAGGCGCGCGAGATCGTCCAGGCGATGGCGCGGAACGGCCCGCTCGCCATCATGATGACCAAGCAGGCGATCGACCGCGGCATGGACCTGCCGCTGATGCACGGCTTCATGCAGGAGGCGGATCTCGCCTACATGCTGGCCTGGTCGGAGGACCGCGCCGAGGGGCTCAAAGCCTTCGCCGAGCGCCGCCGTCCCACCTTCAAGGGGCAGTAGCGCCCGCCCCGCCCGACCTCTAAAACCACGCCGAAGCCCGATTCGACAGCCGTTCGGGCGCGCGTTTTCCGGAGTCCGGCCGATGCCCGATCAATCCTACCGCACCTTCCTCGCCAATCTGCAGCAGCAGGGCGAGATGATCCACTTCACCAAGGAGGTCGACCCGCTCTCCAACATGTCGGCGGTCGAGTGGAAGACCTATAACGATCTCGGCAAGTCCAGCCTGTTCGGCAACATCAAGGGCCATGCGGGCTGGCAGGCCTGCAGCCAGATCCTAGCCGACCGCAGGAAATGGTCGATCGGGCTCGGCATCCCGGAGGACGAGATGCTGGA
Organism: Defluviicoccus sp.; assembly: GCA_028821395.1. Classification (GTDB taxonomy): domain Bacteria; phylum Pseudomonadota; class Alphaproteobacteria; order MPNO01; family MPNO01; genus MPNO01. Next base: position 20,570 of record JAPPGP010000157.1, read on the forward strand.
GACCATGTCGCTCCGGCTGCGCGAGCCGATCCCGACCGAGGACGTCGATGCCGACCGCGCGCCGGTCAAGGAGGTGATCCTCAGGGGCGGCGACGCCGACCTCAACGACATCCCGTCGATGATCGTCTCGGAGAAGGACGGCGGGCGCTTCCTCGCATCGGGCATGGCGATCATCAAGGATCCGGAGACCGGCATCCGCAATATGTCGATTCACCGCCAGCAGATCATGGGGCGCGACAAGACCGGGTTCCTGATGCTGCACCGCCAGGCGCGGCGGATCTACGACATGTACTCGGCGCGCAACGAACCGACCCCGGTGGCGATGGTGTTCGGCGTGCACCCGGCGATCTTCTTCGGCTCGGCCTATACGACCCGGTTCGGCGTGGACGAGCTAGAACTCTCCGGCGGGCTGATGGGCGAGGCGGTGCGCATGGTCAAGTGCGAGACCATCGACGTGGAGGTCCCGGCCGAGGCCGAGCTGGTGATCGAGGGCGAGGTGCTGCCCAACCATCTGGAGCCGGAGGGGCCGTTCGGCGAGGTCCCCGGCACCTACGCCATGCAGGGCCATTCGGAGATCTTCAGGGTCAAGGCGATCACCCGGCGCAAGGACCCGATCTTCTACGCCATCCATTGCGGCTTCCCGGTCACCGACACGCAGCAGACCACCGCGCTCGGCATCGAGATCGCGACCCGCGAGCATTTGCGCAATGTCGAGGGCGGGCTCGACCTGCGCGATATCCGCTGCGTTACCGCGGCCGGGCTGATGATGCTGGTGCTGAAAATCCGCCCCCGGGTGGAGGGCCAGGCCAAGACCGCGCTGATGGCGGCGCTGTCGGGCCCCTATCTCCACCCCAAGGTGGCGATCGCCGTCGACGAGGACATCGACGCCGCCGATCTGCGCCAGGTGATGTGGTCGATGACCACCAGGGTCCATGCCGAGAAGGACGTGGTCCTGATCCCCAACACCAGGGTGTTCCCGCTCGACAACATCTCGCCCATCGTCGAGGGGATGGACAGCCTGCACCGGATCGGCACCAAGTGGATGATCGACGCCACCATGCCGGCGCCGACCCAGGTCGAGGCGCGCGCCCGCTTCGAGCGCGCGATCCCCAAAAACTTCGACAGCGTGGAGCTGGACGACTTCCTGCCGTAAGCCAGTGGCGGATGGGGCCGGAGACCAGGGCTCCCCATCGTCAGGGTCGGCGCCGATCCGATTCGCAAGGCCCGACCCGGGCCGGCGCCCGTCGCGGTCAGTTGGCAAGCGGGAACGACCACGGGCTCGCCTCCTCGGCGCTCCGTTCGGCGACATCCCAGCTGCGCCATCCGCCCCACAGCCGCTCGGCATCCTGTTGGCCGAACCGGTGGACCGCCGCCATGTCGACGCCGGCGACCCTGCCGCCCTCGACGCGGGTGATCCCGTCGACGATGACGGTGTCGACGTCGTCGCCGACGCCCACGTCGACCAGGCTCTTGATCGGGTCGCGCACCGGGCCGTAGCGCAGCGTGCCGCCCCCGGAGATGTCGACGATCGCGATATCGGCCTTGGCGCCCGGCGCGAGCCGGCCGAGATCGTCGCGCCCGAGCACGCTTGTGGCGGCGAGCGTGGCGGCCTCGAACACCTGGGCCGCCGTCGCCTCGAGGAAGCTGCCGCTCACGATCTTGCCGACCAGCGAGGCGCAGCGCATGTTCATGATCATGTCGCGCGGAAAGGTGTCGCTGCCGAGCGCGACGTTGACGCCGGCTTTCCGATAGCTCGCCCAGCTATCGAGGCAGCGGCCGCGCCGGGCGAGGTTGATCGGGCAGTGCGACACCGTGGCCCCGCCTCTCGCCATCAGCTCGAGGTCGCGCCCGGCCGGGTAGTTCATGCGCGGGTTCTCGGCGACGAAATTGCCGTGCCCGATCAGCACGTCGGAGGCGCAAAGCCCGACCGAATCCAGCAGCTCGATCGGCGTCATGCCGTGCTCGGTCACGATCTGGTAGAACTCGACCACGTTGTACGCCGCGTGGATCGAGACCGGCACGCCGAGCGAGTCCGCCGCCTTGCGGGTCTCGCGCAGCAGCTCGAGCGACATCAGCTCGGTGGTGAACGGGATCAGGATCCCGCGGATGCGCCCGTCGGCCGCGCCGTCGTGCTCGCCGATGAAGTCGATCGCCGCCCGCAGCCCGCGCCGCCCTTTCTCCTCGTCCCAATCGCGCACCAGACGGCCGTCCTCGCCGCCCACCCAGTCGGCCGACGCGTAGGACGGCGCCAGATAGGCGCGGATGCCGAGCCGCTCCGCTTCGCCGAGCAGCGCCTGCTGCATCGGCAGCTGCGCGCCGAAATCCATGAACGTCGTCGTGCCGTTGCGCAGCAGCTCGGCGATGGTATAGGTCGCCGCGTCGATGCGTCGCCGGGCGGCCGCCGCGTCCTCGTCCGCCCGCTTGACCCAGTCGCCGGCATCGCCGCCATGCGGGCGGCCGCGGCGCGCCGGCAGGGTCTCGAAGAAGGGCTGGCCGAAATACTCCGGCCGCCCGGCATCGGTGATCAGCCGATGGGCGGCGCGGTGGCCGGAATGGATGTGCGTGTCGATGAAGCCGGGCGAGACCAGCTTGCCGGCCGCGTCGATCTCTCGGTCGACGCGGCCGTCGAACGCCGCGCCGACATGGACGATCCTGTCGTCCTCGTAGACCACCACCCCGTCACGGATCAGCGTATGCGTGGCACCGGAATACCCGACCACCCAACCGCCGCGAATGAGCGTCCGCATTCGAGCCTCCCCTGGCTGTCGCGTTCGCGTAGGAAGTCTAGCGAGACGGCAATCCCCTGACAGTTCGAGAGGCTGCAAAGACACGGCATGCTCGGCCTGCGCCGAGCATGACGAGCGGGGGTGGGGTCTCGCCTTCGGCGGGGTTCAAGCGGCGACGCCGGGGGGCAGGATCTCGGCCTCGTTCAGCACGTGCTCGCGGTAGATCTCGGTGATCGACGCCCAGCGCAGCCGGACCGCCTCCTCGCAGACCTCGAGCGTGCGCGCCTCCAGCTCGGGGGTGACGTATTTCTCGCAGAGTGCCATCTGGCGGTTGGAATGCTCGAGGTCGGCCTCGGCGTGCTCGACGAAGAAGGCGATCTCCCTGGCGTCCGCTCCGTAGCCGTAATGCTTCGCGAAGGAAGGGATGGTGATCTCGGTGTTGAGCGCGACCTGCTGGCCCTCCTGGGTCGACTGCATGGCGAGCGCCACGCCCACCGGCTCGTCGCGCAGGCAGTGGACGTAGTGCAGCGTGCGCGCCCACCAGGCGGGACCCATCTTCAGCGTCCTGACCTCTTCGGTCGTGAGCCCGGCGGCGTTGCAGAAGTCGAAGATCATCTCGGTGTGGTCGTGCGGCTGCTTGTCCTCGCCGGGCGAGGCGATCAGCCCCTCTTCCTCGGCCAGGTTCTCGACCAGCGACTGGACGACGTCCTTGGGCGCGCGGTAGAGCAGCAGGCCGAAGGAAGGCAGCGCCTGTTCGACGAACTTGTAGTGGTGCGCCATGTAGATCCCGAGCGCCTTGAGCGGCAGCGACCCGTCGGTCATCGCCTGGAAAAACGGGTGCTTCTTGGTGTGCCAGGTCTCCCGGAGGGCGACGACTCTCGCGCCGATCCCGGTGGTGGTGCCGTCCATGTCTCTCCCTCCGCGTTGAGGCCGGGCGATGCTACACGCCGCTTGTGTACCCGGCAATCGGCCCGCCGGGTCAGCTCATCAGGCGCTTCGCCACCCCGCGGCGGGCGAATTCGAGCAGCAGCGCGGAGACCGCCAGGATGTAGCCCAAATCCCACAGCGCGACCCAGCCCCACTCGCCCTGGAAGGCCGAGCGGGCGAGCCGCACCGGGTGGAGCAGCGGCAGCGCCTCGGCCACGATCAGCCACGCCCCGGGCAGGCGTTCGCGGATCGGGAAGAAGACGTCCGAGAACAGGAAGAGCGGCGTGAGGAACAGGGTGAAGTAGAAGCTGAACAAATCGATGAACGGGATCCGCATGGTGAAGGCGAGGCCGATCGCGGCGAACAGGAGACCGGCCAGCGGGATCACGACCAGCGCCCCGAGCCCGCCCGGGAACGGCACCAGACCGAACAGCGCCGCCACCACGAAGAACCCGCCGCCATAGATCAGCGAGCGGGTCATCGACCACAGCACCTCGCCGATCAGGATGTCGTCCGGCCCGACCGGGGTGGTCAGCATGCCGTCATAGGCCTTCTCGAAATGGATCCGGACATAGACGTTGTAGGTCACCTCGAAGCTCGCGCCGTGCATCGCCGCGACCGCCAGCAACCCGGGCGTCAGGAACTCGATATAGCGCATCCCGCCGATCTCGGAGATATAGGCGCCGACGCCGATGCCGATCGCCGTCAGGTAGAACACCGGCTCGAAGAAATTCGGCAGGATGTTGAACTTCCAGGTGCGCCGGTAGAGCGTCGCGTTGCGGCGCCAGACCGACCAGGCGTGGCGCGGGGAGATGTCCAACTCAGCCCTCCTCGTCCAGCCTTGTGCCGCTGAGCGAGAGGAACACGTCCTCCAGATTGGCCGGTCGGAGGACGATGGGTCTCCTGTCGCCGCCGTCGAGCGCTCGCAGCGCATCCTGCAGCCGCCCGGCGTCGTCGGCGAAGGCCATCAGCCGGTTGCCGGTTCGAAGATACGGCACGGCATCGGCGAGGCCGGCGAGAAACCGCTCCGCCTGCGCCTCGTCGCAGTCGAACTCGATAGCCTCGCTCGCGAGATGCGTGGCGATCAGCGCGGCCGGGGCGTCGTCGGCGATCGCCCTTCCGGCGGCCATGATCACCACCCGGTCGCAGAGCCGCTCCGCCTCGTCCATGTAATGGGTGGTCAGCAGCACCGTGGTGCCGGCCGCCCTGAGCGCGCGGACGCGCGACCACAGCCCCTGGCGGACATTGGGGTCGAGCCCGGTGGTGGGCTCGTCTAGAATCAGCAGCTCGGGCATATTCATCAGCGAGAGCGCGACCGCGAGGCGCCGCTTGAACCCGCCGGAGAGGCGCCGCACGACCATGTCGGCGTGGGCGCCGAGCTGGAGGAACTCGACCAGCGTGCCGACGCGCCGCGCGACGGTCTCGGCGTCCAGCAGATAGTGGCGCCCGAAGATCTCCATGTTCTCGCGCGCGGTTGCGGTCTCGATCAGCACATTGTCCTGCAGCGTCACGCCGAGCTTCGCGCGCACCGCGCGGCCGTGCCGCGCCACGTCGCGGCCGAACACCGCGACCGTGCCGGCGCTCGGCCGGGCGGCGCCGTAGATCATCCTCAGCGTCGTCGTCTTGCCGGCGCCGTTCGGGCCGAGCAGGCCGAAGCACTGCCCGGCGGGAACGTCGAGGTCGAGCCCGTCGACCGCCAGACGCCGGCCGTAGCGCTTGCTCACGCCGCGCATGGAGACGACGGGGGGCTTGGGCTCGGGCATCGGTACCGTCGGTACAACCGCTTTGTTGGATGGCGGGAACTGTCCTACCATCCCGGCCTCGAAAACCGAAGGGAGGGTCGAATGGCCGAGATCTCAGTCACCGAGCGGAGCGCCGGCGTTGTCGGCCCGCCCCGCTTCGGCGGGATCGACCATGTCAGCGTTCCGTGCCGCGACCTCGACGAGGGGATCCGTTTCTACCGCGACGTGCTGGGCGGCGAGATGCTGGTCAGGGAAGACGCCTTCGCGTTGTTCGACATCTCCGGCGCGCGTATCGGGATCGGGTCGGCAGGCTGCACCTTCATCGAGCCGGGCGCCGAATACCCCCATTTCGGGTTCGCCTGCAATGCGGACTCGCTGATCGCGATGCAGGGCTGGCTCGCCGCCTGCGGCATTCCGACCACGAATCTGTGGACGCGCCAGGGCATCGAGGCCCTGATGTTCTTCCGCGATCCCTCGGGCAACGTGATCGAGCTGTTCTGCCACGAGGGCTACGGCGGCGCGGCCGACCTGCCGCGGGGTCCCGCCCGCGGCCATGGCATCACGGTCGATATCGACGCGATCGCCTATTCCGAGTGGCACCTGCCGGAGGGCTTCGAACCGGCCTAGCGGTCTGCGCTTAGCCGTGCAACGGATCGCGGTTGCCTGCCACGACCCGGCCCGACCGGCACCCGGCCACGTGTTGTCCTCCCGTGGCCACCGTAGCCCGCTCCGGTATCCCCGGGTCTCGCCGCGCAGCACCGCTTGGGCGAGCAGGGCTTCGCGCCACAGCGCCACCAGCCCCCGCGAATCGAGGTGCTCCGGATGGACGCTCCAGAGGCGCACGCGTCAACCCACGGGCGCGGCCTCTCGCGCGGGCGGGGTCTCCTGCGCCCCGGCATCGGCGCGCGAGACGCGGATCTGGGTGAGCTGGTTGCGCTCGCGCCGCATGACCTCGAAGCGGAAGCCATGGAACACGAAGATCTGGCCGATCTCGGGGATGATCCTGGCCTCGTGGATGACGAGGCCCGCGATGGTCGCCGCCTCCTGGTCGGGCAGCTCCCAGTCGAAACGCCGGTTGAGGTCGCGCACGGTCACCGCCCCGTCGATCAGATAGGCGCCGTCGCGCTGCCGCCGGACGCCGATCGGAACGACGTCGTGTTCGTCGGAGATCTCGCCCACGATCTCCTCGATGATGTCCTCCAGCGTGATGATCCCCATCAGGGCGCCGTACTCGTCGACCACCAGCGCGAAATGCTCGTGCCGCCGCCGGAAGGCCTGGAGCTGGTCGAGCAGCGTGGTGGTCTCCGGCACGAACCAGGGCTTTGCGCAGATACCGTCGATTTCGAGCAAATCGAGGTCGCCGGCTTGGGCGCGCACGGCGCGGGCGAGCTCCCTTGCGTGCAGCACGCCGACCACGTTGTCGGGGTTGCCGCGCCACAGCGGGATGCGGGTATGCGGGCTGCCGAGCGCCTGGTCGACGATGTCGGATGCCGGCTGGTCGGCATCGAGGGCGACGACGTCCTTGCGATGGCGCATCACCATCTCGACCTCGACGTCGTTGAGGTCGAGGATGCTGCGCAGCATCGCCCGTTCCTGGTCGGCGGAGCTGCCGCTGCCCGGGTGGAGCTCGATCGCGCCGCGCAGCTCCTCCAACGCCCGGGCGCGCTCTTCGCCGCCGCGGGAGTAGACCCTGAACAGGCCGAGCAGCCCGCGGACGACGATCTGGAAGCCGTCGGCGATCGGACCGAGCACCGCCACCAGCACCCGGAATACCGGCGCGATCAGGATCGCCACGCGGTCCGGGTTCTGAAACGCGAAGGTCTTGGGAAGGATCTCGCCGAAGATCAGCACCAGCAGCGTCATCGCGATCGTGGCGTAGACCACCCCGGTCTCGCCGACCGCCGAGATCAGCACGCTTGTGGCGAGCGCCGAGGCGAGGATGTTGACCAGGTTGTTGCCGAGCAGGATGGCGCCGATCATCCGCTCCTTGCGCTGGCGCAGCCGGTTGACGATGCCCGCCCGCCGGTTGCCCTTGCGCTCGAGCTGGTGCATGCGCGGGTGCGAGGCGGCGGTGAGCGCCGTCTCGGAGCCGGAGAAGAAGGCGGACAGCAGGATCAGGACGGCGATGCCCGCGAGCGTCGCGACCAGCGCGATGGTCATGCGGAGAGCTCGTGCGCGAGGACGCACTCCAGCGCCGAACGGTCGATCCCGGAGGCGATGAACGCGTCGCCGATCCCGCGTGCCAGGATGAAGTTGAGCTCGCCGGAACGAACCTTCTTGTCGCGCCCCATCGCGGCGATGAGGTCGTCCGTTCCGCCGAGCTCGGCGCTGAGATCGGCCACCGACACGGGCAGCCCCACCGCCCGCAGATGGCGCCGCACCCGCGCCGCGTCCTCGCGCGCGCAGAGCCCGAGCTCGGCCGACAGGGCGAAGGCGAGGACCAGACCGACGGCGACCGCCTCGCCGTGCAGCACCGCCCCGTCATAGCGCGCCCGCGCCTCGATCGCGTGGCCGAAGGTGTGGCCGAGATTGAGCAGCGCGCGCACCCCCTGCTCGGTCTCGTCGGCGGCGACGATGGCGGCCTTGGCGGCGCAGCTCTTGCGCACCGCATGGTCGCGGGCCTCGCCGCCGCCGTCGATCACCGCGTTACCCTTGTCCTCCAGCCACTCGAAGAAGACACGGTCGCCGAGCAGCCCGTACTTCACCACCTCGGCGTAGCCGGCGAGGCGCTCGCGCCTGGGCAGCGTGTCGAGCGTTCCGGTGTCGGAGAGCACCAGCTTCGGCTGGTAGAACGCGCCGACGAGGTTCTTGCCGTAGCCGCTGTTGATCGCCGTCTTGCCGCCGACGGCGCTGTCCACCTGGGCGAGCAGCGTGGTGGGGATCTGGACGAAGCCGAGGCCGCGCAGCGCGAGGCTCGCGGCGACGCCGGCGAGGTCGCCGACCACGCCGCCGCCGAGCGCCACCACGACCGACGACCGTTCGGGCTCGGTCTCCAGGATTCCTTCGAGCAGAGCCTGGAGCTGCGCGAAGCTCTTGCTCGCCTCGCCGTCGGGCAGCACGAATCGATGGCAGGCGAGACCGGCGGCATCGAGCGACGCTTCGAGCCGGCCGAGATGGAGGGAGGCAACGGTCTCGTCGGTAACCACGAGCAGCGGACGCGGTCCGGCGAGCGGCGCGAGATGCGCGCCGGCGCGGTCGATCAACCCGTCGCCGACGACGATGTCATAGGAGCGCTCGCCGAGATCGACTCGAAGGATCTGGCTCATATCGCCGGTTGCGCCGTCCGTTCTCCGGCCAGGAATGCGTCGACCGTCGCGGCCACGCGGGCTGCGGTCGCCCGCGGCTTTTCCTCCGTCGTGTCGACCACCAGGTCGGCTTGTGCATAGACGGGGTAGCGTTCCGCCATCAAACGCTCGAGAACCCGGCGCGGGTCGTCCTGCTTTAGCAGCGGGCGATTGTCGCGCCGCGCCACCCGGCCCAGCAGCAGATCGACGTCCGCGCGCAGCCAGACCGAGACCGCCTTGGCGCGTATCGCCGCCCTCGTGTCGGAGTCCATGAACGCGCCGCCGCCGGTCGCCAGCACCTGGGTCGGCCGGTCGAGCAGCCGCGCGATCACCCGGCGCTCGCCGCTGCGGAATTCCGCTTCGCCGTAGACGGCGAATATGTCCTCGATCGCGCAGCCGGCGGCGGCCTCGATCTCGTCGTCGGCGTCGACGAACGGCAGCTCGTAGAGTTTGGCGAGCTCGCGGCCGATGCACGTCTTGCCCGCCCCCATCAGACCGACGAGCACGATGGAGCGCGAGATCTCGGGGGTTTCTCGCTCGCTCAAGGCGACCGCCCTTGGGCAAACCCGGCTGCACGGCAGGATTTCCCGCCGCGAAGGCGACCCGCCGCAAATTTGCCACAGTCATACATTAGCCGGCGGATTATAGTATGGATGGTACCCGATGTCGCCGACATCTGCGGCGGAAGGGGTTTCCGCCGGGATCGCTTCTGGGGTCGAGTCGCCGAATGCACAGGCTGTCCCGCGTATTGCTTGTCATCGTCGTGCTGGCGGTCGTCGTGGGCGCCGTCTATTTCGCGGTCTCCGATATCCCGCCTCCGACGGCCAAGGTCGAGAAGGTCATCCCCGATGCGCGGTTGCCACGCTAGCCCGTATTTCCCGCCCCTGTCACGGCCTGCGTCGCACCCGGGCGTTCGTCCCGCCAGGAGCGGGCCGAAGGGCGTAGCGGGCAATACGGCCGAGGCCCGCGACGCCGCGGGCGGGCGCCCGGGCGCGACCCTTCGGGCGGCGCTGTCCATGACAGGGGCGGGAAATGCGGGCTAGACCGTTCGCACTGCTCGCCGCCGCCACGGCGGTCGCAACCCTCGCCCTCGCGGCAATCGCGCTCGGCGCCGAGGCGCGGGACGGGGATACGCCGCTCCGCCTCGCCCAGACCGACTCGCCGGATCGCCCGAGCGCGCCCGTCCGCCTGATCCCGCCGGGAAGCGCCGAGGAGCCCTCCGCCGAGCCGGACAAGCCGCCCGAGACCGATACGCCGTCGGCCGCTGCGCCGGAGGCGGAACCGCCGGACGGCGAGTCGGTAACGGCGACCTCGCTCGAGGTTCTGGATACGGCATCGGTCGGACTCATCGATTCGAACGAAGGCGGGCTCGGCGTCGCATTGTGGCAAGGATCGAAGCGCGCCCTCATCGAGAGGCTCCTCGCCCGCCTGCCCGCGAAAACGCGCTCCGCCTCGGCCCGCAAGCTCGCCATCCGGCTGCTGTCGACCCGCGCCCAGGCGCCACGGGGGGAATCGAACGGGCCCGACATGCTGACCTCGCGCGTCGCGCGGCTGGTGGAGCTCGGCGCGGCCGAAGCGGCAAGCCGTCTGGCGAACCAGGTTCCGCTCGACCGGGCCGGGGAGAGCCTGTCCCGCAGCGCCGTGGAGGCGCTGTTCCTGCAGCACGACAATTCCGGCGCCTGCCAGCGCGTGCGCGACGTCGCCCGCCGTTCCGAGGACTCCTATTGGCAGCGGGCGTTCGCGTTTTGCCTGCTGCTCTCGAACGAAGGCGCGCGGGCCGACATCATCGTGGATGTCCTTGCCGAGCGCGGCGACGAGGGCGCGCCGTTCTTCCCGGAGCTGGTCGAGACGCTCAACGGCGGCGAAACGGCGGTCGTCGAGAGCCTTCCCGACCCCGCCGGGCTCGACCTGGCGATGATGCGGGCGGCCAATGTGCGCCTTCCGGCCGACGTGCTGGGCTCGGACCGCCCGGCGGTGCTGCGCAGCGTCGCCGCCAGCCCGAACGCCGAGCTCGAGCTCCGGCTCGCGGCGGGCGAGCGCGCGCTGGTCTATGGCGCGATCGACGGGGACCGGCTGAACGAGCTCTACGCCGCGGTGCAGTGGGACGACGACGCGCACGCCGATCCGGCAAAGACCGCGGAAGGCGTTTGGGGACCGCGGGGCCGCGCCCTGCTGCTGCTCAGCGCGGCGGCCGCGGACGGTGCGGAAGCAAAGGCCCGGATGCTGACACACGCCTTCGAGCTTGCCCGGGAGAACGGCGGCTACGACGTGGTGGCCGCGGCGAGCGTGCCGGTCCTCGCGGCGCTGCCGCAGGACCCCGCCCTGGCCTGGTTCGCCCCCGAGGCGGTGTCGGCCCTGTTGACGGCAGGCCGTGTGGAGCAGGCACAGGCCTGGCTGGGGCTCGCCGAGAGCGAAGCGGAGCCCGGCACGGTGGCCGGGGAAGCTTCGTCCCGCCTCTGGGCGATCGGCCTCCTGGCCGCACCGGACACCACGGCGGCGGTGGACGAGACCGCCCTGGCGGCATGGCGACGCAGCGCCTATGGCGGCAACGCGGAGACCGCACGCACGGCGGAGGTGGTCGCTCTCTCCCTGCTCGAGGCGCTCGGCGCGAAGCCGAGCCCGGGGCGCTGGGCGGATTTGCTGGCGGAGGGAACGCCGACCCGCGTGGCGGCGCCCGACATCGCATGGGGGCGCGCCCTCCAGGAAGCCTCGGCGGCCGGGCGGGTGGGAGAGACCGTTCTGATCGCCCTGCTCGGCCTCAACGGCGCCAACGGCGAATCGCCGGGTGCGGCGGCGATGCGGCTGGTGGTCGAGAGCCTGAGGCGGGTCGGCCTCGACTCGGAGGCCAGGTCGCTGGCGCTCGAGACCGCCGTGGCGCACAGGTTGTGACGGCCATGGCCGGAGACGCCCGCCACATCGATTCCTTCCTCGAGATGATGGCCGCCGAACGGGGCGCGGCGCACAACACGATCGCCGCCTACCGCAGGGATGCCGAGGATCTGCGTCGGTTCCTCTCCACCCTGCCTTCCCGGCCGACGCTGGCCGATGTCGCAGACCGGCATCTCAGGATCTATCTCGCATCCCTTTCCGCGAGGGGGCTCGCGGCGCGGACCGCGTCCCGGCGCGTCGCGGCGCTTCGCCAGCTCTTCGGGTTCCTGATCGCGGAAGGGGTGCGCGGGGACGACCCGATGTCGCGGATCGACCCGCCGCGGCGGGGCCGGCCGCTCCCGAAGCTGCTGAACGAGGACGAGGTCGGGCGCCTGATCGCCGCCGCGAAGCAGCGCCCGGGCATTCGCGGGCTGCGGCTGCACGCCTTGCTGGAGCTGCTCTATGCGAGCGGGCTACGGGTCAGCGAGCTGGTCTCCCTGCCGGTCGGCGCGCTGCTCGGCGAGGACGCGCTGATCTCGGTGCGCGGCAAGGGGGCCAGGGAACGGCTGGTGCCGATCGGCGAGCCGGCCCGGACGGCGCTCAAGGCCTATCTCCCCCATCGCCTGAAATTCGCGCCGGACGCCGGGACGTCCAAATTCCTGTTCCCCTCGAAGTCCCGCGCGGGGCACCTCACCCGTTCGCATTTCGCCCGCGAACTCAAGGCCTTGGCCGGAAGCTGCGGCCTTGACGCGAATCGTGTCTCGCCGCATGTACTGCGCCATGCGTTCGCCACCCATCTGGTTGCCAACGAGGCCGACCTCAGGAGCGTGCAGCGCATGCTGGGCCATGCCGACCTCGCCACCACGGAGATCTACACCCATCTGGCGGACGACCGGCTGCAACGCCTGGTCGAGGCGCACCACCCGCTGGCAAATCGCGACTGAGCCGTGACCGAACGTGGCATGCCGAGCTTTCTCGACTTCGAGCGGCCGATCGCCGAGCTCGAGGGCAAGATCGAGGAGCTGCGCCATATCGGCGACGTCAACGAGATCGAGATCACCGACGAGGTGCAGCGGCTGCAGCAGCGGATCGAGCGCCTGCTGCGCCAGACCTACGGCAAGCTCACCCCCTGGCAGATCGTACAGGTCGCGCGCCACCCGATGCGGCCGCACTGCGTGGACTATCTGCGCGCGCTGTTCGACGGGTTCCGGACGCTCGCGGGGGACCGGCTCTATGCCGAGGACGCGGCGATCATCGGCGGGATCGGCCGGTTCCGCGGCCGCTCGGTGGTGGTGATCGGCCAGGAGAAGGGCGCCGAGATCGAGTCTCGGATGAAGCACAATTTCGGCATGGCGCGGCCGGAAGGCTACCGCAAGGCGCAGCGGCTGATGCGCCTCGCCGACCGGTTCGGCCTGCCCGTCGTGACCCTGGTCGACACGCCCGGCGCCTATCCGGGGATCGGCGCGGAGGAGCGCGGCCAGGCCGAGGCGATCGCCCGCTCGATCGAGACCTGCCTCGCGCTTCGCGTGCCTCTGGTCAGCGTCGTCATCGGCGAAGGCGGTTCCGGCGGCGCGATCGCCATCGCTGCGGCCAACCGGGTGCTGATGCTCCAGCACTCGATCTACTCCGTCATATCGCCCGAGGGCTGCGCGTCGATCCTGTGGCGCGACGGCGACTTCGCGCGCGACGCGGCGGAAGCGCTCAGGCTGACGGCCGAGGATCTGCACAGGCTCGGCGTCGTCGATACCGTGATCGAAGAGCCGCTCGGCGGCGCCCACCGCGACCCGGAGGCGGCGATCGCCCGGGTCGGCGATGCCGTCGCGGCGGAGCTCGATGCGATGGCCGGGATGGACGCGGACGCGGTGCTCGCGCAGCGGCGTCGCAAGTTCCTCGAAATGGGCGAGGTCTCGCTCGCCTGAGACTCCCGGTCAGGCCACCCTTCCGTGGCAGTGCTTGAATTTCTTGGCGGACCCGCAGGGGCAGGCGGCGTTGCGCGGCACCTTGCCCCAGGTCTCCGGGATCTCCGGATCCAGGTGACGGCCGAGCGGCTCGTAGAACGTCCAGCCGGGCGGCACCTCGTCGACCGCGCCGGCCAGCGCCGCGCTGCGCGGCGCCGGTCCCCGCGCGAATGCCGCGGCCGGGTGCAGTCCTTCGGGTTCCGCCCCGCCGAACGGGTCGGCCCCCGCCATGGCCGGGTCCGGCCGTCCCTCGACCACCCCCTCCCGTTCCTCGCGCGGGGCGAGCGCGTCCGGGTCGCGGATCTCCAGGTCGAGATGGCACATCACCGAGGTCGTGGTCTCGCGCAGCTGCTCGAGCATCGCGTTGAACAGGTCGAACGCCTCGCGCTTGTACTCGTTGAGCGGGTCCTTCTGGCCGTAGGCGCGCAAGCCGATGCCCTGGCGCAAGTGGTCGAGCCCGAGCAGATGCTCCTTCCAGGTCTGGTCGAGGAGCTGGAGCAAAATGCTCTTTTCCGCAAGCCGCATGATCGCGGGCGTGTAGTTGGCGACCTTCTCGGCCATCAGGCGGTCGCCGGCGGCGATCATCCGGTCGGCGATCTCCTCGTCGGCGATCCCTTCCTCCTCGGCCCATTCCGCGACCGGCATGTCGAGGCCGAGAAGGCGCAGCCCTTCCCCATGCAGCGTCTCGACATCCCATTGCTCCGCATAGGCGCGCTCGGGGATGCAGCGCGCGACCGCGCCGCGGATCGCCTCGTGGCGCATGTCGCCGATGGTCTCGGACACGTCCTTGGCGTTCATCAGATCCTTGCGCTGGTCGTAGATCACCTTGCGCTGGTCGTTCATCACGTCGTCGAAGCGCAGCAGGTTCTTGCGGATTTCGAAGTTGCGTTCCTCGACCTTCTTCTGGGCCTTCTCCAGCGCCTTGTTGATCCACGGATGGACGATCGCCTCGCCCTCTTCGAGGCCGAGGCGGCGCAGCATGCCGTCGATCCGCTCGGACCCGAAGATCCGCATCAGGTCGTCTTCCAGCGACAGGAAGAAGCGCGACCGGCCGGGATCGCCCTGGCGCCCGGAACGGCCGCGCAGCTGGTTGTCGATGCGCCTCGCCTCGTGCCGCTCGGTGCCGATCACGCACAGCCCGCCGGCTTCGAGCACGACCTCGCGGTTGGCCCCGACCTCGGCCTCGATCCTGGCGCGGATCCCGGATTCCTGCTTTTCCCGCGCCGCGTCGGATTTGAGCGCCGCGAGCTCCTGGGCGACCCGCATGTCGACATTGCCGCCGAGCTGGATGTCGGTGCCGCGGCCGGCCATGTTGGTGGCGATGGTGATCGCGCCGGGCTGGCCCGCCTGGGCGATGATATAGGCCTCCTGCTCGTGGTAGCGGGCGTTGAGCACGCTGTGCTCGATCTTGCTCTGGTTGAGCATGCCGGAGAGGAGCTCGGATTTCTCGATCGAGACGGTGCCCACGAGCACCGGCTGGCGGCGGGCGCGGCAATCCTCGATCATCGCGAGGATCGCCTTGTTCTTCTCCTCGGCCGTGCGATAGACCTCGTCGTCCTCGTCGTCGCGGATGCACAGCTCGTTGGTCGGGATCTCGGCGACCTCGAGGCCGTAGATCTCCGCCAGCTCCGCCGCCTCGGTCATCGCGGTGCCGGTCATCCCGGCGAGCTTGGGGTAGAGGCGGAAATAGTTCTGGAAGGTGATCGAGGCGAGGGTCTGGTTCTCGGCCTGGACCTCGACGCCCTCCTTCGCCTCCAGCGCCTGGTGCAGGCCCTCCGAGAAGCGCCTGCCCTCCATCATGCGGCCGGTGAATTCGTCGATGATGACGATGCGGCCGTCCTTGACGATGTAGTCGGTGTCGCGCTCGAACAGCGCATGCGCCCGCAGCGCCTGGTTGACGTGGTGCACCACCGAGATATTGGAGATGTCGTAGAACCCCGCGCCCTTGAGGAAGTCGCCCTCGACGAGCAGCGCTTCGATCTTCTCCGAACCCGCCTCGGTCAGGGCGACGGTGCGCTGCTTCTCGTCCTTCTCGTAGTCGTCGGGTCCGAGCTCGGGGATCAGCTTGTCCACCCTGCGGTAGAGATCGGTCGTATCGTCGGTCGGCCCGGAGATGATCAGCGGGGTCCGCGCCTCGTCGATGAAGATGTTGTCGACCTCGTCGACGATGGCGTAGTGGAACGGCCGCTGGACCATCTCGTCGAGCTGGAACTTCATGTTGTCGCGGAGATAGTCGAAGCCGAACTCGTTGTTGGTGCCGTAGGTGACGTCCGCCGCATAGGCGGCGTGGCGTTCGGCGTCGGTCAGCCCGTGCACGATGCAGCCGACCGTGAGTCCGAGAAATTCGTAGATCTGGCCCATCCAGGCGGAATCGCGCTGGGCCAGGTAATCGTTCACCGTGACCACGTGGACGCCCTCGCCCGAGAGCGCGTTGAGATAGACCGGCAGGGTCGCGACCAAGGTCTTGCCCTCGCCGGTCTTCATCTCGGCGATCATGCCCCGGTGGAGCACGATCCCGCCCATGAGCTGGACGTCGTAATGGCGCTGGCCCAGCGTGCGCTTCGCCGCCTCGCGAACGGTGGCGAAGGCGTCATGCAGCAGGTCGTCGAGCGCCTCGCCCCCTTCCAGGCGCTCGCGCAGCCAGCCGGTCCGCGCCTTGAGCGCCTCGTCGGACAGCGCCTCGATCTCGGGTTCGAGCGCGTTGATCGTCTCGGCTTCCTGCGCCAGACGCTTCATCAGGCGCTCGTTGGCGCTGCCCATCAGAGTTTGTGCGATACGGCCGAACATCGGGATTCCTCGGACTGAGCTGTCGGGTGTATCGGGGCGAGCGCGATCCCGGGGTTCTTCACAGATAAGAGTACCTCATTGCGCTGTCAACGAGGCGCCAAGGGCACGGGCTGCGGGTGTGACGATCGGTCCGCCGCCGCACCGCCATGGACATCGCCGATGCGGCGCGGCATAAGCCTTCGATCCGACAACCCTCCGCATCGGGAATCCTTGGCCGTGGCGAATATTTCCCCCTTGGCGCCGGACCGCTTTCCGGCGCTGGACCCGGTTCCGGGCGTCCGGCTCGCTTCCGGGGCCAGCGGCGAACGCTACGCCGGGCGCGACGATCTGCTGCTGGTCGAGCTCGCCCCGGGGACGACCGTGGCCGGCGTGACGACGCGCTCCAGGACGGCCGCACCGCCGGTTCTGTGGACGCGCGCGATGCTGGCCGAGGGCCGCGCCTCGGCGCTGGTGGTCAATGCCGGCAACGCCAACGCCTTCACCGGGCCGGCTGGTGCGGAGTGCGTCGCCGCCACCGCGGGCGCCACCGCCGCGGCGCTCGGCTGCGGCGAACGCGCGGTCGCGGTGGCCTCCACCGGGGTGATCGGGGTGCGGCCGAACATAGAGCGCATCACCGGGGCGATCCCGACGCTCGCCGAGTCGCTTGCCGACGGCGGCTGGGAGCGGGGGGCGGGTGCGATCCGCACCACCGATACCTTCGCCAAGGGCGCCGGCGCGACGGCCCGGATCGGCGATAAGCCGGTCACGGTCGCCGGAATCGCCAAGGGATCGGGCATGATCGCGCCCGACATGGCGACCATGCTCGCTTTCCTGTTCACCGATGCCCGGCTCCCGGCGCCGGTTCTGGACCGGCTGCTGCGCCAGGCGGTGAACCGCTCGTTCAATTCGATCACCGTGGACGGCGACACCTCGACCAGCGATATGGCGCTCCTGTTCGCGACCGGGCGGGCGGGCAACCGGTCGATCGACGACTGGCGCGATTCCCGCCTCGCCCCGTTCCGCGAAGCGCTCGGCGCGGTCTGCGGTGACCTCGCCCGGCAGATCGTCCGCGACGGCGAGGGGGCGACCAAGCTCGTCACCATCCGCGTCACCGGCGCGACCTCGGAGACCGCGGCGCGGCGCATCGGTCTCACCGTCGCCAACTCCCCCCTGGTCAAGACCGCGATCGCCGGCAGCGACGCCAACTGGGGCCGGATCGTCGCCGCGCTCGGCAAGACGCGCGAGCGCATCGACGTGGGCGCGCTCGCCATCTCCATGGGCGGCGTGCAGATCACCGACGGCGAGGCGCTGGTCGAGGGCTATGACGAGACGCCGGTAGCGGCGCATCTCGCCGGGTCGGAGGTGGAGATCGGCATCGATGTCGGGGTGGGGCGCGGCCGGGCCACGGTTTGGACCTGCGACCTCACGCACGGCTATATCGACATCAATGCCGACTACCGAAGTTGACCTCCCTGTCGTCCTGGTCGCCGCCGCCGCGCTGGTCGACGCCGACGGGCGGGTGCTGATCGCGCAGCGCCCCGAAGGCAAGACCATGGCGGGGCTGTGGGAGTTCCCGGGCGGCAAGGTCGGCCCGGGCGAGACTCCGGAGCAGGCGCTGATCCGCGAGCTCGGCGAGGAGCTCGGAATCGACGTTGCCGCGAACTGCCTCGCCCCGTTCACCTTCGCGTCTCACCGCTACGAAGGCTTCCATCTGCTGATGCCCCTCTTCGTCTGCCGGGTGTGGAACGGGTCGGTGCGTCCGCTCGAGGGCCAGGCCCTCAAATGGGTCCGGCCCGTGCGGCTCGGCGACTACCCGATGCCGCCCGCCGACCGGCCGCTGGTCGCGATGTTGCGGGATTTGCTGTGACCGGACCCTCGGCGCTCCGCGTCTGGGCGATCGTCGCGCTCTGCTTCTGCGCGCTCGGCCTCACCTTCGCGTCGCGCTCGTCGGTCGGCGTGCTGATGCCGATCTGGGAGGTCGAGCTCGGCTGGTCGCGCGGCCTCAGCTCGACCGGCAGCTCGCTGGTGCTGGTGATCATGGGACTGATCTCGCCGATCGCCGGCGACATCATCGACCGCGTCGGGCCGCGCCACGTCTTCGCCGGCGGGCTGGTCTTCATGGGCGGAGCCATCGCGGCGAGCTCGCAGATCTCCCACGAGTGGCAATTCCTGCTCCTGTTCGGCGTGATCGGCGGCGTCGGCCACGGCGCGATCTCCCTGCCGCTGGTCACCGCCATGATGGCACAGCTGCTGAGACGGCATAGCGGGGTGTTGACGGGTTTCGCGCTGTCGGGCTCGACCGCGGGCCAGCTCCCGGTGCTGACGCTGCTGGCGCTGCTGGTGGTCGCGCTGGGCTGGCGCGGCGCCTATCTGAGTTTCGGGCTCGGGCTGCTCGCGCTGATCCCGCTCGCCTGGCTGTTGCTCAAGGGGGTGGGGCGCGAGCCGCGCGGACGCGCGCAAGGCGATGCGGATGCGGCGACCTTCGTTGCCCGGCTGGGCATCCTGACGCGCAACCGGAGCTTCGTGCTGCTGTCCTGCTCCTTCGTGCTCTGCGGCTTCACCACGGCGGGGGTGTTCGACGTCCATTTCGTTCCCTATGCGGTGAGCTGCGGCTTCGCCCTGGTCGATTCGACCGCGGCGCATGGCGCGCACGGCGCCGGCAACATGATCGGGCTGATCCTGTTCGGCTGGCTGTCCGACCGGCTCCACCGGGCTCGTTTGCTGGCCGCGATGTACGCGGCGCGCGCGCTGCTCTTCGTGCTGCTGCTCAACACGACGGGGAGCCTGACGCTCCTGTTCGTCTTCACCGTCGCCTTCGGCATCCTCAACTTCGCGACTCTCGCCCCGATTGCGAGCCTGATCGCCTCCCATGTCGGGATCCGCATGATGGGTTTGTCGATGGGGCTGATCTTCGGCGTGCATTCGATCGGCGCCGCGCTCGGCGCGGCCTTTGGCGGCTACTTCTACGACCTCACGGCGCGTTACGAGGGGGTATGGCTGATCTCGCTCGGCCTCGCGCTGCTCGCCGCCGCGCTCGCCCTCCTGGTCCGCGAGGAGCCGGACGAGAACCGTCCCCGGATGGGCGTGCCCCTGCCCGCCCCGGCCTAGCCCCAATACTGTTCACTTTATGACCTTGATGTTGTTGATTGGATTGAC
>JAPPGP010000176.1 GCA_028821395.1 Defluviicoccus sp.
CATCTCGCGTTCTGCTATGCGAGCCTGGGCGAGCTGATCTACATCTACAAGAAGATGAAGGAGTGGGGCTACCCGCCGCCCCACTGGACCGTGAACCACGGCAACTCGACCTCTTTCTACTACCGGGACCCTGACGGCAACGAGGTCGAGACCATGCTCGACAACTACGCCACCCTCGATACCCAGACCTACAAGCGCTACTACCAGTTCACCGAGGAGTTCGGGGCCATGAGGGAAGGCAATTTCGACCCCGACAAGATGGTTGCGCTCTACGAGTCGGGGGTGCCGGAGTCGATCCTGCTCGACCGCGAGGAAGTCCGCCGCATGGTTCGCGAAGGCGCTCTCTGACTCACCCGATCGGGCGGGAGGCGTCGGCTGCGGCCGCCAGCGCTTCCTCGCGGACGAGCTGCCAGATGCCGTCGACGCGGTCGAGAAAGCCTGCGTCCTTCGACAGCGCGTCCAGATCGGATCGGTCGAAGCGGGTCTCCACGATCTGCTTGATCCGCCCGGGGCGCGCGGTCATGACCGCGACTCGGTCCGCCAGCAGCACCGCCTCGCGCACGTCGTGGGTGACGAAAACGACGGTCTTGGGCGTACGCCGCCAGATCGACAGCAGCTCCTCCTGCATCAGATGCCGGGTCTGCGCGTCGAGCGCGCCGAACGGTTCGTCCATCAGCAGGACATCCGGGTCGATCGCAAGCGTGCGCGCGATCGCGACGCGCTGTTTCATGCCGCCCGATAGCTGCGAGGGGAAGGCGTCCTCGAAGCCGGTGAGATGCACGAGGTCGATAAATTCCTGGGCGATGCGCAGTCGTTCGTCCTTCGTCAGGCGCTGCTTCTCCAACCCGTAGAGGACGTTGTCGCGCACCGTCTTCCAGGGAAACAGCGCGAAGTGCTGGAACACGATGCCGCGGTCCGCCCCGGGGCCGGTGACATCCTTGCCGTTGGCGGTGATTCCGCCTTCCTGCAGTGGCAGGAAACCGCCCAGCAGGTAGAGCAGCGTACTCTTGCCGCAGCCGCTGGGACCGAGGAGCGCCAGGAACTCCCGGTCCCCGATATCGAGCGAGATGCGGTCGAGAGCCAGAACCGGGCGGCCGCGCGCCGGCCGGTACTGGTGCACGACCGAGTCGATGGCGATGCCCATGGCGGGCCTAGAGCTCGATCAGGTCCATCGCATCGGGGGTGAGCACGCGCGGCCCGCCCTCCTCGATCACGACCTGCGGGCCGAACTCGACATAGATCCGGTCGTCCTTCGCGGCTTTCACCTCGACCGCGACCGCCATGCCCGGCTGGACCATCAAGTCCCCGGGCGGCTTTCGGTCGACGGTGAGCGCCGCGAATTCTTCGAGGTCGGACACCGACCGGTTGGTCATCGGCCTGCGCCATGGCGCATCCTGCGGCACGTCACCGCGTACCAGCGCGGTCGCTGGCCCCTCGATCCCGTCGATCCCGACGCAATGGAGCTGTGGGATCTCGTGGTAATACCCCCGGGAGACGATCGGCTTGTCGACCTCCGCGTCGAGCTCCGACCACGGCGTGCCCGGCTTGAGCAGCGCCATCGCGCGGTCGGTCGCCTCGCGCACGGCATCGCGCATCGGCTTGTACTCGTCTTCCAGCGGGCCCAGCGAAACCGCGATATGCGGGTGGCTCCAGTAACCGCCGAAACGCGTGTAGTGGCCGACATGGACGACGTCGCCCGTGCGCATGATCCGGTCGGTCATCCGCCGGTTGACCGGATATCCCTCGTTGCCCGAGCAGAGGATGGTGAAGTGGTCGCGCCCGACCTCGTTGCCGGCCTTGAGCGAGGCGTACATCACCTCCGCGATCAGCTCCGATTCTCGGATGCCGGGTCTCGCATGCGCCATGACGGCGTCAATCTCGACATTGGCGATTTCGGACGCCTTCTCAATGAAGGCGATCTCCTCGGAGCTCTTGATCATGCGGAGCCGCATCATCAGGTCGGAGGCATCCTTGAAGGTCGCATCCGGAAGGAACGCCGTCAGCGCGCGGTAGCTCATATACGGGATCGAGCCTTCCGGGTTGAGGCCGCCGCCGACGAGCCCGACCACCCCGATCGTGCCGCTGCCATAGCCGAGCTCGGCGATCGTCTCGGCCGCGACCGGCGTCGTGTTGCCGTGGGTCGCACGGAACTCGACCCCCTCCCAACCGTTCTCCAGATACCACTTGCCCCAGTTGTCGAGCAGCCAGAGCAGCACCGGGTTGCCTTTCAGCGGAAAGATCAGGTGGCGCTCGATATGGTCGTTGTTGTCGAGCCAGCGGCAATTGCCGACCTCGTTCCAGCCCTTGCCGACGATGAACAGGCAATCGATGCCGCGCTCCTCCATCGCCTGTCGGGTGGCGTTCCAGCGCCGGTCGCGCTCGGCCAGGGTGAACGCGTTGTGCGGGTTTGCCGTGCGGCCTTGGCGGGGGATGAATCGCGGATCGGCTACCATTGCCAGCCGCCCTCCTTCGGCGGTTCCTGAACGACGCGGTTGCGCATGACGCCGACGCCCACGACCTCGGACTCGATCAAGTCGCCGTCCTGGAGGAACCAGGACGGCTCCTCCTTGCGTCCCATGGCGACCCCCTCGGGCGTGCCGGTGGTGATCAGATCGCCCGGCTCCAAAGTCATCTGCGACAAAAACGCGATCAGCTTGGGGATCGGCCAGATCATCCGCTCGGTCCGGCTGTCCTGGCGGGTCTCGCCGTTGATACGGGTGCGGATGGCAAGGTCCATCGGGTCGGCGATCTCGTCGCTTGTGACGATCCACGGCCCGGACGGCGCAAAGCCGTCGAACATCTTGCCCAGCATCTGGTTGCCTTCGGCCCGTTCGCGCCGGACGACGTCGCGGGCGGAAATGTCGTTGAGAACCGTGTAGCCCGCGATCACGTCATAGGCGCGGTCCTCGGGAACGTCGCGGCAGCGCTCGCCGATCACCAGCGTGAGCTCGGTCTCGTAGTCGAGCTCTTCGACTACGGTCGGCTTGACCACGTCGTCGTACGGCCCGATGAGCGACGAGGTCGCCTTGATCCAGGACGACGGGATCGACATGGGCAGGCTGGTCCCCGCCTCTTCGAGGTGGGCGAGATAGTTGCGCCCGACCGCGATGATCTTCTTCGGCACGGCCGGCGCATCGAGCCGGACTTCGGCGAGCGGCATGAAGAGCGGCTCGCCGTCGGGGCCGCGAGCGTCCGGCTCGGCCCCGGACAGCCAGTCGGCAGCGGCGGCCAGCGCATTGCGCCCGGCGGCGCCGATCGCGAGATGTTCGGCCCAGTTGGCCGGAAATCGGAGCGCCGCGATCTCGCGGCCCTGCGGGTCGCCGTCCCGCTCGATCAGGCAGGCGGCGTATGCCGCCCGCAGATCGCCGACCGTATCGCCATCCACCAGAATGCCGGCCCGCCCGGCGCCCGGGGATGCGCCTTCGCGCGCAAATCGCACCAGCTTCATGAATGCTGTTCCTCCGAATTCTTCGTCCGCTATGTGACCATGGCGCACAGCACGGCGCAACGCCGCCCCGGCTCAGGCCGCGCCCAGCGCCGCGTAGTCGACCGGCCGGCCGAGATCGAGACGCCGGCCCGCCTCGGGCAGCGGGTATTTGAGGCCGGTGGCGCAGTTGAACAGCACCGCGCGCTCGTCCGGCGCGACCCGCCCGTCGGCCAGCGCCTGCTTGTAGGCGGCATAGGTGGCCGCCCCTTCGGGGCACAGCAACAGGCCTTCCTCCCGCGCGACCTCGGCCAATGCCTCGGCGATCGCCGCGTCGTCGACCGCGATGGCGAAGCCGCCCGACTCGCGCACCGCGCGCAGGATGAGAAAGTCTCCGATCGCCGCGGGCACCCGGATGCCGGCGGCGTAGGTGGTCGCGCCCTCCCAGCGTTCGGCGAATTCCTCGCCCGCATCGAAGGCGCGCACGATGGGCGCGCAGCCAGCCGCCTGAACCGCCACCATGCGGGGCCGCTTGTCGCCGATCCAGCCGATCGCGGCGAGCTCGTCGAAAGCCTTCCACATGCCGATCAGGCCGGTCCCGCCGCCGGTCGGGTAGAAGATCGCGTCCGGGAGCTGCCAGCCGAGCTGCTCGGCGAGCTCGATCCCCATCGTCTTCTTGCCCTCGATCCGGTACGGCTCCTTGAGCGTGGAGGTGTCGAACCAGCCCATCTCCTCGACCCCGCCCCCGACCACCCGGCCGCAATCGTCGATCAGCCCGTTGGCGAGCCAGGTATCGGCGCCCTGGAGCGCGATCTCGCTCACATTGATCGGCGGGGTGTCGTCGGGGCAGA
>JAPPGP010000240.1 GCA_028821395.1 Defluviicoccus sp.
GGCGCAAGCCGCTCCGCGACGCGGTGGCCGCGGCCGAGAAGCGGATCGCCGACGCGCTCGAGGACCAGCGCCGCCTGCACGGCGAGCTGGCCTCGGCGGCGCGGGCCGACGACGGTGCCCGGATCGCCGCGTTGAGCAGGCAACTGGCCGAGGCGGAACGCGAAGAGGCGGCGGCCGAGGGCGATTGGCTCGCCGCGTCCGAGGCGTTCGAGAGCGCCGGGCACGGCTGAGGGGCGCGGCATGTGGCTGCCATGGCGGAGAACCGGGAAGGCGGAACCAGTCGAGGGGCTCGCGGTCCGACCGGCGCGGCCCGGCGACGGCGAGGCGGTGGCGGCGATGGCCCGCGCGCTCGGCCGGGCGGATAGCGGCCGGGCGAGCGACTTCACCCCGGAGCGCTTCCGGAGCGACGGGTTCGGCGCGGACCGGGCCTTCGAGACGCTGGTCGCCGAAGCCGCGGGCGGGCTTCTCGGCTACGCCATCTTCTACCCGGGCTACGACACCGATTCGGCGAGCCGCGGCCTCTATCTCGCCGATCTCTACGTGCGCGAGGAATTCCGCCGCCGCGGCGTCGGCCGCGCCCTGGTGCAGGGCCTCGCCGCGTACGGGCAGGAGCGCGGCGCGCGCTGGATGTTCTGGTCGGTGCGCCGCGGCAACCGGCGGGCGCGGCGGTTCTACCGCGCGCTCGCGCCCGAGCTCACCGGCGTGATCCTGTGCGCCGCCTTCGGCCGGCGTTTCGAGCTCCTGGCCGAGCGCGGCGCGGGGATCGTCAGACGTCCAGATTGACCACTTCGAGGGCGCGCGACTGGATGAACTCGCGGCGGTGATCGACCACGTCGCCCATCAGGGTCGAGAACACCTTGCCGGCCTGCTGCGCCTGGCTCACCTTGACGTGCAGCAGCGAGCGCGCGTTGGGGTCGAGCGTGGTCTCCCACAGCTGGTCCGGGTTCATCTCGCCGAGCCCCTTGTAGCGCTGCACGCTGAGACCCTTGCGGCCGAGCTCCAGCACCGCGTCGACCAGCCCGATCGGTCCCTTGACGGGGAATTCCCGCTCGCCCGATGTCAGGGTCGCGGGCCGCGAGTAGACCGCCTGCAAGTCGCCCGCCATCCCGTCCAGCCTGCGGGCGTCGCTCGAGCGCATCAGCGCGCCGTCGACGACATGGCGTTCGGTCACGCCGCGCAGCGTACGCACGAAGGCGAAGCCGCCCTCCGCGACGGGCTCGGAGCGCCAGCCCCGTTCTTCCGCCGCGGTCAGCCCGTCGAGGCGCCGGGCGATCGCCGCGGCGACCTCTTCCGCCTGGCCGTCCTCCAGCAATTCGGGGTGGAAGGCGCCGAGGATCGCCGCCTGCTCGGCGACGTCGATATTGGCGAGCCGCTGCAATATCGGCGTCATCAGGCGCCGCGCCCGGAGCGCCTGGTCCACGCGCTCGCGTAGATCCTCGCCCGCCACCTGGGCGCCGCCGTGCAGCTGCAGGACGCAGTCCTGGAGGCCCGCCTCGACCAGATAGGCGTCGAGCTCGCCGTCGTCCTTGAGATAGACCCCGCCCGAGCCCTTGCGCGCGCGATACAGCGGCGGCTGGGCGATGTAGAGATGGCCGCGCTCGATCAGCGCCGGCATCTGGCGGAAGAAGAAGGTCAGCAGCAGCGTGCGGATGTGGCTCCCGTCGACATCGGCGTCGGTCATGACGATGACCTTGTGGTAGCGCAGCTTCTCGATGTCGAAATCTTCGTCGCCGATCCCGGTGCCGAGCGCGGCGATCAGCGTGCCGAGCTCGGCCGAGCCCAGCATCTTGTCGAAGCGCGCGCGCTCGACATTGAGGATCTTGCCGCGCAGCGGCAGGATCGCCTGGAAGGCGCGGTCGCGCGCCTGTTTGGCCGAGCCGCCCGCCGAATCCCCCTCGACGATGAACAGCTCCGACCGCGCCGGATCGCGTTCCTGGCAGTCGGCCAGCTTGCCGGGAAGGGAGGAGATGTCGAGCGCCCCCTTGCGCCGGGTGAGCTCGCGCGCCTTGCGCGCCGCCTCGCGGGCGGCGGCGGCCTCGACCACCTTGGCGACAATCCGCCTGGCCTCCTTCGGGTGCTCCTCGAACCAGTTGCCGAGCTCCTCGCCGATCGCCCCCTCGACCGCCGGGCGCACCTCGGACGAGACCAGCTTGTCCTTGGTCTGCGAGGAGAATTTCGGGTCCGGCACCTTGACCGAGAGCACGCAGCTCAGCCCTTCGCGCGCGTCCTCGCCGCTCAGCGTCACCTTCTCCTTCTTGGCGATTCCGCTGGCGCTCGCATAGCTGTTGATCGTCCGGGTCAGCGCGCCGCGGAAGCCGGCGAGATGGGTGCCGCCGTCGCTCTGCGGGATGGTGTTGGTGAAGCACAGCATGGTCTCGTGATAGCTGTCCGACCATTGCAGCGCCGCCTCCACGGCGATGCCGTCGGCCTCCCTGCGGATCGCGATCGGCGGCTCGAAGAGCGGGGTCTTGCCGCGGTCGAGATACTCGACGAAGGCCCTGATGCCGCCCTCGTAGGCCATCTCGAAGATCTTGGGCTCGACGCCGCGGGCATCGGTGAGCACCAGCCGGACGCCCGAGTTGAGAAAGGCGAGCTCGCGCAGCCGGTGCTCCAGCATCGACAGGCTGAAGCCGGTGTTTGAGAAGGTCGCGGGGGACGGGCTGAAGGTGATCTCGGTGCCGGTCCTGCCGCCGGCATCGCCCACCGCCTCCAGCGCGGCGGTCGCCTCGCCGTTCTCGAAGCGGATCGCGTGCTCCTTGCCCGAGCGCCAGATCCTGAGCTGGAGCCATTCCGAGAGCGCGTTCACCACCGAGACGCCGACGCCGTGCAGCCCGCCAGAGACCTTGTAGGAGTTCTGGTCGAACTTCCCCCCGGCATGCAGCTGGGTCATGATCACCTCGGCCGCCGAGATGCCCTCCTCGTGCATCTCGACCGGGATGCCGCGCCCGTCATCGGTCACCGTGACCGTGCCGTCGCCGTTCAGCGTGACCGCGATCTCCGAGCAATGGCCGGCCAGCGCCTCGTCGATCGCGTTGTCGACCACCTCGTAGACCATGTGGTGCAGCCCCGAGCCGTCGTCGGTGTCGCCGATATACATGCCGGGCCGCTTGCGCACCGCCTCCAGCCCCTTGAGCACCTTGATCGATCCGGCGTCATAGGCCTCGTCGGCGAGATCCGGCCCGGAGGCCTGTACTGGTTCCGTCATCGGTTCTCCAGACGGGTCATGCGATCGGCGCCACGGCGCCGCCGGCCACCGCGAAACGCTGCGCGCGGTCGCCGAGGGGGGCGAAGGTCTCCGGCTCGGTCCCGGTCATCCAGGCCTGCACCCCGAGCGCCAGCACCGCCTCGAACAGGGCCGCGCGGCGGTCGCGGTCGAGATGGGCGGCGATCTCGTCGAGCAGCAGGATCGGCGCCGAGCTCCGCTCGGCGGCCTGCAACGCGGCGGCGGCGAGCACGATTCGCACCAGCAGCGCCTTCTGCTCCCCGGTCGAGCACAGCGCCGCCGGGCAGTCCTTCGCGACATGGGTGCAGGCGAGATCGCTGCGGTGGACGCCGAAGGTCGCGCGCCCCGCCTCGCCGTCGACCCCCCTGAGGGCGGCCAGGCGCTCGCGCACGGCGTCCTCGACCGCGAGCGCCGGCGTGCCCTCCAGCATCCCCTCCACCGCGCCCTCGACCGCGATGGCGGCGGCGGGAAAGGCGCCCGCCTCCTCCCGGCAGCGGCCCGCGAGCCGGCCGACCAGGCCGCGCCTGGCCGCGGCGACGGCGGCGCCGGATTCGGCCATCGCGGTCTCGATCGCATCCAGCCAGGCGCCGTCGCCGCGCGGCCCGGCACGCTTCAGCAGCCGGTTGCGCTCCCGCATCGCCCGTTCGTAGCGGCCGATCCGCGCCGCGTGGTCGCGGTCGAAGCCGCCCACCAGGCGGTCGAGGAAGCGCCGGCGTTCGGACGCGCCCGCGTCGAACAGCCGGTCCATCTCCGGGGTGAGCCAGCTCATCGCCACGTGCCGCGCGAGATCGGACTGGGCGGCGGCATCCGCCCCGTCGATGCGGACGGCGCGCCGCCGCGCCGAGCCGCCCGCCGGGGCGACGATCCCGGTGCCGAGCTCGACCGGCCCGTCGGCGCCGTCGAGCGAGGCCGCGACCGACCAGGTCTCCGGCCCGCCGCGGCGCGCGCCCCGCTCCCGCGCGGCCCCGCGCAGCCCCCGGCCCGGCCCCAGGAAGGACAGCGCCGCCCGCAAATTTGTCTTGCCCCCGCCGGTCGCGC
>JAPPGP010000088.1 GCA_028821395.1 Defluviicoccus sp.
CGCGCCGGTGGGTGTCGGAATAGCCCTTGCGCAGGTTGGGAAGCTCGGCGATCTCAAGCGCGAGCTCGTAGCTCCGCGCCGCCGCGCCTTCCAGCGCCGCCAGCCAGGCTTCGATCTCCGACCACTCCTCGGCGAAGCGGTAGCTGTAGGGCCGCCAGAAGCGGAGCTTTGCCAGCGCCCGAAGCCGGACATAGCCGAACACGGTGTTGGTCCTGACCCGCATCGCGACGTGGAATTTCTGCCGACCCGGCTGCCTCTCCTTCCACCGCGTGAGCGCCCGGCCGAGCATGGGCGGCAGCACCGAGGCGATCTCGTCCCAGCCCGGCTTGAGGAATTCGGTGACGACCACCGGCTCGCCGTCCTTGGCGCCGACCTCGCGGCGGACGCGCGCCATGCGTTCGGGCCGGCTCTTGAGCTGGGCCACCCGGATGATGTCCTCGAAACACATCCAGAGCGCGAGATACCGCCCGCCCTCGACGGTCAGCCTGAACCCCCTGTCGGCTCCGCCATTGGCCTTGTCGGCGGCGAGGATCTTCGCGGCATTGTCGAGATAGCGCGCGCCGTAGGCGAGGTTCTGGTAGTCCACCGCGCGGCGCACGCCGTCCGACAGCATTTGCCGGGTCTCGGGCGGGAAGGTCTCCTCAATCCGCGCCAGCAGCGCCTCGACATTGCGCGGCGCCGGGCGCTCGGCCGGCTTCTCCGCCTCCGGCATCGGCGCGTCGCCCCGCACATGGTCGAGCCCCGCCTTGAAGCCGCGCAGATTGGCGGCGACCGCGACGCCGGTCCTCTCGATAGCCCGCTCGAACGCCTCGGCCGGGATCGGCAGCTCGCCCGAGCCCGCCATGACGCCGAGAATGACCGCGTTGATCGCCGCCCCGTTGGCCTGGGCGAGGCGGTCCATGTCGATCAGGATCGGCCGCTTGGCGAGGTGGTTCGCGGTCTTGACCAGATCCCCGACCTCGACCCGCCCGTCCCCCATCGCCGATTTCTCGAAGATCGAATAGATCCGGTGGGAGGACGAGATCAGCGTGGTCCGGTCGGGCGTCACCCAGCCGAGATCGAGCGCTCGCCCGGCTTCCATCAGCTCCGAGGTGACCACCACGTCCATGTTGCCGGGCGTCGCGTAGAGCGCCATCGTCGGCGACCGCCCGTCGAGGCGGTCGCGATGGGCCGGGTAGAACTCGATGTAGTAGGTGGTGGCGCCGGTGCGCTGGGCGACACCCGGGATCGAGGTGCTCTGCACCGGGTAGCCGAGCGATTCCGCCGCCGCCACGATCCAGCTGGTCAACACGCCGCCGCCCTCGCCGCCCAGCGCGCCGACCACCATGGCGAAGGTGCGCTCCGGAAGCGCGTCGGCGCCGTTCGCGTCGTTCTCCGTGGGGCTCATGCCGCGGCTCCGTTGCCCTTCGCCGCCCCGTTGGCGTACCCGCCGAGCCGGCCGATGACCGCGCCGCGCCACTTCTCCAGGAACAGGTCGGTGCCGCTGGGGTTCTGGATGATGTCCGCCTTGTAGAAGGAGGGGCAGAGCACCGCCGCGTCCGCCACCTCGCCGCACAGCCCGCAGCCGACGCAGCCATTGTTGACATGCGCGACCGGGTCCTTGCGCAGCGGGTCGGGGTTGGACTTGACGGTGAGCGAGGGGCAGCCCGACAGCCGGATGCAGGAATGGTCGCCGGTGCAGGTGTCCTCGTCGACGCCGAAGCGGGTACGCACCACGCGCTTGCCGGCGTCGAGCGCCTTGCGCATCAGCGGGCGCAGGCGGCGCTGCTTGGCGATCTGGCACTCGGCCTCGGCGATGATCACCTTCAGCCCCTTCTCGGGCGTGGTCAGCGCCTCGTGCAGCAGCCGCTTCATCTTGCCGACCCGGTAGGTGTACTGCTTGCGCACCCACTTGACGCCGAGCCCCTTGATGGCGCGCTCGATCGGCATGACGGTGTCGTTGGGCACGTTGCCGCCGGCGGTGGTCGACGGCAGGTGCTGCTGGCCGGTGGCCGAGGAGTAGCCGTTGGCCATGATGACCAGCACCGAGTCGTGGTCGTTATAGGCCGCCCCGCTGATCCCCGAAGACAGCCCGTTATGCCAGAACCCGCCATCGCCCATGATCGAGATCGTGCGCCCGTTGAAATGCGGCGCCACCCCGGCCGAGCTCGCCAGACCGAGCCCGTAGCCGGTGACCGTGTTGCCGAGCCCGAAGGGCGGCAGGGCGGCGAAGGTGTGGCAGCCGATATCGGCCGAGATGTGGACCTCGCCGATATCCTCCTCGCGCTGCACCAGCTTGATCGCGCTGAACACCGGGCGCTCGGGGCAGCCGGTGCAGAACCCGGGCGGCCGCTTGGGTACCGGCCCGCCGAGCATCTCGGCCGCCTTCTCCTTGGTCCTGTCGATCGCCGCGACCGCGGCGGAGACGGGCGCGAGGTCCGCCCCCTTCGGCACCGAGCCCTCGACGAACCCGGCGAGCCCGCGCAGCATCACCTCGGCCTGGTACTCGCCCGCCTTGGGGAACACCCCCTTGCCGACGATCTCGGTGTTGAGGTCGGCCTTGCGCAGGAGGGCGTTGATCGCCTGCTCGTGGTACTCCGGGAAGCCCTCCTCGACGATCAGCACCGAGCGCTTGGTGGCGCAGAACGCGGCGATCTCGTCGTCGACCAGCGGGTAGGTGACGTTGAGGCAGAGGATCGGAATGTCCGAATTGCCGAACACGTCGGCGAGGCCGAGCTGCTGGAGCCCGCGGATCACCGAGTTGTAGAGGCCGCCGAGGCAGACGATGCCGACATCGTCGTGCTTGCCCGGGAAGACCTCGTTGAGCCGGTGCTCGCGGATGAAGTCGATCGCGGCGGGGAAGCGCTCCTCGACCTTCTTCTTCTCCTGCTCGTAGGTCGCCGGCGGCAGCGCGATGCGCCCGAGGTCGAAGACCGGCTTCTCCAGCTTGTCGTTGGTCGAGAATTTTCCGGGCCGGTTGTCGCTGGTCGCGAAGCGCCCCGTCACGTGGCAGGCGCGGATGCGGAACTCGACCATCACCGGCGTGTGCGAGGCTTCCGAGAGCTCGAACCCCTTCTCGATGAGCTCGACCATGCGCGGATGGTGCGGGCGCGGGTCCATCAGCCAGGCCGAGCACTTCATGGCGAAGGCGTGGGTGCGCTCCTGGATGATGCTGGCGCCTTCGCCGTAATCCTCGCCGAGGATGATCAGCGCGCCGCCGACGACGCCGGCCGACGCCACGTTGGACAGCGCGTCGGCGGCGACGTTGGTGCCCACCGTCGACTTCCAGGTGACCGCGCCGCGGATCGGGTAGTTGATCGAGGCCGCCAGCATCGCCGCCGCCGCGGCCTCGTTGGCGCAGACCTCGGTATGGACGCCGAGCTCGGCCATCAGCCCCTTCGAGTCCGAGGTCAGCACGTCCATCAGGTGGGAGACCGGCGCGCCCTGATAGCCGCCGACATAGCTCACCCCCGATTGCAGCAGCGCCTTGGTGATCGCGAGGATGCCCTCGCCCTCGAAATGCTCGCCGTCGCCCCGGCGCAGAAGCTCGACTTCCTTGGCGAAGCTTCGTTCCATGGTGCCTCTCCGCCCGCGTGAATTGCGGTTTGCCCGGAAGATAGCCGGTTTGGCGGGGCCGGACTAGCTTGGCCGCCCCGGCACGATCAACGCATCGAGTGCGAGCAGGCCTTCCGGGAAGACCCGGACGGGGTTGAGGTCGATCTCTCCGATCTCCGGGTGCTCGGCGATCAGGCGCGAGAGCGCGATCGCGGCGTCCCGGATCGCCGCCCGGTCCGGCGCGGGGGCGCCGCGCCAGGGGCCGAACAGCGCGCGGCCGGCGAGCGAGTCGATCATCCGGTCGACCTCGCCCGGGCCGAGCGGGGCGAGCGCCACGGCGACGTCGTCCACGGCCTCGGCCGCGATGCCGCCGAGCCCGAGCAGAACCGTCGGGCCGAAGCCCGCATCGTTGCGCGCGCCGAGGATGAGGTCGAGCCCGTCCGGCGCCATCTCCTCGATCAGGTAGCCGACATCCGAGATCCGGTCGATGGCATCGAGCGCGAACTCCAGCGCCTCCGCGGTCTCGATCCCGAGATGGACACCGCCGACATCCGACTTGTGGAGGATCGCGGGGTCCAGCGCCTTGGCCACGACCGGCCTTTGCATCGCCGCCCGCGCCGCCTCGGCCTCGGCGCGGTCGCGGCAGGCGCGCCGCCGCGGCGTCGGGATGCCGTAGGTCGCGACGAGCGCTTTCGCCGCGTCCTCGCCGATCGGGCC
>JAPPGP010000200.1 GCA_028821395.1 Defluviicoccus sp.
TCCCGCCGGCCGGCGGGAAATATCCGGGCGTCGAGCACTTGACGCGAAGGCCCGCGCCGCGGCGGCGAATACTTGCGCGCCAAACGGTCCGGAATCGGCCCTGGGAGCGCCCAGGACGCGCGTGAGGGGTTTTCGGGTGCCCAGGGGCCGGAAAAACCCGAGACAGCCATCCTGGGGCCTCCTGAGGGCTCCTCTCGTCCGGTTCGACGCCGGCGAGCGGACTCGGGACGGCGATCGCGCCGAAAATCGCCCTGGAGAGACCTGAGAAGGCTCAAACCCCCGTACCCCCGGGGCTGTTGCATACCGCGCCACAGTGAGGCATGGTGTGCGTCATCCGGATCAAGCACAAAGCACTGCGGCGATTCTGGGAAGCCGACGACCCCCGCGGGCTGCCGCCGGACATGGCCAGGCGGCTGAACTTGCGGCTGGGCCACCTGTCCGAAGCCGCCGAGCCGCGGGACCTCGATCTGCCGGGGTATCGACTGCACGCGCTGAGTGGCGATCTGGCGGGCTGGTGGAGCATCCGCGTGACCAGAAACTGGCGCCTGATCTTCCGCTTCGAGGACGGCGAAACCGTCGACGTCGACCTGGTCGACTACCACTAGGCGAGGAACGAACGATGACGCTGCATCATCCCGTGCATCCCGGCGAGAGCATCCGCGACTGTCTCGAGGAAGCCGGCCTGACGGTCACCGAGCTGGCCGACAGGCTGGGCATGGATCGCAGCACCCTGCATCGCCTGTTGTCCGGGCGGATCGCGCTGACGGCGCGCACCGCGCTCGCGCTGGAACGGATGGGCTGGAGCACCGCTCGCCACTGGCTGCGGATGCAGGGGGCCTTCGATCTGGCCCAGGAACGCCGGCGCGAAACGGCGGCCTGAAGGACGAGCTCGGTTCCCTCGGTTCCATGGCCAAGCGAAAATCCGCGCGCTGGCGCGCCTTCGCCCCGTACAGATCTGGGTTCCGGACGCCAGGAAGCCGGGCTTCGCGGAGGAGTGCCGCCGACAGAGCCGGATCGACGCCGCCCTGGCAGACGTCAGCGAGTGGACACCGTAACCTGCGGCGCTCCGCTTTCGGACTTGGCCTGCGTGCCAGGCACCTGCGGAACTTCGCAAACCTCGACATTCGCCTTCGCATGGGCGGCAATTTCGGCCAGCGATCGGGCCGGAATTTTTTCCGCGACTTTTCGGACATCGGAGCCCGCCGATTTTTTGTCAGAAACCGCAAATCCCGGGTGTTTATCTGTGTTGGGGACAGTGCCACCCTTCCGAGCGGCCCGTCTGCGGTACCAGGTCCGGCGGCTGATCCCCTCCATTTCCCAAGGCTTCAGCACCTCGTTTGAGCCCTCTGGCGAGGCGCTCCGCTTCCGGGCCTGGCCGGTCTGTTTCGCGGATCGCGCCTTCTGCCGCTCGATCCAGGCGGGCTTGTGCCACCCGTTCGCTGCCCACCGCTCGCGGTACTTCTCGATCATCCGTGCCGAGGCCTGGACCTCGGCAACCGTGTAGGCGTGATCGGCGGCCGGATGCGCCTCAAGAACCTCCTCCATGATCGACATCAACGCCGGCAGGACGGGAAGGTGCACGTTGGCCTGCCGGCCCGCCCAGGACATCCCGGCCGCGAAGATGTCGGCGTTGCGCCCGATGCCGGTCTGGCGCACCTCCGGCCGCTCCCAGCCGAACGGGATCACTGAGGCGAGCTGCTCGAGGGTGCGCGGTTCCCGATGCCCCCAAGTCACGGAGAATTCCTCCTCGCGGAAGTGCCGCGTCGGGTTGTGCGCCAATAGCCCGCTATAGGCCGGATCCGCACCTGAGGTCTGGGCGTAGTAGTCGCCGATCTCCGCGAGGAAGAGCAGCGGCCCGGGCCGGGCGGTCGGGTACTTGTGGACCGGCTTCGCCAGGGTCCAGACGGCGTGCGCATGGTCGTTGTCGCGCCGCCGCACGATCCAGTTGGGTGCGAGGAGCTCCGCAAGCCCCGCCGCGAGCCGGTCCGGGTCGTCGCAATCGAGCGCTAGGGCCGCGATCGAGGATCCCAAGACGGCGTACTGGAGCGAGGGGAAGCGCCAGGCCGCGCGCGCTGGCGCCCGCCAGGACCGCACCCGGCCATCCCAGGCCTTGCCCATGGAAACCAGCGGTCGGGGGTGCGCGGCTCGTAGCCCATGATCCCGCACCTTCGCCGGCGCCTCGGCGAGCGCGGGGAACAGCTCGAGCTGTGTCTTCGGTTCTCGATTGCGGTGGGTATAAGACTGCGGTATTTTCTGCATGCCGTTCAGGAGCCGTCTGATCGGTCGTGCCGAGGGAGCGCCAACTCCGCGAGGCACACGTGGGACGCTACCGGCGGTCCCGCGAATCACCAACGGGTTTATCCCGCCGCCAAACCCCGGCCTCCGCGCCGGGGTTTGTGCTTTCCAGCGCGTGCCCGGCGAGCGCCGAATACGGGTAGTGCTCCTACCCGCTTCCGGTAGTGCCGAAACCCTGAGAGGCCCAGGAATGCACGGGTTTTCCGGGGGTACCATGGGTACCGGGAAAGCCCGTCCCGCGCATCCTGGGGCTTCTCAGAGACTAATTTTGTTGCGCGACCGGCAGATCCGGGTGATTCGGCACTACCATTGTCGGTTTTCGGTAGTGCTCGTATCCTCCAAACCCATGGCTGACAAGGTGAAGAGCGGTAATGCCGCGACCGCGAAACGACCCGTCGCGTGGCAGATCAAGGGGATCAAGCCCGAAACCCGCGCCGCGGTCCGCGAGGCGGCGCGCCGCGCCGGCGTGTCGATCGGCGCCTGGACGAACGAGGTGCTTCACCGCGAGGCCGTCGCCGCCCTTACCGGCGATCGCAACCTTCCGGTGCCGGTGATCGAAGACCAGTTGGCCGAGCTCACCCGCCGCGTCGACCGGCTGTCGAGGCCGTTCTGGCGCCGGCTGTTCGACCGCGGCGGATAGACGCCGAAGCCGGTCGGGATCAGTCCTCGATCTCGTCGGCCCAGTCGCCCGGACTGATGTCGCGCTCGTCGAGCGTGCGGCAGCGACCGCAGATCGTAAGCCCCAGCTCCGCCGCGTGCTCGTCCAGGGCGTTGCCGCACTCCGCGCATTCCCGGGCCATGTCCGGTCCCCGATCCATCGTTATCCGTCGAACAGCGGAAGCGAAGCGGTCTGGGCGCGATCGCGCTCGGCGCGGCGGCGCTCCCGGAAGCGGTCGACCCGCGCCCGGGTCATCTGGCGCCGACGTTCCTGCCGGCACCGGTCGGCTCCGCAGGTGACTTGGCGGCCGGTGAGAACCGCCGGAAGGGGATCGCCGCAGATCGGACAGCGAGGCATTGCGGCCTCGCGTTTCGCCTCCTGACGGCGCCGCCTGGCCGCCCGCTGTCGGATCGATCTCCGCTTCGCCATCCTTCCCTTCCCGGCTCTCAAAAAAGCCCGGCTTCCTGCGGGATTGCGAGCAGTGTAACGCATTGGCCGCATCAATGATGCAACGGTCCATGGAGGGAATGTTGCGTTTCTCGCGAGGCATCGGGGTCGAGTCTCGGACGGTGTTGCGAGAGCGAAACGTGGAAATTCAGGCGTGGGATCGGGCGGGAAACCTGCGCGCGATCGAGGGGCGTTGGCGGGCGAGAAGGAAAGTTGCGTCGGAGATTCGAGCGGGGTTTCGGGGGACGAAACCGGGCGCGTAAGTGGCGCGGAAAGCGCGGGTCGATGCGTGCCGGAAGGGGACGGCAAGGGGGAGAGCGCGGGGATGTTCCGGACGAACGGTCGAGGGGCGGCGCGGCCACGGGAGGGCCGGGAAGGAAAGGCGGATCCGGCGGCCGGGGACGACGAGCGCCGCGAGAATCGCCCTGGGGGGAAGCCGTTCGCCTCGATGAGGCGCGGTCAGGCCGGCGCGTCGGTCAGATCGAGGCGGCGCTCGATGCGCTGCAGCCGTTCGCTCACATGATCGAGACGCTGGTGAATCAGAGCGACGTCGCCCTGAAGATTGGCAACCGTACGTTCGATCGACGAGACGCGCTGGCGCAGCTCTTCTTGCCCGCGTCGGATATCGACGAGCTCGCCGCGGATCGCGCGCAGCTGCTCGAGCACCAGGTTCTCGACGTCGGCGTTCATGGCGCCAGCCTAGCCGGGATCGGCGGTGTCACCAAGGGCCGCGGTGTCGCATAACGGCGCTTACGGCACCTCCCCGGAAGTCCTCGCCAAGTCCCCGGACGTCCCGCCGGCCGGCGGGAAATATCCGGGCGTCGAGCACTTGACGCGAAGGCCCGC
>JAPPGP010000212.1 GCA_028821395.1 Defluviicoccus sp.
GGCGCCGCCCATGCGGCGCTCGCCCGCGAAGCCGCACCTTCCGGCCGGCCGGTCGTGCTGCTGTCCGGCGGCGAGACCGAGGTGACGCTGCCGCGCCCGGGCTTCGGCCAAGGCGGGCGCAACACCGAGTACCTGCTGGCGCTCGCCGCCGGGCTCGACGGCGCGCCGGGGATCTGGGCGATCGCCTGCGACACCGACGGCATCGACGGCACCGAGGACGCCGCCGGCGCGATCCTCGCCCCGGACAGCCTCGCCCGCGCGGCCGATTCCGGGCTCGACGCCCGGGCCGCGCTCGCCGCGCATGACAGCTACGGGTTCTTCGCCGCGCTCGGCGATCTCGTCGTCACCGGACCGACACGAACCAACGTCAACGATTTCCGCGCCATCCTGATCGGCGCTGGCGCGGATCGGGCGCCGCCCCTATAGACGGCGCCGGAAACGGGGGACCATGCGCCGCCACAGGCGAACAAAGATCGCGACCACGCTCGGCCCGTCGAATTGTCTCCTTTCCCTCCCTTGACGGACCCCGATATGGGCCTAACATGTTGGTATCTATCCACATGGGAGGTTTTCCGCGATGTCTTCAACACTTTCGGACGCCCGCTGGTGCCGTAAAGGTTGGGGCGGACCAAAGCGCTGATCCCGCGTGCCCTCTCAAGTTCCAACGGGGAATGGCTGCGACATGATGATCGTCGCAGCCATTCTTCTTTCCGCTGGCATCGCGGCCTTCATCGCCTTGGTAGTCGTCGCCAAACAAAGGCTCGCAAGCAAGCGGAGGTACCCCTACGAACTTGCCGCCGAACTTCTTGAGCCGGACTTTGAAGAGTTGACGAGGGCATTCCAAGAAGTCTCAGCGGCGAATGCCTGGAACATCATCCTCAATCCGTCCACCGACGCGGAACTCCGAACCCAGATAAAAGTTGCCCGCTATCTGAATCGTCTGGAACTGGTCTGCCTCGCCGTGAGGACGAACATTGTCGACGAGAATGTCCTCAAGACGCTTATCGGAGATGCCTTGGTGGCCCGACTCGGGAACGCCATGCCGCTGATCGCCATGATCCGCAACGATGAGAACGATCAGGGATTTTTCCAGCACTTCGAGCACATCGGCAGCCGATGGCAGCAAAACCCAGAAGTCCGCGAAACATTCATCGTCTGGGCCATCGTCCGAGAGATCTTCCGCATCTGAGCAAGGACGAAGCACGAACCAACGTCAACGATTTCCGCGCCATCCTGATCGGCGCTGGCGCGGACCGGGCGCCGCCTCTATAGACGGCGCCGGGGACGGGGGACCATGCGCCGCCACAGGCGAACCAAGATCGTGACCACGCTCGGCCCGGCGAGCGCGACGCCCGAGGCGGTGCGCGATCTGTTCGAGGCGGGGGCGGACGTGTTCCGCCTCAATTTCAGCCACGGCACGCATCGGGGCCATGCCGAGCGGGTGCGCTGGATCCGCGAGGTCGAACGAGCGGCGGACCACCCGATCGGCATCCTGATGGATCTGCAGGGCCCCAAGCTCCGCCTCGGCGCGATCGCCGGCGGCGAGGCGATGCTGGAGGCCGGCGCCGTCTTCCGCCTCGACCTGTCGCCCGAGCCCGGCGACAGCGTGCGGGCGCCGCTGCCGCATCCCGAGGTGTTCGAGGCAATCGAGGTAGGCGCCGAGCTGCTGATCGACGACGGCAGGATCCGTCTCGCGGTGCGCGAGTGCGCGGCCGACCATGCGGTCACCGAAGTCCTGTTCGGCGGCCGGCTGAGCGATCACAAGGGGGTCAACATCCCCCACGCGGTGCTGCCGATCTCGGCGCTGACCGACAAGGACCGGCGCGACCTCGAATTCGCCCTCACCCTCGGCATCGACTGGATCGGGCTGAGCTTCGTGCAGCGCCCAGACGACGTGGCGGCGGCGCGCCGGATCATCGGCGGCAAGGCCGCGGTGATGGCCAAGCTGGAAAAGCCCGCCGCCATCGAATGTCTGGACGAGATCCTCGCCATGTCCGACGGGGTGATGGTCGCGCGCGGCGATCTCGGCGTGGAGCTGCCGCCCGAGGACGTCCCCAGCATCCAGAAACAGGTCGTCCGACGCTGCCGCGAGGCCGGCAAGCCGGTCGTCGTCGCCACCCAGATGCTGGAATCGATGATCGCCGCGCCGGCGCCGACCCGGGCCGAGGCGTCGGACGTCGCCACCGCCGTCTATGACGGCGCCGATGCGGTGATGCTGTCGGCCGAGACCGCAACCGGCGCCTATCCGCGCGAGGCGGTCTCGATGATGAGCCGGATCGTCGCCCGGGTTGAGCGCGACGAGACCTATCGCGCCATCGTCGACGCCGTCCACCTCGCCCCGGAGCGGACCGCGTCCGATGCGATCAGCGCCGCCGCCGCCCGGGTCGCGGAGACCGTGCGGGCGGCGGCGATCGTCACCTTCACCACCTCGGGCTCCACCGCGCTCCGCGCCGCGCGGGAACGCCCCGCCGTGCCGCTCGTGGCGCTGACAGCGCTCAGGGCGACCGCGCGCTACCTCTCGGTCGCCTGGGGGGTGCATTGCATCGTCTCGCCGGATGTCGGGGGTTTCGCGGAGATGGTCGAGATCGCCTGCGAGCGCTCCGTCGAGGCCGGGTTCGCCGAGACCGGGCAGCGCCTGGTGATCACCGCCGGAGTCCCGTTCGGCACGCCGGGCGCGACCAACATCCTGCATATCGCCTGGATCGCCCGCTGACCCGGCCCGGCACCCGACGCCCCGCTACTTGAACAGCGCCTCGCCCTTCATGTCCTTGTAGAGATGGGCGACCTGTTCGGCGTAGCCGTTGTAGAGCAGGGTCGGCACCCGCTTGCCGGTGCCGAGCTGCCGCTCGGTCGCCTGGCTCCAGCGCGGGTGGTCGACCTCGGGGTTCACATTGGCCCAGAAGCCGTATTCCTGCCCCGCGATCTCCTCCCAGAAGCTCACCGGTCGCTTGTCGGTGAAGGTGAAGCGGGTGATCGACTTGATCGATTTGAAGCCGTATTTCCAGGGTACCGCGAGGCGGAGCGGCGCGCCGTTCTGCTTGGCGATCTCCTTGCCGTAGGCGCCGGTCGCGATGAAGGCGAGCTCGTTGGTCGCCTCGGCCATCGTCAACCCCTCCACATAGGGCCAGGGATACCAGCTCTGGCGCTGCCCGGACGCGACCGAGGTGTCGTGGAACCCGTGCATCTCCACGTATTTCGCGCCGGAAGAGGGGCGCGCCAGGGCGACCAGCGCGGCCAGCGCGAATCCGCTCCACGGCACCGCGATCGACCAGGCTTCGACGCAGCGGTGGCGGTAGAGGCGCTCTTCCAGCGGCAGCTTGCGGATCAGCGCATCGGCGTCCATCGTGAAAGGCTTCTCCACCATGCCGTCGACGGTCACCGTCCACGGCCGGACCTTCAGCTTCTGCGCCGCCTTCCAGATCTGCTTGTGAGAGCCGAACTCGAAGAAATTGTTGTAGGTGGTGACGATCTTCTCGTCGGTCACCGGCCGGTCGAGCGTGTAGCGCGGGTTGCGTTTCGCCGGGTACAGCCCGGCCGCCGCGCCCGCGGCGCCGGCGAATCCGAGCCCGGTCGCCGCGAGGATCGGGCCGGCGGCGAGCGCCTTCACCAGCTCCCGCCGCTGCCGGAAGCGGTGTTCCGGCGTGGCCTGCCGCTCCGGCAGCTCCCAGCCCCGCTTGCTCCTGACGATCATGGTTCCTCCCCGGCGTCGTCGCCTAGTTCGCCTCGTCCGCCTCCTTGCGGGCCTCGATCACCTGGTCGGCGAGCCGACCGGTCAGCTCCTGCA
The DNA here is from genome assembly GCA_028821395.1 of Defluviicoccus sp. Classification (GTDB taxonomy): domain Bacteria; phylum Pseudomonadota; class Alphaproteobacteria; order MPNO01; family MPNO01; genus MPNO01. The sequence continues at coordinate 3,785 of JAPPGP010000212.1, forward strand.
GCCGGTCGTAGGACGACCGGAACGTCGCAACGCCCTGGCTCAGCGAGCGCAGCTCCACGATCAGGTCGACGATATCCGACGACGGGATATTGGCCTCCACCGTGTCCCAGCCCTTCCAGCCCTCCTTTGGGGCGAAGCCGAGAATCTGGCCGCGGCGTCCGCTGATCAGGCCGTGCACCTTGTTGGTGGAATCCGCCGGCACGTCGATCTCCACCCGCGAGATCGGCTCGAGCAGCACCGGACCGCATTTGGGCATGCCCTCGGTCATCGCCACCCGGGCGGCCAGCTTGAACGACATCTCGTTGCTGTCGACCGAGTGGAACTGCCCGTCGGTCAGCCGCACCGCGAAATCGACCACCGGAAAGCCAAGCGGCCCGCGTGCGGCGAACTCCTTGACCCCGGCTTCGACGGCCGGGATGAACTGCTTGGGGATGGCGCCGCCGACGATCTTGTCGGTGAACTCGAACCCCTCGCCCCGCGGCCGGGGCGAGATGTCGACATGGACGTCGCCGAACATGCCGTGACCGCCGGTCTGACGCTTGAAGCGACCGTGCTGGGAGACCGTCTTGCGGATGGTCTCCTTGTAGGGAACGCTCGGCGGGGAGGCCAGCGCCGAGACGTTGTAGCGCCCCTTGAGCTTCTCCAGCGCGACCTGGATGTGGATCTCGCCCTGACCCCACAGCACCATCTCGCGGGTGTCGGGATTCTGCTCGTAGCTGACCGAGGGGTCCTCCTCGTTCAGGCGCTGCAACGCGCCGGTGAGCTTCACCTCGTCGTTGCGATTCTCCGGCGATATGGCGCGGGCATAGACCGGCACGATCGGCTCCGGCCAGTCGGCGCCGTCGGCCGGGTCGCCGTCGTCGCCCAGCAGGTCGCCGGTCCTGACCGAATCCATGCGCCCGAGCGCGGCGACCGTGCCGGGCCCGGCGTCGGCGATCTTGTTCTGCTGTCCGCCCATCAGCGACAACAGACTGCCGACGCGCTGCCCGTTCAGGGTCATGCCCTCGGTGACGGTCCCCGACAGCACCCGGGCGAGCGACAGCTTGCCGGCGTGTTGAGCGTGGTAGGTCTTGAACACCTGCGCGGCGGTCCCGTTGCCGACCTCCGCCCCGAGGCGCTCGATCATGGCATCGAGGCCCGGCACCTCGTGGCGCAGCGCCTTGAACAGCCGCCTGACACCGTAGTCCTGCTCCGCCGAGCCGATCAGCACCGGCACCACATCGGCGGCGCGGATCCCGTCGGTCAGGTAGCCGTAGATCTCCTCGATGTCGGGGACCTCGTCCTCGAGCAGCTTCTCCAGCAGCTCGTCGTTGAAATCGGCCAGCGCCTCCAGCATCGACTCCCGCGTCGTCTCGTACTCGTCGGCCACCGAGTCCGGGATGTCGATGCGCTCGGAACCGGCGCCGGCGGTGTATTTGTAGGCCCGCCCGCTGATCAGATCGACATAACCCGATACCGTCTCGCCCTCGCGGACCGGGATCTGGCGCAGCACCAGCGGCGCCTGCTCCACCGACCGCAGCGCTTCGTATACCGCCGAGACCGGCTCGGTGATGGTGTCGATCTTGTTGATGAACACCATGTGCGGGATGCCGCGGTCGGCGAGGAGCTTGAACAGCGGCGCGAGAGTCATGGCGCGTTCGGTCGAGGGCTCGTAGACCACCACCGCGAGGTCGGCGACCATCAGCGCGTTGAACGGCTCCTGGCGCATCTCGATCGAGCCCGGGCAGTCGAGGAAGGTCCACGGGTCGTCCAGATAGTCGGTCGAGCCCACCGAGACCTCGACCGACATCTGGCGGGCGCGCGCCTCGGGCGCGGAATCGCCGACCGAGTTGCCTTCCTTGACCGAACCCTTGCGGTGGATGCCGCCCGACACCGAGAGCAGGCTCTCCATCAGCGTCGTCTTGCCGCTGAGATAGGGTCCGACTAGTGCCACGCAGCGTGGCCCGGAAGCGCTCGCCATAATCCTCTCCCTTGACCGAGATGCGTTCTCGGACTCTAGCCGCGCCGCCGCACGGTCGCCCCGTTCATCCCCGAACGCCGTAATGTTTCAGCGCCGCCCCCCCGAATCAAGACCCCGCCGGCCGGAACCGGGTCAGGCGAGCGCCGCGCAGGCCCTCTGGATGCGCCGGCAGGCCTCCTCCAGCTCGGCATTGGATGCGGCGTAGGAGATGCGGAAATAGGGCGACAGACCGAACGCCGCTCCCTGGACGGCGGCCACGCCTTCGGACTCCAGCAGATAGGTGACGAAATCGGTGTCGTCCCCGATCGTCGCGCCGTCGGGCGTCTTGCGGCCGATCGCCCCGGCGCAGGAGATGTAGAGGTAGAAGGCGCCCTCCGGCGTGCCGCAGCGCAGCCCCCTGGCCTGGTTGAGCATGGCGACGCAGAGGTCGCGGCGCTGCTGGAAGACGCGCGCGTTCTCGGCCAGGAAATCCTGCGGCCCGTTGAGCGCCTCCACCGCCGCCGCCTGGCTGATCGACGAGGTGTGGGTCGAGCTCTGCGACTGCACCACCGTCATCGCCCGGATCAGCTCCTTCGGCCCCGCCGCGTAGCCGAGCCGCCAGCCGGTCATGCAATAGGCCTTGGAGACGCCGTTGACGGTGAGCGTGCGGTGCTTCAGCGACGGATCGACCGCCGCCGGCGTGACGAAGGAGAATCCGTCATAGACGATGTGCTCGTACATGTCGTCGGTCAGGATCCAGACATGCTCGTGGCGCCGGACGACGGCGCAGAGCGCGGCCAGCTCGTCGGCGGTATAGGCCGCGCCGCTCGGATTGCTCGGCGAGTTGATCAGCACCCATTTGGTGCGCGGGCCGATCGCCGCCTCCAGATCCTCGGGCGCGATGCGGAAGCCCTGCTCCTCCCTGCCGTCGACGAAGACCGGGGTGCCGCCGGCCAGCAGCACCATGTCCGGGTAGGACACCCAGTAGGGGGTGGGCACGACCACCTCGTCCCCCTCGTCCAGGGTGGCGACGAAGGCGTTGTAGAGCACCTGCTTGCCGCCGCAGGAGACGATCACCTCGTCCGGCGCGTAGTCGAGGCTGTTCTCGCGCTTCAGCTTGCCGCAGATCGCTTCGCGCAGCGCCGTCGTGCCCGGGATCGCGGTGTACCGGGTCTCGCCGTCGCGGATCGCGCGGATCCCGGCCTGCTTGACGTTCTCCGGCGTCTCGAAATCGGGCTCGCCCGCGCCCAGCCCGATGATGTCGCGCCCCGCCGCCTTGAGCTCCAGCACCTTGCCGGTCAGCGCGTTGGTCGGCGACGGCTTGATGCGCGAGAGGCGCTCGGCGAGGATCGGCATCGGGCTGCTCCGGGGCTCGTCTTGAACGCCTGCAACCTAGGTCCCCCCGGACTCCTGTTCAACCCGCCCGCGCGGCGCCTATATTCGGACCATGACCGTCGCCATCGCCGAGCGCCCGCGCGCCGAACCCGGCGCCCCGTTCGAAGTCGTCTCCCATTTCCGGCCCGCCGGCGACCAGCCGCAGGCGATCGCCGAGCTCGTCGCCGGCGTGGGCGACGGCGAGCGCGACCAGGTGCTGCTCGGGGTCACCGGCTCGGGCAAGACCTTCACCATGGCGCATGTGATCCGGGAGATCGCCCGCCCCACCCTGATCCTCGCTCCCAACAAGACGCTGGCCGCCCAGCTCTACGGCGAGATGCGCGGCTTCTTTCCCAACAACGCGGTCGAGTACTTCGTCTCCTACTATGACTACTACCAGCCCGAGGCCTATGTGCCGCGCAGCGACACCTATATCGAGAAGGACGCCTCGATCAACGAGCAGATCGACCGCATGCGCCACTCGGCGACCCGGGCGCTCCTGGAGCGGCGCGACGTGATCATCGTGGCCAGCGTCTCCTGCATCTACGGCATCGGCTCGGTCGAGACCTATTCCGAGATGACGATCCGGCTGGAGAAGGGCCAGCGGGTCGAGCTCGGCGCGCTGCTCAAGCGGCTGGTGGAGCTGCAATACCGGCGCAACGACGCGAATTTCGTGCGCGGCACCTTCCGGGTGCGCGGCGACTCGGCGGAGATCTTTCCCGCCCATTACGAGGATCGCGGCTGGCGGCTGTCGCTGTTCGGCGACGAGATCGAGTCGATCCACGAATTCGACCCGCTGACCGGGGAGCGGACGGCCGAGCTCGAAGGCGTCACCGTCTACGCCAACAGCCACTACGTCACCCCCCGCCCGACGTTGCAGCAGGCGATCCGGCACATCAAGGTCGAGCTCGCCGAGCGCCTGAAATGTTTCCGCGCCGCCGGCAAGCTGCTGGAGGCGGAGCGCCTCGAGCAGCGGACCAATTTCGACCTCGAGATGATGCAGACCACCGGCCAGTGCGCCGGCATCGAGAACTACTCCCGCTTCCTCACCGGGCGGCGGCCCGGCGAGCCGCCGCCGACGCTGTTCGAGTACCTGCCCGAGGATGCGTTCCTCATCGTCGACGAGAGCCATGTCACCGTGCCCCAGCTCGGCGGCATGTTCCGCGGCGACTTCAACCGCAAGTCGACGCTCGCCGAGTACGGGTTCCGCCTGCCGTCCTGCGTCGACAACCGCCCGCTCAAATTCGAGGAGTGGGAGGCGATGCGCCCGCAGACGGTCTTCGTGTCCGCCACGCCCGGCCCGTGGGAGCTGGAACGGACCGGCGGCGTGTTCATCGAGCAGGTGATCCGCCCGACCGGGCTGACCGACCCGGTCTGCGAGGTCCGTCCCGTCGAGCACCAGGTCGAGGATCTGATGGCGGAGTGCCGCGAGGCGGCCGCGCGCAACCAGCGCGTCCTGGTCACCACGCTGACCAAGCGCATGGCCGAGGACCTGACCGAATACCTTCAGGAATCGGGCATCCGCGTCCGCTATTTGCACTCCGACATCGACACCCTGGAGCGCATAGAGATCATCCGCGACCTGCGCCTCGGCGCGTTCGACGTGTTGGTCGGCATCAACCTGCTGCGCGAGGGGCTCGACATCCCGGAATGCGCGCTGGTCGCGGTCCTCGATGCCGACAAGGAAGGGTTCCTGCGTTCCCAGACCTCGCTGATCCAGACCATCGGCCGGGCGGCGCGCAATATCGACGGCCGCGTCGTGCTCTACGCCGACACCGTCACCGCGTCGCTCGACTTCGCGATCGGCGAGACCGACCGCCGCCGCGCCAAGCAGACCGCCTTCAACCGGGCCAACGGCATCACCCCGGAAAGCGTCCGCAAGGACATCGCCGACATCCTCGACACGGTCTACGAGCAGGACCGCGTCACCGTGGGGACGCTGGACGAGGACATGCCCAACATGATCGGCCACAACCTCAAGAGCTACCTGGCGGATCTCGAGAAGCGCATGAAGGAGGCCGCCGCCGATCTCGAATTCGAGGAGGCGGCGCGGCTGCGCGACGAGATGCGGCGCCTCGAAGCGACCGAGCTCGGCATCCCGTCCGGCGAGAAACGACTGGCCGCGCGGGTGCGGGCGGCCAAGGCGTCGAAGGGGCGCAAGCACGGGCGCGGCAAGCGCGGGAGGCGGTGATCGGCGGTCTGGTACCCGGAGCCGCCGGCCCCCATATCGGTTCCTGCCGGCCGCCGCCTCCCGGCCGTGCCGGCCGCCCTTCCCGACGCTACCGCGCGCTGCCCGTTCGATGACCTTCCTGTCCCTTGCCTTCGGCTTCGTTCTCCTCTTCTTCGGGGGCGAGTTGGTGGTTCGCGGGGCGGTCGCGCTCGCCCGGCGTTTCGAGGTCTCGCCCCTGGTGATCGGCCTGACCATCGTCGGCTTCGGCACCTCGCTGCCCGAGCTCCTGGTCAGCCTCAACGCCGCGCTGAGCGGCGCGCCCGGCATCGCGGTCGGCAACGTGATCGGCAGCAACCTCGCCAACATGATGCTGATCCTCGGTGTCGCCGCGCTGATCTGCCCCATCGCGGTCAATCCGAACGCCGTGCGCCGCGACGGCCTGGTCATGGCGGGGGTCACCGCGATCTTCATCGTCGTCGCCCTCGGCGGCTCGGCGGAGCGCTACGAAGGCGCGCTGATGCTCGCGGCGCTTGCGGGCTATATCGGGCTGTCGCTGTGGCACGATGCCCGGGTCAACGGCGGGTCGGCGCAACTCCACCGCGAAGAAGCGGAGTCGGTGACCGGGCTGCCCAAGCAGCTCTGGCTGATGGCTGTCTGCATCATCGGCGGCTTCGCGGCCGTCGGATACGGTGCGGACCTTTTGGTCGACGGGGCGACCGCGCTGGCCCGCGCCGCGGGCGTGCCGGACGAGGTGATCGGCTTGACCCTCGTTGCGGTCGGCACCTCGCTGCCGGAGCTTGCCACCGCGATCGTCGCCGCCTATCGCGGCCATGCCGATGTCTGCATCGGCAACGTGATCGGCAGCAACATCTTCAACCTGTTCGGAATCCTCGGCGTTACCGCGCTCGCCGTGCCGGTGCCGTTCGCCGACAAGATCGTCGATTTCGACCTCTGGGTGCTTGCCGGGGCGACGCTTCTGCTGCTGCCGCTCCTGTTCACGGGGTGGCGGCTGGCGAGGCTCGAGGCGGCGTTGCTGCTCGCGCTCTACGGCGCCTATGTCACCTGCCAGTTCTGGGGGATGAGCGGAACCTATCCCGGCGCGGGTGCTTGATCCCGCGACGCGGAGGCGCGATCTTGCAGCCATGTCGGAGACGGAACCGGGCGCCGCGCTGGTCACCGGCGCGGCACGGCGGATCGGCCGGGCGATCGCCGAGGGCCTGGCGCGGCGCGGCCACGCGGTCGCCCTCCACTACCGCGCCTCGGCCGAGGATGCGGGTCGCGCGGTGGACGCGATCGAGAGCGCCGGCGGCCGGGCGGTCGCGCTCGCCGCCGATCTCGCGGACGAGCCGGAGACCGGGACGCTGATCGCCCGGGCGGAGGCGGCGCTCGGCCCCGTGACGGTGCTCGTCAACAACGCCTCGGTGTTCGAGCGCGACAGCGTGGCCACCGCGAGCCGGGAGAGCTGGGACCGGCACATGGAGACCAATCTGCGCGCTCCCTTCGTGCTGATGCAGTCGATGGCGGCGGCGCTGCCCGCCGACCGCACCGGCAATATCGTCAACATCCTCGACGAGAGGGTGTGGAATCTCACCCCGCATTTCGTCTCCTACACCCTAACCAAGGCCGGTCTGTGGACGCTGACCCGGACCATGGCGCTGGCTTTGGCGCCGCGCATCCGGGTCAACGGGGTCGGCCCCGGACCGACCCTGCCCAGCCCGCGGCAGAGCCCGGAGCAGTTCGAGCGCCAGGCGGGGATGATGCCGCTGGGCCGCGGGACCTCGCCGGCGGAGGTGGCCGGGGCGGTCGAATTCATCCTCCGCGCGCCGGCGATGACCGGCCAGATGCTCGCCCTCGACGGCGGGCAGCATCTCGGATGGGCTCAGCCGCCGAGAGGAACGGAGCCGGTGTTCGAATGAAGATCCTGCGCTCGCCGCACCGCGCCGCGGTCGCTTCCAACGCCGCCGACGCGCCGGCCCCGACGCACCGCATGTTCGTCCGCGACCTGGTGCTCGACTGCCTGATCGGCGTCCACCGCTACGAGCGCGACGGCCGCCAGCGGGTGCGCGTCAACCTTACGCTCGACGTGCTGGAGACCGGGCCCTCCGAGCGCGATCGCCTGGCGGATGTCGTCAATTACGACACGCTCGTGGCGCGGATCCGCGCGCTGGCCGGGGCGGGGCACGTCAACCTCGTCGAGACTTTCGCCGAACGGATCGCCGCCATCTGCCTCGACGACCGCCGCATCCGGCGCGCCACGGTCAGGGTCGAGAAGCTGGACGTCTTCGACGACGCCGAGAGCGTCGGCGTCGAAATCGAAAGGGAAAACAGCGTCCTGTGACGCCACGTATAGCATTCCGTGATCGCGGAGAAGCCAGTCCAACGGTTTTTTTCACAGCCCCGGCGTGCGCGTCGAGACCGGTTACAATTCCGACGACTATTGTGGCCTATAATAATCTTTTTAATTCTTGACTTTTGATTTCCTCTGATAAATCAATGACTTGACGAATCTGCCTATTTTTTAGGCAAAATGGGGAAGCGCCTTGATTTTGTTGACTGACTCCTTTCGCACGGCGTTTTGTCAACAAAGTTTTCCACAGCTTCCGTGGACATTCGTGCGGCATTTCGACGCACCCGTGCGGCGCCGGGGATCCGCGTCCTGGCGCCGGGGTTAGGCGAACGATGACGGAGCCCGCGGGCGAATCGGATGCGCGGCGGCGCGCCGCGGGCGACGGTCCGCTGGAAATCCGCTGGGCCGAGACGCTGGCCCGGGGAGTCGGGGCGATCGCCGCCGAGGTCCGGGTTCTGCCCGCGCGGCCGGGCATCTACCGGATGCTCGACGCGGGCGGCGCTGCGCTCTATGTGGGCAAAGCGAAGAATCTGCGCAAACGGGTGAGCGCCTATACAAGGCCCGGCCGCCTGCCGCCGAGGCTGCACCGGATGATCGCCGAGACCCAGTCCCTCGAAGCGATCACCACCCATACCGAGGCCGAGGCGCTGCTGCTCGAGGCCAACCTGATCAAGGAGCACAAGCCGCGCTACAACATCCTGATGCGGGACGACAAGTCGTTCCCCTATATCCTTCTGACCGCCGACCACGACTGGCCGCAGCTGCTCAAGCACCGCGGCGCGCGGAGCCGCAAGGGAGAGTATTTCGGACCCTTCGCCTCGGCCGGCGCGGTCAACCGCACGCTGCTGACCCTGCAGAAGGTGTTTCCGCTGCGCTCTTGCTCGGATGCCGTGTTCGCCTCGCGCACCCGGCCCTGCCTGCAATACCAGATCAAGCGCTGCTCGGGCCCCTGCGTCGGCCGCATCGGGGCGGAGGCCTATGACGAGATCGTCGCCCAGGCGCGCGAATTCCTGAGCGGGCGGAGCCACGGGCTGCAGCAGCGGCTGTCGCGGCAGATGGAGGCGGCGAGCCAGGCGCTCGAATACGAGACCGCGGCGGTCTATCGCGATCGCATCCGTGCGCTGTCGGAAGTCCAGGCGCGCCAGGACATCAACGTGCGCTCGCTGGGCACGGCGGATGTCTTCGCCCTCGCGCAGACCGCCGGGCAGAGCTGCATCCAGGTCTTCTTCTACCGCGCCGGCCAGAATTTCGGCAGCCGGACCTACTTCCCCGCCCAGGCCAGGGACGAACCGCCGGACCGCGTGCTCGGCGCCTTTCTCGGCCAGTTCTACACCGACAAGACGCCGCCCCCGTTGGTGCTCGCGAGCCACCGCCCGCAGGGGGTGGACCTGCTTGCCGAGGCGCTGTCGATCAGCGCCCGGCGCCGGGTGCGGGTCGCAACCCCCGAGCGGGGCGGGCGCCGCAAGCTGATGCAACAGGCGGTGGAGAACGCCCGCGACTCGCTCGGCCGGCGACTCGCCGGGAGCGCCGCCCAGCGCCGCCTGCTCGAACGCGTGGCCGAGCTGTTTGCACTCGACGGGCCGCCGCGCCGGATCGAGGTGTTCGACAACAGCCACATCTCCGGCACCGACGCACTCGGCGCGATGGTCGTCGCCGGGCCGGAAGGCTTCGAGAAGGCGGCCTATCGCAAGTTCAACATCCGCTCGACCGACATCGCGCCGGGCGACGACTACGCAATGATGCGCGAGGTGCTGCAACGCCGCTACGCCCGCGCGATCCGCGAGGACCCGGGCCGCGAAGGCGGCGCCTGGCCCGACCTCGCGATCGTCGATGGCGGGCCGGGCCAGCTCTCGGCGGCGGGCGAGGTGCTGGCCGATCTCGGCATCGAGGACCTGCCGCTGGTCTGCATCGCCAAGGGTCCGGACCGCCGCGCCGGGCGGGAGCGCTTCCACATGGCCGGGCGCCGGCCCTTCACCCTGCCGCCCGACGACCCGGTGCTCTACTTCATGCAGCGCCTGCGCGACGAGGCGCACCGCTTCGCCATCGGCTCGCACCGGGCGCGCCGGTCGCGCGCGATCCGGCGCTCGCCGCTCGACGTCATCGACGGCATCGGCGCCAGGCGCAAGCGCGCGCTGCTCAACCACTTCGGCTCGGCCGCCGCCGTGGCGCGGGCGGGGCTCGCCGACCTTGAGACGGTGGAGGGGATAAGCAAGACTGTCGCAAGGCGGGTCTACGATCACTTTCACGGCGAGCCCTGACCGGCCGATGATCAACATCCCCAACCTGCTGACGCTGTTCCGCATCGCCCTGATCCCGGTGCTGGTGGCGTCGTTCTATGTCGGGGGCGACACCGGACGTTGGCTTGCCTTCGCCGTCTTCGTGCTCGCCGGCGCCACCGATTTCCTCGACGGCTATTTCGCGCGGCGGCTCGATCAGCGCTCCGCGCTCGGCCGTTTCCTCGATCCCGTGGCCGACAAGCTGGTGGTCGCCGCGGCGCTGCTGATGATGGTCGGGTTCGGCCAGATCGGCGGGCTCTCGGTGCTGCCGGCGCTGGTCATCCTGTGCCGCGAGATCCTGGTCTCCGGCCTGCGCGAGTATCTCGCCGGGATCGACGTCTCCGTGCCGGTCAGTCGGCTTGCCAAATGGAAGACCGCGATCCAGATGACCGCCATAGCCATCCTGCTGCTCGGCGGGGCGGGGCCGTGGGACGTTCCCTGGGCGACGATCGGCGAGGCCGGGCTGTGGGCGGCGGCGGTGCTGACACTGGTCACCGGATACGACTATCTTCGCTCCGGGCTGCGCCACATCGCCGGCGCGGATGCCGGGAAGGGCGGGATCGAAGGGGCGCGCGCGCCCGAGAGCGGGGCGGGGGACTAGGACGGAGATGACGCACGGAGCGGTGCTCGGGATCGTCGGCTGGAGCGGCAGCGGCAAGACGTCGCTGGTCCGCCGCCTGCTGCACGAACTCGTCGGGCGCGGCATCTCGGTCTCCACCATCAAGCACGCCCATGCCGGGTTCGACATCGACACCCCCGGCAAGGACTCGCATGTCCACCGCGAGGCCGGTGCCCGCGAGGTGGTGGTGTCCTCGGTCAACCGCTTTGCCCTGATCCACGAGAACCGGGACGAGCCGGAGCCCCGGATCGACGGGTTGCTGGCCCGCATGGCGCCGGTAGACCTGGTGCTGATCGAGGGCTTCAAGAGCGAGCCGCACGACAAGCTCGAAGTCCACCGCCCGACGGTCGGCAAGCCCGCGCTCTACCCCAGCGACCCCGACGTGGTCGCGCTCGCCACCGACGCCGCGGCGGAAGATGCCTCGATCCCGGTGCTCGACCTCGACGACACCGCGGCGATCGCCGATTTCATCGTCGCCCATTGCGGGCTCCGGACCGCCGCCAGGCGGACGGCCTGACCATGGCCCAGCTCTCCGACGACTGCTTCGCCTTCGGCGGCACGCTGATGACCGCCGGCGAAGCGCTGGCGCTGCTCGGCGAACGGCTGGACGTGGTGGTCGGAAGCGAGACCGTGCCGCTCAGGGAGGCGCGTGGGCGGATCCTCGCCGCCGACCTGACCGCCTCCTTCCCGGTGCCGCCGCACGACAACGCCGCCGTCGACGGCTACGCGGTCCATTTCGACGATCTCGACGCCGCGCGCGAAACCCGGCTTCGGGTGGGTGCGCGGATCGCCGCCGGGCAGAGCGTCGACCGCGCGGTGCCGCGCGGCGAGGCGGTGCGCATCTTCACCGGCGCGCCCATGCCGCCCGGCCCCGACACCGTGCTGATGCAGGAGGACTGCGCCCGGGACGGCGACCGCGTGGTCATCCCGCCCGGCATCAAGCGCGGCGCCAACCGGCGCCATGCCGGCGAGGACATCGAGGCCGGCGCCGTGGTGCTGACCAGAGGGCGGCGGCTGCGGGCGCAGGATGTCGGGCTCGCCGCCTCGATCGGCCGCGCCGCGCTGGAGGTCTACGCGCCGCTCCGCGTCGCCCTGTTCTCGACCGGCGACGAGATCCGCGAGGTCACCGACGCGCTGCCCCCCGGCTGCGTCTACGACGCCAACCGCTATGCCCTGGCCGGGCTGTTGGATGCGCTCGGCTGCGAGGTCGACGATCTCGGCATATTGCGGGACAGCGAACAGGCGGTGCGCGAGGCGCTCGCCGGGGCGGCCGGCGAGCACGATTTGATCATGACTTCGGGCGGGGTCTCGACCGGCGAGGAGGACCATGTGCGCACCGCCGTCGAGGCGCTCGGCGCGATCCATTTCTGGCGCCTGGCGATTCGCCCGGGCCGGCCGCTGGCGCTGGGCCAGGTCGGCCGGGTGCCGTTCATCGGGCTTCCCGGCAACCCGGTCGCGGTGATGGTGACCTTCATGCGCTTCGCCCGCCCGGCGATCCTCAGGCTCTCCGGGGCGGTCGGGGCGGATCCGAAGACCTTCCCCGTGCGGGCCGGCTTCGCCTACCGCAAGAAGGTCTCGCGTCGCGAGTGGCTGCGGGTGGTCCTGCACACGGGCGAGGACGGGATGCCCTATGTCACCAAGTTCCCGCGCGACGGCGCGGGCATCCTGTCCTCGATGGTCGGCGCCGACGGGCTGCTCGAGCTGCCCGAGGACCTCGCCGCCGTCGAGGAGGGGACGATGGTCGATTTCCTGCCGTTCAGCGAGGTGAGCTGATGCAAATGCTCTATTTCGGCTGGGTGCGCCAGCGCATCGGCGTGCCGGCCGAGACCGTGGCGCCGCCCGCCGGGGTCACCGATGTCGAGACGCTGATCGACTGGCTGAGCGGCCGCAACGACGCCTATGCCGAGGCGCTCAGGAACCGCGAGGCGCTGCGCGTCGCGGTCAACCAGGAGCTCTGCGAATTCGACAGCAAGGTGGGCGCCGACGACGAGGTGGCGCTGTTTCCGCCGATGACCGGGGGCTGAGGGTGATCCGGGTCCAGCAAGAGGATTTCGACGTCGGCGCCGAGCTCGACCGGCTGTCGGCCGAGGCCAAGGGCGCGGGCGCGGTGAGCTGCTTCGTCGGGCTGGTGCGCGACTTCTCCGGCGGCGGAGCGGTGAGCGCGATGACCCTCGAACACTATCCCGGCATGACCGAACGCCAGCTCGCCGGAATCGAGGCCGAGGCGCGGTCGCGCTGGCCGCTGGACGCGGTGCTGATCGTCCACCGCTACGGCCGCCTCGAGCCGGGCGAGCGCATCGTGCTCTGCGCCACCGCGTCGGCGCATCGCCGGGCGGCGATCGATGCGTGCAGCTTCCTGATCGACTGGCTCAAGACCAGGGCGCCGTTCTGGAAGCTGGAGGAGACGCCGGACGGCGAGCGCTGGGTCGACGCCGACCCGGACGACACGCTGGCCGAGGAGCGCTGGGCCGCGCCCGGAGCCCGGCGCGGCGATGGCTGAGCCGACGGCCTCGATCCGGGCGCTCTACGGTTCGGGCGGGCTGGTCGAGCGCATCCTGGCCGCGCTCGCCGCCGACGGCCAGGACGTCGACAAGCCCACGGTCGAGATGTTCCAGCACGTCGACCAACTGCATGGCGGCGGTCTCTCCCAAACCGAGGCGCTGTGCGCGCTCGCCGGCGTGGCGGAGGGCATGCGGGTGCTCGACGCCGGATGCGGCATCGGCGGGTCGTCGCGCTATCTCGCCCATGTCCATGGCTGCACGGTCGCGGCGATCGACGTGACGCCCGAATATGTCGAAGCGGCGGGTCGTCTGAACGCGCTCTGCGGGCTCGATGGGCGGATCGCGACGCGGGAGGGCAGCGTCACCGACCTGCCCTACCCGGACGGCAGCTTCGATCTCGTCTGGTGCCAGAACGTGTCGATGAACGTCGCCGACAAGGCCCGCATGTTCGCCGAGGCCCATCGCGTGCTGGTCCCCGGCGGGCGCTACGCGCTGAGCCACGCGGCCTCCGGCCCCGCGGGCGAGCCGCACTACCCGCTGCCCTGGGCGCGGGATGCGTCCTACAGCTTCCCCGGCACGCCCGACGTAATCCTCGACACGCTCGCGGCTTCCGGGTTCCGCATCGTCGAGAACCGCGGCGAGGGCGCCGTCGGCGGCCGGCGCGGCCAGCGCCCGCGCCCCGGGCTCGGCGCCGGCATCGCGCTCGGCGAAGACCTGCGCGAGCGCCTGCTCAACTCCATCCGCTCAGGCGAGGAGGGCAGGCTGGTCGGCATGCTGGTGATCGCCGAGCGGGGGCGAGCTCCCTCGGCCGCGCCTACGTCTTCCCCACCTCGGCGTCGTAGGCGTCCATCAGGGTGCGGGTGACCGGGCCGACCTGGAGGTGGAGGTCGTCGATCTGGCCGACCGGGGTGACCTCGGCGGCGGTGCCGGTGACGAAGATCTCGTCCGCCTTCTCCAGCTCGTCCGGCATGATCACGCGCTCGACCGTCTCGATCCCCCGGTCCCTGGCGAGCCCGATCACGGTGCGCCGGGTGATGCCGTCGAGGAAGCAGTCGGGCGTCGGCGTGTGCAGCGTTCCGTTCTCGACCAGGAAGACGTTGGCGCCGGTGGTCTCGGCCACCTGGCCGCGCCAGTCCAGCATCAGCGCGTCGTCGAAACCGTCCGCCTCGGCCTCGTGCTTGGACAGCGTGCAGATCATGTAGAGCCCGGCCGCCTTGGAATGCACCGGGGCGGTGGCCGGCGACGGCCGCCGCCACGGCGCCCGCTTGAGCCGGATCCCCTTGAGCCGCGCCTCGGGCGAGAAATAGGACGGCCATTCCCACACCGCGATGGCGACGTTGATGCTGGTCTCCTGCGCCGAGACCCCCATCATCTCGCTGCCGCGCCAGGCGACCGGGCGGACATAGGCGTCGGCGAAGCCCTGGGCGGCCACGGTCTCGTTGGTCGCCCGCTCCAGCTCCTCCAGCGTGTAGGGAAGCTCGAAGCCGAGCGCCGCCGCGGAGTCGATCAGGCGCTGGGTATGCTCGCGCAGCCTGAACACCGCGCCCGAATAGACGCGCTCGCCCTCGAACACGCAGCTCGCGTAGTGCAGCCCGTGGCTCAGCACGTGGAGCTTGCAGTCGCGCCACGCCCGGAGCGCGCCGTTGAACCAGATCTGGCCGTCCTGATCGTCGAAATTGATCATCTGTTCACCGCCGCTCCGGCACCGGTCTGCGCCGCAGTCGTGACGATTTTGCTGCGCGATTCGCTTGCCCGCGTATCAGCCGCGGGCAATTATGTCAACATGGTTGACTTAAAATCAGGCTTCAATCCGCTGTTCCTGCGCGAGGAGGATTTGCGCCAGGGGATCGAGCTGCTGTTCTATGCCTATCGCGACTTCACCGGCCAGCCGGACGCGATCCTGACCGAGCTCGGCTTCGGGCGCGCGCATCACCGGACGATCTATTTCATCGGCCGCAACCCCGGCATCACCGTCTCGCAGCTCCTTGACATCCTGAAAGTGTCCAAGCAGAGCCTGTCGCGGGTGCTCGGCCAGCTGGTGCGCGAGGGTTATGTGGATTCCGGCGCCGGCACCCGCGACCGGCGCCAGCGCATGCTGAACCTCACCGAGAAGGGAGTCGCGCTGGAACGCCGCCTGACCGAGAACCAGCGCAGCCGGATCGCGCGCGCCTACCGGGAAGCCGGCGCCGAGGCGGTCGACGGCTACCGCAAGGTGCTGCTCGGCATCATCGACGAGCGCGAGCGGGAGAAGGTGCTGGCCAGGCTGGCCGGCGGCTGACCCGATGCTGAGCGCCGAGCAGAACGACCGCCTGACGCGCACCGGTCCCGGGACCGAGATGGGGGCGGTGATGCGCCGCTACTGGCAGCCCTTCGCTCTGGTCGAGGAGCTGCCCGACGAGCGGCCGGTCAAGGAGGTCCGCGTCCTCGGCGAGGACCTGGTCGTGCTCCGCGACGACCGGGGCCGCTACGGCGCGCTCGCCCGGCGCTGCGCCCACCGCGCCGGCGATCTCGCCTATGGGCGCTGCGAGGACGGCGGGCTGCGCTGCCCCTATCACGGCTGGCTCTACGCCGTCGACGGGCGCTGCCTGGAACAGCCCGCCGAGCCGGCCGGCTCGACCTATCATGAGCGCGTCCGCCAGCCCGCCTTTCCCTGCGTCGAGCGCAACGGCATCGTCTACGGCTATATGGGCGGCGGCGAGGCCCCGCCGCTGCCCGGCTTCGACTGGTTCGACGCGCCCGCGAGCCACTGCTTCGCCTTCAAGGCGCTGCAGCGCGCGAACTGGCTGCAGGCGGTCGAGGGCGAGATCGACCCGGCGCATCTCTCCTACCTGCACCGCTATCTCGACGACGACGCGGAGGGCGACGGCTC
This sequence comes from Defluviicoccus sp., assembly GCA_028821395.1. GTDB lineage: Bacteria > Pseudomonadota > Alphaproteobacteria > MPNO01 > MPNO01 > MPNO01. The sequence continues at coordinate 19,880 of JAPPGP010000212.1, forward strand.
CTACGGCTTCAGCCAGTTCCTCGCGGCGACGGACGAGTCCGACGTCTCGGTCACCGCCATCCTGCGCGAGGTGACCAACCCGAGGCTCGAGATCGCCCGGACCGATTTCGGGGTGCGCATCTTCGCGTTGCGCGACCGGGGCGACGTGACCTATGTGCGGGTGACCAACTATCTCTTCCCGCACACCGCCGTGGTGTCGGTCGGCGACTGGACGCTGGTGCAGGTCCACGTGCCGATCGACGACGCGAGCAACTGGCGCTACGACGTGTTCTACGACTTCCGCGCGCCCATCGACCGGGAGACGCTCAGGGAAGAGAAGCTCAAGACCTACGAGGTGCCGGGCTACACCCCGAAGCGGAACCGGGAGAACCGCTACGGCTTCTCCGCCGCCGAGCAGCGCGCCGGCACCTATGCCGGGGTGGGATACGACTTCAACATCCACGACACGATGATCCTGGAAGGCCAGGGCGCGATCCAGGACCGCAGCCGGGAGAATCTCGCCTATACCGACATGGCGATCGTCGCCGCGCGCAGGATGCTGAGCGAGGCGCTCGACGGCGCGATCCCCCTGCCGATGGCGGAACGCGCCGAGACCCGCTACGACCACCTGGTCAGCATCGACACGATCGCTCCCACCGGGGCGTGGCGGCGCGCATGGGTCGCCAAGCAGATCGAGCGCCGGGCGCAGTCGGTCTGGGCCGGCGGCATCGCGCCCGCCCGGCTGGAGGCCCTGCTCGGGTCCTGAGGCGGCGGGGCCGCTGCTTGCGCCGCGTGCCGCCGCCCGGCACAGTCGGGCGATGGCAAGCAAGCCCGCCGGACCCTCGCTCCGCTCCATCCCGGAAGGCGACAACCGGGAGCGGCTGATCTGCCCCGATTGCGGGTTCATCTCCTACGACAACCCCAAGGTCGTGGTCGGCTCGGTGGCGGCGTGGGACGGGAAGATCCTGCTCTGCCGGCGCGCGATCCCGCCGCGGAGCGGTCTGTGGACGCTTCCGGCGGGCTATCTGGAGCTCAACGAGACCAGCGAGGCCGGGGCGCTGCGCGAGGCGTGGGAGGAAGCCCGGGCGCGGCTTGCCATTGACGGTTTGCTCGCCGTCTACAACATCCCGCGCATCAGCCAGGTGCAGCTCATCTACCGCGCCCGGCTGGTCTCGCCCGACATCGCCGCCGGCGAGGAGAGCGAGGAGGTCGGGCTGTTCGACTGGGCCGACATACCATGGCGGGAGATCGCCTTCCCCTCGGTGAAATGGGCGCTTGTGCACTACCGGGAGAGCGCCGGGAAGCCGCTGGCGGCGCCGCGCGCCAACCCGCCGGGCGAGGTCGGCGACCTCGAATAGCGGACCTGCGCGGCGCGCCGAAGGTCCGCGTCTCCTAATGTGAGACCTGGCGACGGGAGAGGTCCAGCTCGGCTTGGGCGCGTGCCGGCGCGAGTTCGAAGCCGGGCCGCGACGGTTCCATGAAGGTGATCGAATCGTAGAAGTCGTCGAGCGCCACAAATACGCCGTTCTGCTCCGCCCATCGGCGCATTCTCTGGTTCGTGGAATGTGCCCATGACAGGATCTCCACCCGCCATCCGCGCCTGTGCATCCGCTCCAACGTGCTGTGGAATCCTGCACCTTCGATATAGCCCGCGCCGTCGCCGGTCAGTAACACCACGATTCCGACATCGCTGTTGTAGTCCAAGGCGTCCTGCAGCATCTCCAGTTGCAGCATTCGGTCGGGCATCTCCTGTTCGCCACGATCAGGGGCACCGCGGTCAAACAAGCGGACTCTCATGCCTTCGCTTTCCATTCGGTTCCACAACTGGCGCATTTCTGGCGGCACGGAGCCGGCCGCGATCGCCTTTTCCACGGGACGATCGGCGTGGGCCAAGCGCAGCGTATTCTCGAAATGGAGTCGAACGCGAAAGCGGGCGCCCGGTCCTTCCGCCTTCTCTTCCGCCAGGCGCTGAGCCTCATGGAAGATGTTGGAAGTGTCCCAATAGATGAACACGCGGTCCATTTCAGTCTCCGAGCGAGGCCGGAAGGGTGCGCACTCTAGGGCGTGTGTCGTCGCGCATCAATCGACTGCCCGATGCGCCGGCCGTCCGCGTCCTACTTCACCAGCCCCACCAGCCGGTCGGCGAAGGCGGCCGGGTCGAAGGGTTGCAAATCGTCTTCCGACTCGCCGACGCCGATGGCGTGCACCGGCAGGCCGAAACGCTCGGCGAGCGCCACCAGCACCCCGCCCTTCGCGGTGCCGTCGAGCTTGGTGACGATCAGCCCCGTCACGTCGGTCATCTCCCGGAACACACCGACCTGGGCGTGAGTGTTCTGGCCGGTCGTGGCGTCGAGCACCAGCAGGCAGTCATGCGGCGCTTCCGGGTCGAGCTTCCTCATCACCCGGACGATCTTCTGCAGCTCGGCCATCAGGTCGCCGCGATTCTGCAACCTTCCCGCGGTGTCGACCAGCAGCACGTCGGCGCCGTCGCGCCGCGCCCCTTCCAGCGCGTCGAACACCAGCCCGGCCGCATCCGAGCCGGTGGCGCGCGAGACCACCGGGCAGCCGACGCGCTCGCCCCACAGCTCGAGCTGGCTGACGGCGGCGGCGCGGAAGGTGTCGCCCGCCGCCATCGTCACCCGGCGGCCCTCGCCCTGGAGGCGTTTGGCGAGCTTGCCGACCGTTGTCGTCTTGCCGGTGCCGTTGACGCCGACCACCAGCACCACGTGCGGGCGGTTGCCGGGGTCCACGGCGAGCGGCAGCGCCACCGGCTCGAGGATGCGCGCGATATCGGCGGCGAGCAGGGCGCGGACGTCCTCGGCGCCGAGATCCCTTTCCACCCGCCGCCGGGCGAGCGCATCGGTCAGCCGGGCTGCCGCCTCCACCCCGAGATCGGCGCCGATCAACAGCTCCTCTAGCTCGCCCAGCGTCGCCTCGTCGAGCCGGCGCCCGGCGAAGATCCCGGCAATCCCGCCCGAGAGCCGCGCCGAGCTCCGCGACAGCCCGGCGCTCAGCCGGCCGAGCCAGCCCCGCTCGCTCATCCCTCCACCACGCCCCGCAGCACCCCCTCCGCCTGTCCGGTCGCCCGCGCGGCGACGATGCTGCCCGGCGCCGCCGGCCGGTCGAGCGCGATCCGGGCGTATTGCTCGGTGCGGCCGCCATCCGGCGTCTCGACCAGGACCCGCTCGCGCCTTCCGCGCCGGGTCTCCAAATGGCGGGCGAGGCGATCCCTGGCCAGCCGCCTGAGCGCTGCCGCGCGCGTCTTGCGCACCGGGCGCGGGACCTGCGGCATGCGGGAAGCCGGCGTGCCGGGACGCTCCGAATAGGGGAACACGTGGAGCCAGGTCAGCCCCGCCTCGGCGACCAGGCACTCGGTCTCGCCGAACATGGCGTCGGTTTCGGTCGGGAAGCCGGCGATCAGATCGGCGCCGAACACCGCGTCGGGTCGCAACCGCCGCGCCTCGCCGCAGAAACGGACCACGTCGGCGCGGCCGTGGCGCCGGCGCATGCGCTTCAGGATCAGATCCGATCCCGCCTGGACGCTCAGATGGAAATGCGGCATCAGCCGCTCCTCCGCGGCGATGGCGCGAAGGAGTTCCGCATCGATCTCCGACGGGTCCAGCGAGGAGAGCCTGAGCCGGGGCAGCTCCGGCACCTCGGCGAGGATGCGCCCGACCAGCGCGCCGAGCCCCGCCTGGCCCGCCAGGTCGCCGCCGTAGTCGGTGATGTCGACCCCGGTCAGCACCGCCTCGCGGTAGCCGTTGGCGGCGAGAAGGCGGATCTGGGCGATCACCGCCTCCGGCGCCAGCGACCGGTTGGGCCCGCGCGCGAAGGGGATGATGCAGAACGTGCAGCGGTGGTCGCAGCCCTGCTGGATCTGGACGAAGGCCCGAACGCGTCCCTCGATTCCGTCGATCAGGTGGGCCGCGCCCTCGCGCGCCGCCATGATGTCGCCGACCGCGCGCTGCGGGGCGTGCGCCGCGTAGCTCGAAGCCGACAGCTTCTCCCGGTTGCCGAGCACCCGGTCGACCCCGGGCATGGCGGCGTAGTGGCCGGGATCGAGCTGAGCCGCGCAGCCGGCGACCACGATGCGCTTCTGCGGTGCTTCCCGCCTTGCGCGGCGGATCGCCTGGCGCGCCTGGCGCTCGGCTTCCGCCGTCACCGCGCAGGTGTTGACGATCACCGCATCCGCGAGCCCGGCCTCGGCGGCGCGGCGACGGATGATCTCCGATTCCAGCGCGTTGAGGCGGCAGCCGAAGGTGACGATCTCGGGCGCGCTCATCCGGCCAGCGCCCCGTCGATCGCGCCGCGGAAGCTGACTGCCACCGGCCCCGTCATGCTCACCCGGCCGTCCGCGCCCCAGGCGATCTCCAGCTTCCCGCCGTCGAGCTGGACCGTCGCGCGGCGGCCCGCCTTGCCGCGTCGGTGGGCGGCCACCAGCGCCGCGCAGGCCCCGGTGCCGCAGGCCATGGTGAGCCCGGCGCCGCGCTCCCACACCCGGAGCCGTATCCGGTCCTTGCCGCGCAGCTCGGCCACGCCGATGTTGGCGCATTCGGGGAAAAGCTCGTCGTGCTCCAGCGCCGGGCCCAGCGCCGCCAGGTCCACCGCCTCCGCGTCGTCGACGAAGAACACCGCGTGCGGGTTGCCCATGCTGACCGCGACCGGGTCGGCCAGCGGCCCGCGCGCGAGAGGCAGATGCAGCGTGTCGCGGTCGGCGGCCAGGGGAATGTCGCGCCAGCCGAAGCGCGGCTCGCCCATGTCTACCGTGACCGCGCAGGGACCCGCGCGTCGCGCGCCGAGCGACCCCGCCGCGGTCTCCAGCCTGACGCTGTCGCGCCCGGTCTCCGCCATCGCCATCCAGGCAACGCAGCGCGCCGCGTTGCCGCAGGCCTCCGCCTCGCCGCCGTCCGCGTTGTGGATCGTGAAAGCCGCATCGGCCGCCGCATCGGCCGGCGGCCGCAGCACGATCAGCTGGTCGCAGCCGATGCCGGTGCGCCGGTCGGCGATCGCGCGCACCTCTGCGGCGTCCGGCGCGAACGCGCGCTGCCTGGCGTCGACGATCACGAAATCGTTGCCGAGCCCGTGCATCTTGATGAATTCGGGTCCGTCCATGGCGGGCGTAATATCGTGCCGCTGGCCGGGAAGTCCAGAAATCCCGCGCTTCCCGCGCCCGGGTGCGCAGGATAGGCTCGGCTCCGCAACGACCGGATTGCGCCATGGACGACTTTGCGCGGCTCTATCTGCGCCCGGACGATGCGCCTTTCGATGCGCGGTATCGGGCGCGTTGCAAGTGCGGCGCCGTCCGCTACGAGGTCCGCGCCGATCCGCTCGGCGCCAAGATCTGCCATTGCACCCACTGCCAGCGGCGGCACGGCGCGCCGATGCAGTGGGCGGCGATCTTCCGAAAGCAGGACGTCCGGGTGTGCGCGGGCGCCGACCGGCTGCGCTTTTACAGCAGCGAGACCGATGCACCCGAACGGGTGCTCCCCTGCCGGATCGATTGCGGGCGCTGCGGCACCCCGATCGCGGACGAGGGGCGTCGCATGTGGCTCGCCTTCCCGGCGCTGTTCGATTTCGGCGACCCGCCCGCCGTGCCCGGGGCGTTCAGGCCGCGCTGCCACATCTTCTACGGCGCGCGGGTGCTCGACATCGACGATGCCCTGCCCAAATGGGCGGGGCACGAGAACCGGTCGGCCCGCCTGGGGTGAGGCTCGGGGCCGTCCCTTTACTTGTCCGACATCCGCGGCTTGCCCGCGAGACGCCACTCGATCTCGGCGCAGATGAAGGCGACCACGGCACCGACCACCATGAAGCCGAGGATCAACATCAATTCGTTCATGCCGTGCCCCTTCCCGCTCGCGCCCACGATAGCGCATCGCCGCCGCCCCGGCCAAGCCCGGCTTGACACCCGGGGAGGCCCGGCCCGTTATTGACCCCGGAGAACGCGGGAGGCGGGGGTGTATTTCGGCCGTAGGCTGAGGCGCCGCGAGGACGACAAGTTCCTCAAGGGGCGCGGGCGGTTCGTCGACGACATCGAGCCGGCCGGCACCGCGCATATCGCCTTCGTCCGCTCGCCGCACGCCCATGCCCGCATCCGCTCCATCGATCCCGCGCCGGCCCGGGCGCTGCCGGGCGTGCTCCGGGTGCTGACCGCCGCCGACTGGCAGGCGGCCGGGCTCGGCGCGCTCACCTGCGTCCACCCGATGCCGTTCTCCGACGGAAGGCCGATGAACGAGGCGCTGCGCCCGGCACTCGCCTCCGGCAAGGTCCACCATGTCGGCGACGTGGTCGCGGCGGTGGTCGCGGACGACCGCTACGCCGCGCTCGACGGCGCCGAGGCGATCGCGGTCGACTACGAGGCCTTGCCCGCGGTCACCGACATCGCGCGCAGCCTCGATGCCGACGCGCCCATCCTCCACGAGCGCTTCGCCTCCAACCTGATCTTCGAGATCGAGCGCGGCGACCGGGCGGCCACGGCGGCGGTCTTCGACGCGGCGCATCATACTGTCGCGCTGACGCTCGATACCCAACGCGTCGCCGGCAGCCCGCTCGAGCCCCGCGCCTATCTGTCGGCGTTCGACGAGGCGACCGGGGACATCACGCTCTGGGCGACCAGCCAGACGCCGCACTACCTGCGCCGCTGGCTCGCCAAGTACGCGCTCCACGTGCCCGAGCACAAGCTCCGGGTCATCTCGCCCGATGTCGGCGGCGGGTTCGGGCTGAAATGCCATTTCGCGGTCGAGGTTTCGACCGTGGTCTGGGCCTCGATGCTGCTCGGGCGCCCGGTCAAGTGGACCTCGACCCGGGCCGAGGCGCTGATGTCCGACGCCCAGGCGCGCGACCACCATACCAAGGCCCGCATGGCGTTCGACCGGGACGGCAGGATCCTCGCGCTGGAAATCGACACCATCGCCGCGCTCGGGGCGTATCTCTCGAACTTCGCGCCGAGCATTCCGGGCAACTCCTACCCGCAGACGGTGACCGGTCTCTACACCACGCCCAACCTGCATCTGCGGGTGCGCGGCGCCTACACCAACACGGTGCCCATCGACGCCTATCGCGGCTCCGGCCGGCCGGAGGCGACCTTCGTCAACGAACGCCTGCTGGAGAACGGCGCGCGCGAGCTCGGCATCGACGTGGCCGAGATCCGCCGGCGCAACCTGATCCCGGCCGATTCCTTCCCCTACACCACGCCCGTCGGGCGCGCCTACGATTGCGGCGACCCGCCGGCGCTGTTCGACAAGCTGCTTGCCATCGCCGACTACGAGGGGCTGCGCGCGGAGCAGCGGCGGCTGCTGCGACAGGGCGTCCGAATGGGGATCGGCATCGCCTGCTTCCTCGACAAGTCGGGCACCGGGTCGAGCCGAAACCTCGCCAGCCGGGGCGGCCTCCATGGCGGGTACGAGAGCGCCATCGTGCGCGTCCATTCGGACGGCAAGGCGACCGTCTTCGTCGGCTCGCACAGCCACGGCCAGGGCCACGACACCACGTTCTGCCAGATCGCCGCCGACCGCCTCGGGCTCCCCATCGAGGACATCGCCCTGGTCGAGGGCGACACCGGCAGCATCCCCTTCGGCAACGGCACCTGGGGGTCGCGCTCGCTCTCGGTCGGCGGGGTGGCGATCATGCGGGCCTCCGACCGGGTGATCGACAAGGCGCGGCGCCTGGCCTCCCACATGCTCGAATGCGCCGAGGAGGATCTGCTGTACGAGGACGCGGCGTTCTCGGTGCGCGGCACCGACCGCCGGCTCGGCTTCGCCGAAGTGGCCGATGCCGCCTATCACGGCGCGGGCCTGCCGCCCGACGGCTCGATGGAGCCCGGGCTCGAGGAGACCGTGTTCTACGAGCCGCCCGACACCAACGACCCGCAGGCGATGCATCTCGCCGTGGTCCTCGTCGAGCCGCGCTCGGGCAAGGTGACGGTGCGCGATTACTTCACCGCCGACGATTGCGGCAACATCGTCAACCCGATGATCGTCGAGGGGCAGGTGGTCGGCGGGCTCGCCCAGGGGCTCGGCCAGGCGCTGATGGAGCGCGTGGTCTATGACGAAGGCGCGGCGGGCCAGCTCTTCTCCGGCACGCTGATGGACTATGCCCTGCCGCGCGCCTCCGACATGCCGGGGGTGCGTATGACCTTCCAGGAGACCCCGGCGCCGTCCAACCCGCTCGGCGTCAAGGGCGGCAGCGAGACCGGCACCATCGGCGCGCCGGCGGCGATCGGCAACGCGGTCGTCGACGCGCTGTGGGATCTCGGCGTCCGCCACGTGCGCCAGCCCTACACCCCGGATGCGGTGTGGCGGGCGCTGGAGGAGGCCGCCGGGTGATCCGGGTGACGCTCGACATCAACGGGCGCGAGCACGCCGCCGAGGTGGACCCGAGGATGCTGCTGGTCGAGTTCGTCCGCCGCTGCGCCGGGCTCACCGGCACCCATGTCGGCTGCGACACCAGCCAGTGCGGCGCCTGCACCGTCCATCTCGACGGGATCGCGGTCAAGTCCTGCACGGTCTTCGCCGCCCAAGCCGAGGGCCACGCGGTGACCACCATCGAGGGAGTCTCGCCAGAGCACGGGCTGAGCCCGCTCCAGGCCGCCTTCAAAGAGCACCACGCCCTGCAATGCGGGTTCTGCACCCCGGGCATGATCATGAGCGCGCTCGACCTGATCCGCCGCGGCGCGGCCACCGACGAGGACGCCGTGCGCGCCGGGCTGGAGGGCAATCTCTGCCGCTGCACCGGCTACCAGAACATCGTGGCTGCGATCCTCGCCGGCGCGGCGGCGATGGCGGAGGGCTGATGCACCCCTACAGCTACCACCGCCCCGGCGATCTCGCCGAGGCCGAGGAGGTCCTTGCCGGGGACGGGGACCGGCGCCCGCTGGCCGGCGGGATGAGCCTGATCCCGGTGATGAAGCACCGTCTCGCGGCGCCGTCGGATTTGGTCGACCTCGCCGCGGTCGGCGGCCTGACCGGCATTGCCGTCGAGCCCGCAACCCTCGCCGTCCGGGCGATGACGACGCACGCGACGGTGGCGGCCTCGCCGTCGGTCAAGGAGAGAATCCCCGCGCTCGCCGCGCTTGCCGGCGGGATCGGCGATCCGCTGGTGCGCAACCGGGGGACCATCGGCGGCTCGCTCGCCAACAACGACCCCGCCGCCTGCTATCCCTCGGCGGTGCTGGCGCTCGACGCGGAGATCGTCACGACGAGGCGGCGGATCGCGGCCGGCGGCTTTTTCACCGGCATGTTCGAGACCGCGTTGGAAAGGGACGAGCTGATCGTCGAGGTGCGGTTTCCCGTTCCCGCTTCCGCCAGCTACCGCAAGTTCCCCAACCCGGCATCGCGGTTCTCCATCGTCGGCGTGTTCGTCGCCCGCCTCACCGACGGCGCCGTCCGGGTGGCGGTTACCGGCGCCGGACCCTGCGTGTTCCGGGTGGCGGCGTTCGAGCGCGCGCTCGCCGCCTCCTTCGACCCCGGCGCCCTTGCGGAGATCGCGGTTCCGGCCGACGGGCTCACCTCCGACATCCACGGCAGCGCCGAATACCGCGCGCATCTCATCAAGGTGCTGACCGAGGACGCGGTCGCCGACTGCCGTTGAGCCGGGAGGCGGCGGCGGGAATGGTTCCACCCAACCCGGATACGCTCTAGACTCCTCCTGCCGCAGATTTCGGGGGCCGACGCGATGGATCGTCCCGGCTTCGATCGCATTCCCTACGCCTGGTATCGCGACGAGGCGCTCTACCGGCTCGAGATCGAGCGCATCTTCGAGGGCGGGACATGGTGCTTCCTCGGGCTGGAAGCCGAGATCCCGAATGCGGGGGATTTCCGCCGCACCGTCATCGGCGAGGCGCCGGTCGTCTACAACCGGGCGGAAGACGGGCGGGTCCATGCCTTCGTCAACCGCTGCTCGCATCGCGGCGCGCTGATCCAGCGCGAGAATTTCGGCAACGTCTCCGCCCATGTCTGCCTCTATCACAGCTGGACATACGATCTCGCGGGCGATCTGGTCGCGGTTCCCCATCGTCACGGCGTCGGCGGCAGCCCGGGCATGCCGGACGATTTCGACATGGCCTGCCACGGGCTGAGGAAGCTCCGGGTCGACGGCGTCAACGGCGTCCTGTTCGCCACCTTCTCGGACAGCGTCGAGCCGCTCAGGGACTATCTCGGCCCGACCCATGTGGCCCACTTGCAGCGCCTGTTCCGCGGCCCCGTCCGGGTTCTCGGCTACCAGCGCCAGTCGGTGCGCGGCAACTGGAAGGCCTATCTGGAGAACGTGCGCGATCACTATCACGGCGCGCTGCTGCACGGCTTCCAGAGCACGTTCGGGATCAACCGCTCGACGCACGATTGCGGCTCGCGGATGGACCCGAAGCGCCGCCACAGCCTGCTCTTCGTCCGCCAGCCGCCCGAGGAGTACGAGAACGCGCCGCCGCCCGCGCTCGATCCGGGGCCGCCGCTCCCGCTCGCCGAGGCGGCGGAAGGCGCGCGGCTCTCGCTGCAGGACCCGCGGCTGCTCCATTTCGCGCGCGAGTTCGACGACGACCGCTCGACCACGATGTGCTCGATCTTTCCCAACAGCACCTTCCAGCAGATCCGCAACGCGCTCGCCGCCCGCCAGATCCGCCCCAAGGGGCCGGGCGCCTTCGACCTCGTCTTCACCGTCTTCGGCTACCGGGACGACAGCGCCGAGATGACGGCGCACCGGCTGCGCCAGGCCAACATGGCCGGCCCCGCCGGCTATGTCTCGCTGGAGGACGCCGAGGCGCTCGAAGCCTGCCAGTCCGGCCACCGCGCCGGCGGGCCTGGTAACTCGGTGGTCGAGATGGGCGGGCGCGGGCCGATCCGGGACGGCGACGAGAAGCTCGACGACGTGATGATCCGCGGCTTCTGGTCGTATTACTGCGAGATCATGGGCCTCGACCCGCGCGAGGGCTGAGCGGTGGATGTCGCGCTGCGCCTGCAGGTGGAGGCCCTGATCGCCGAGGCCTCGGCGGCGCTCGACAACGAGGACTACCAGGCCTGGCTCGACCTGTTCCACGACGAGAGCGCGTACCGCATCGTGCCGCTGGAGAACATCCGACAGGGACTGCCCGGGGCGGTGATGCTGTGCGAGACCAAGAAGGCGCTGAGCGACCGGATCGTCTCGCTGCTCAGGGCCAACACCTACAACCCGCACAGCGCGCGCCGCATCACCGGCCCGCCCAGGATGACCGCCTCCGCAAACCCGATCGAGGCGGAGACCCCATACGCCCTCTACCAGACCGATGTCGAGGGCGTCTCGCGGCTGTTCGCGGTCGGCTGCTACCGCGACACCATCGGAGCGTTCGGGGACACGCTCAAATTCCTCGACCGCATTGTCGTCCTCGACAGCTTCGCCATCCCCACCCTGCTCGCCAAGCCGATCTGAGGCCGGTCTGACGCGACCCGCCTTTCTTCCCTTGGGGGAATTGACAGGCTTTCTGCAATCCTGCGTTGCAGTACGGGCAGCTCGCCACCGGCCGTGCCGGTGGCTCGAAAGGGGTAAAGCATGATGATTCGATTTCGGCATTGGCTGTTTCTCTGTCTGCTCGGGCTCGCGCTGCCCTCGCCGGTCCAGCCGGCGAGGGCCGAGGACGGCAGGAACGGCTACTACATGGCGCTCACCCGCCTGCTGGTGATCCCCCGGGACTCCGAATGGACGGAACATTTGTTGGACGCCCCGGTGACTTTCGACCTCCCCACGAAGAACGGGTTTGGCGTTCTCGGGGTGCTGGGTTACAGCTTGGCGAGCCGGCTGAGGGGTGAGGGCGAGATCGGCTATCGCGGGTTCGATCTCGACGAGTCCGGGGGAGTCCGGATCGATGGCCGGTTCGACACGCTGAGCTTCATGATCAACGGTGTCTACGACTTCGAGGCCGGTCCGGTGCGGCCCTATGTCGGCGGCGGCTTCGGTCTTGCTTGGCATGAATTGGAAATCGATCCGACGATGCCGGTCGACGAACAGGCCGGGCCGTCCGAGCGAGATACCGGCGACAAAATCTCTCTGGCCTACCAGGCCATGTTGGGCGTTGGCTACTCCATGACGGACAGGATCGACCTCCATTTGGGCTACCGCTATTTCGGCACGACCGAGACCGATTTCGGCGAACCCGACGTGACCTATGGCACGCATAACGTGGAGGTCGGCGTCCGCTACCGCTAGTGACCGCGGCGATTCACCGGTTCGCCTTCCTTGCCGGGGAAAACCGCCGGTGCTAGCGTTTTCCCGACGCGCCCGGGGGCGGGCGGCAAAGGGCGGAGGAGACGATGGCGACGGATTCGGACGTGGTCGCGTTGTTCAGGCAGGAGCTCGAGCTCTGCGATGTGGGCCCGGGAACCAGCCTCGCCGTGTTCTCGGAAGGCGACGTGCGGGCGGAGCACGCGAGGGCGTTCCTCGCCGCCGCGTCCGAGCTCGAGGCCGATGCCTTCCAGGTCAACATCAGGAAGAAGCCCGGCAGCTTCTTCGGCCCGGGCAACTCGCTCAAGGGCAACGCGCCCGCGATGGCGGCGCTGAAACGCGTCGACATGGTGGTCGACCTCGTCGGGCTGCTGTGGTCGAAGGAGCAGACCGAGATCACCGATGCCGGCCCGCGCATGCTGCTGGTGATCGAGCCGATCGAGGTGCTGCAGCGCATGGTGTCGAACCCTGGCGATCGCAGGCGGATCGAGGCGGGCTCGGCCCGGCTGGCCCGGGCGAAGGAGCTCCGCATCACCTCGCCCGGCGGCACCGACGTCACCTACCGGCTCGGCGACTACCGGATCGGCGAGCAGTACGGCTATACCGACGAGCCCGGGCGCTGGGACCACTGGCCGGGGGTGTTCCTCTACACCGCGGCGGTGGAGGAGGGCGTCGACGGCACCGTGGTGATCGACACCGGCGACCAGCTGCTGCTGCCGACGATGCGCTATGTCGTCGACCCGATCACGCTCACCGTCGAGCGCGGCATGATCGCCGACATCGCCGGCGCCGGGCTCGACGCCGAGCTGCTGCGGAGCTTCATGGCGAGCTACGACGACCCGCGGGCCTACGCGATCTCGCATATCGGCTGGGGGCTCGATCCGCGGGCGCGATGGGACTTCATGGGCACCGACCCGGCCGCCGCGAACTCCACCGGCCAGGACGGGCGCGCGTTCTACGGCAACGTGCTGTTCTCCACCGGCCCCAATACCGAGGTCGGCGGCGACAACGACACGCTGTGCCATATCGACATCCCGCTCAAGGGCTGCACGCTGACGCTGGATGGCGAGAGCATCGTCGAGAACGGGCGCATCGTGCCGGACGACATGCGCATCGAGGGCCGCTGACCGCGCGCTAATCCAGGGAGAGCCCCGCCAGAAACGCCTCCAGCGCGGCGTGGCAGGCGTCGGGGCGTTCGATCTGGAGCAGGTGGCTGGTGTCGGCGATGGGCGTCCACGCGATGCCGTGGTCTTCCCGCATCGCCCGCCCGACCTTGCCGGGGGCGAGCGCGCCGGGGGCGTCGGGATCGGACGAAATGAAGACCAGCGGCCCGGCGAGCTCGCCGAGGCGCGGGCAGAGGTCGAGCCCGGCATTGGTGCGGTAGACCCGGGATTCGCCCTCGCGCGGGCAACACAGGACGACGCCTCCCTCCGGGTCTTCGCGGGTGATCGCGCGCGCCATCAGCGTGTGTGCGCCCTCGACCCAGCGCGCGAGGCTCTTCGACCGGGCGAAGCGGGCGGCGAGCTCCATCGCGTGTGCGAAGCGGTCGGGCCGCGACGCCGCCCAGTCGGCGAGGCCGAGCTCGAAGCTCCGCGCCACCTCATGCGCCCGGTGGCCGGGCGAGGGGATCAGCGGCGGGTCGAACAGCGCCAGCGCGTCCCAGCGCCAGCCATGATCGAGCGCGTGCCAGATCGCGGTCACCGCCGAGATCGAGTGGAACACGCCGATCGTCGGCTTGGCGCCGAAACGCGCCGGGATCAGCTCGACCAGCCGGTCCATGTCGGCGACGAAGGCGGGCACGTCGTGACGCCCGACCTCGTGGCGCGGGTTGCGGCCGTGGTTGCGCTGGTCGTAGATCGCGAGATCGTAGCGCTCCAGCAGCAGGCGCCAGAACGGGTAATAGGCGTCGATGGCGAAGCCGTTGCCATGCGCCATCACCAGCCGCGGCCCGGCGGGATTGCCGTGGCGGCGCACCCGGATGACGGCGCCGTCCGGCATCTCCGCGTCCAACCAGGCGGTCGGTTCGGGGACGCGGAAAATGTCGGGCGGCGCGGTCATCGGGCGAGTCCGTGTTCGGCGAGAAAGCTCTCCACCAGCGCGAAGCAGCGCTCGGGCTCCTCGAGCTGCAGGAGATGGCTGGTGTCGGGCACGCAGGCGTAGTCGATGCCGTGGGTTACGCAGAACTTGGCGCAGCAGGGCGCGGTGATCGGCGCATCCGCCGGTTCCGGGTCCGCTCCCACGATCAGGAGCGGGCGCTCGGGCCGCCCGGCCTCCTGCCAGATCGGCAGCGTCGCGACCTCCAAATAGAGGTCCGCCTCGACCGGCCCCGGGCAGCAGAGCAGCCAGTCCCCGGCCGCGGCATCGAAGCGCAGCGTCGAGGCCGCGATGAGCTCGGCCACCCCCTTCCTCAGGCGGCGGAACCTGTGCAGATAGCGGTACACGTCGGCGAGCTCGTCGGGGTCGGGAACCCGGTTCTTGCGGATCAGCGCCGCTTTGCAGAGCGCCTCGCCCTCGGCCAGCAGCCGCCCGCGCAGCGGGTCCCCCTCGGGCGGCGCCAGCGGCGGGTCGAACAGCACCAGCGCATCCCAGTGCCAGACGCCGTCGACCACCGCGAGCAGCGCGGCGATCGCCGACATCGAATGGAACACGCCGATCGTGGTCTTTTCGCCCCATTCCCGGGCAATCGCTGGGTGGACCGCGGCGTTGTCGCGCGCGAAGCGGCGATAGTCGTGCGGTTGCGCGGCGTGGAACGGGTTGCGCCCGCAATTGCGGAAATCGAAAAGGACGAGATCGAAGCGTTCCAGCATCGGCCGCCAGAACGGGAAGTAGGCGTCGCTCGCCAGGCCGTTGCCGTGGCTCAGCACGATGCGCGGCCCGGACGGGTTGCCGTGGCGCACCGCGCGGATCGGCGCGCCGTCGTCCATCGCCAGCTCGAGCATGGCCGAGGGCCGCGGCAGGACGAACCCGGCCGCGCCCGAGGGGGCGGGCGCCGTCACCCCGCGCCGCTCGGACGATCCGCCGCCGCGATGGCCGCCAGCAGCCGGCGCGGCGTGATCGGGCACTCGGTGATCTCGACCCCGAGCGGGGCGAGCGCGTCGTTGATCGCGTTGGCGATGGCCGCCGGCGGGCCGATCGCGCCGCCCTCGCCGATCCCCTTCTGCCCGAAGGTGGTATAGGGCGCGGGCGTCTCCATGTGATCGACGCGGATCGACGGGATCTCGGTCGGCCCCGGCAGGAGGTAGTCGGCGAGCGTCGGGGCGAGGGGCTGGCCGTCGTCCGCGTAGGGCATCTCCTCGTAGAGCGCCTGGCCGATCCCCTGGCCGGTGCCGCCATGCACCTGACCGTCGACGATCATCGGGTTGACCAGCACGCCGCCGTCCTCGACCACCGCGTAGTCGAGGATCTCGACCTCGCCGGTCGCGGTGTCGACGGCGACCACGGCGGCGTGGCTGGCATAGCTGAAGGTGCCGGAATCGCGCGCCGGCTTGTAGCCGCCGACCGCCTCCAGCCCCTGCGGGTCGGCCTCCTGCGTGAGGTCCTGCGGGCGGAGATACCAGGTGCGCCCAACCTCGGCGAGCGTCACGCTGCCCGACGGGCCGGCTACCCGACCGTCCTCCAGCCGCACCGAGGCGGGGTCGACCTGCAACAGGCCGGCGCCGATCTGGCGGATGCGCACGGCGAGCCGCTTGCACGCCTCGGCCACGGCGCCGCCCGCCTGGATCATGCAGCGCGACCCCCAGGTGCCGGTCGAATAGGGGGTGTATGCGGTATCTCCCAGCACCACCCTGACGGCGTCGGTGTCAATGCCGAGCACCTCGTTCGCCACCTGGGCGAGCGTGGTCTCAAGCCCCTGGCCGTGGCTGTGCACGCCGACGCGGAGCTCGAGCCCGCCATCGGGCGTCATCCGCGCCACCGCCTGCTCGAAGCCCGGGATCATCGGGATGCCCCAGCCGGCATAGACCGAGGTGCCGTGCCCGGCCTGTTCGCAGAAGATCGAGAAGCCGAGCCCGACGCGCCGCCCGTCCGGCTCGCCGCGGCCCTGGCGCGCGCGGACCCGGGCCACGTCGATCGCCGCGGCGGCGCGGCGCAGGCACTCGGGATAGTCGCCCGAGTCGTAGTGCCTGGCGGTGATGTTGTCGTAGGGCATCTGCTCGGGCCGGACCAAATTGTCGAGCCGGAGCTCGTGCGGCTCGCGCCCGATCTCGCGGGCGACGGCGTCGATCGCCAGCTCCAGCGCGAGGCAGACGCCGGGCCGCGCCACCCCGCGGAACGGCAGGATCGGCGGCTTGTTCGAGGCGACCGAAAACGTGCGGCAGCGGAAGGTGTCGAACAGATAGGGCCCCGGCAGGATGGCCGCGACCTGGGCCGCCTCCAGGCAGGCCGAGAACGGGTAGGCCGAATAGGCCCCGGCATCGACCGTCGCCTCGGCCTCCAGCCCGAGCAGCCTTCCCTCGGCGTCGGCATAGACGGTGAGGATGTAGTGGTGCTCGCGGCAATTGGCGTTGGCGGTCAAGTGCTCGCGCCGGTCCTCCAGCCAGCGCACCGGGCGCTCCAGCCGCCTGGCGAGCCAGGCGATGCAGACCTCCTCCGGCGCCAGGATCCCCTTGTAGCCGAACCCGCCGCCGACATCGGGCGCGATCACCCGGACGCTGGCGTGGTCGAGCCCGAGGCATTCGGCGATCCCGGTGCGGACGATATGGGGCAGCTGGGCGGCCGAGGTCACGGTGAGCTGGCGCAGCCTGGGATCCCATTCGGCGAGCACGCCCCTGCCCTCGATCGGCGCCATGCACTGGCGCGCGGTGCGCACCTCGCGTGTCACCTTGACCGCGGCGCGGGCGGCGACCGCCTCGATGTCGTCCTCGACCAGGGTTTCCAGGAACACGTTGTCGCCCCAGTCCTCGTGCACCAGCGGCGCGTCGGCATCGCGCGCGGCGAGCATGTCGGAGACCGCCGGCAGGATGTCGAAATCGACCGCCACGCGGTCGGCCATGTCCTCGGCCTCGGCGCGGGTCCGGGCCACGCAGACGGCAATCGCCTCGCCCACCTGGCGCACCTTGGTCTCCGCGAGCGCGGGCTGGACCGAGGGCTTGAAGCCGGGCAGCGCCGAGACCGCGCGAATCGGCCCGACACCCGCCATGTCGGCGGCGGTGGAGACGCGGGGACGGATGTCGTCCGGGATGTCGATCCCGCGGATCCGGGCATGCGCGACGGGGCTTCGCACGAAGGCCGCCTCGAGCTGGCCGGCGAGGCCGAAATCGGCCACGAAGCGGCCGCGCCCGCGCATCAGCCGGTCGTCCTCCTTGCGCGGGATCGACGCGCCCACCCCCTGATTTGCCATGCCGAGCCGGTCCCGGGCCGCTATGGTGCCGAGCGGTTCTTATAGCACGCGGCACGGCGCGGCGCGGGAGAGGGGCGATGGCGAAGACGGTTGGAATCGTGGGGCTGGGCCGGATGGGCGGGGCGATGGCGAAGAACCTGATCGCGGCCGGGTTCGACGTCGTCGGGCGCGACACCGATCCGGCGCGGGCGGACGCGCTGGCGGCAATCGGCGGCAAGTTGGCGGAGAGCCCGCGCGCGGTGGCCGAAGCCGCCGATTGCGTGCTGACCTCGCTTCCCAGCATCGCCGCCTTCGAGGCGGTGACGAGCGGGGCGGACGGGATCGCCGCCGCCGCGAGGCCGGGCCTCGTTGTCTTCGACACCTCGACGCTTCCCATCGCGGTGAAGGAGGCGGGGCGGGAGGCGCTCGCCGAAGCCGGCATGACCCTACTGGACACGCCCCTGAGCGGCACCGGCGCGCAAGCGCTCACCGGCGACCTGGTGGTCTTCGCGAGCGGCGATACGGCCGCCATCGCCTCCCTGACCGACGTGTTCGAGGGGTTTTCCCGCGCGCAATACGACCTCGGCGCTTTCGGCAACGGCAGCCGGATGAAGTTCGTCGCCAACCTGCTGGTGGCGATCCACAACGTGGCCGCCGGCGAGGCCTTCGCGCTCGGCATCAAGGCGGGGCTCGACCCAAAGACGATCTACGAGGTGGTCGCCAGCAGCGCCGCCACCTCGCGCCTGTTCGAGCTGCGCGGCCCGCAAATGGTGGCGAACGACTACACCAACGTCTCGGCGTCGATCGAGATGCAGCTCAAGGACATGAAGGTCATCGGCGACTTCCTCGCCGAGCTCGGCTGCGCCGCCCCCCTCTTCGCCGCCTCCGGCCAGGTCTACAACGCCGCCCTCGCCCAAGGTCGGCGGGGAGAGGACACGGCGTCGGTCTGCGCGGTGCTAGAGAGGCTGGCGGGGGTGGAGCGGTAGGGGGATGGTTGTCGAGCGATTATTCCAATTTGACACATAGGGTGCATAGCCATAGCGCTCCCTACGTGTCCGCAGATTCTTCATATTCATCAATGATGGTGTCTTTAATGTGCGGCAAGTTCGGAGTTTTTTCTAGTTCGTTGATCGAACCATACGACAAATAGGTACATTGTTTGTATAGTGGCCCCCTCTCCAACAGTGAGAAAACAGGCCTCTTGATTTGTCCCAATACTTGGTCTCGCCTCTCTTCCGCAGCCACGATGTGGAGTCGGATGTCCATATTGGGTTGGAGAGCGAGAAGGTCGGCCATCCTGAGAAGCCCAGAATAGATGGCAGTGGTGTGTTCAATTTCAAAGGCCCTTGCAATGGATCGTCCCTTCAGCCACAAAATATCGATCTGCTCTATGGTCTTGAGAGTAGTGTCATCGTAGTTGAGAGGCAGTTTACTTAGGAATTGATCGTGCATGCTGCGTGGAAGGCGCTCCTGCACCCGCTGTTTGTCATTCCGCGGGACCCAAATGCGAAATCCCATTTCCGCTCCAATTTGTGCGACTTTTGCTTGGACATTTATTGAATCGTCGCGACCAACCACTACCCCTTTATTTCCTGTTGGCAGTTCGTCCGAATCGTCGACCGGTATTTCAACCTCAACCATTCCGCTTGGAGTAGGGACTTGCGGTGTTTCAAGATAGCGTACGTCCCGTTTCGACAAAGTATAGAAGTGTTTCAATTCTTGTTGTCGTTTGATCAAATTCAACAAGTATTCGCCGTCCATAACATTGAATTTGTTGAGTGAATTGCGGAAGAAGCCAGTCCAAGTCGAGCGGCTTTTGTCGAACGACTTGGTGATCGACAGTGAAGGCCAAACACTATCGTCGTGTATTGGAATCGCGTATTCGGGTTGCAACACCACAATAGGTGCAACATTGAACCGTACGGTGAACGGATCCGGATCAGCAAATATTGGTTGAGAGTCCAGATACATATCTGATTCGACACGAAGCGCCCCACACCATCTGGAAAGCCGCGTCAAATAGCAGAGGAGCACATCTCCTTGTCTCACATGTTCGTTAGCCCGCTTTATTCATGATGGCTAGGTGAGATGGTGGCGGACGTGGCTTAAG
>JAPPGP010000143.1 GCA_028821395.1 Defluviicoccus sp.
CCGGCCGCCCGCGCCGCCGCCGCGACATCGCCCGCCAGCGCGTGCCGGGCAAGATAGAGCACCGGGACCTGGTAATAGGCGGCGAGGTTGAAGGCGGCATCGAAGGCGCCGAACGAAGCGGGGTCCGGGTCCGCGACCGCCTCCAGCATGACCAGCCCGGCGACCCCGGCGTCGCACAGCCCGTCGACCGCCGCGCTCGCGCGCCGCGCGGCCTCCTCGACCGCGCCGTCGGCGGCCAGGGTCGACGGCGCCGCAAGCGTGCCGAGCACCGCGGCCTCCGCGCCGACTTCGTCCGCCAGCCGCCGCGTCAGGGCGAGCGTCGCGTCGCCGGGCGCGCCGGCGCAATCGAAGGAGGCGGCGATTGCGTCGGCCTCCAGCGCCGCCTGCGCCGAGCGCAGCACGAAGCTCGCGAGCGCCGGGTCGGCGCAAAAATCCTCCCGCGCGACCTGCTCGATCCCGAGCGGCAAGGCGAGGCCGAGCGGCGCGAACAGCGGCGCCGCCGCGTTCTCGATGCGCCGGTCGAGGGGGGCGGTCATGCGCGGCCTCAAGTCAGGACCCGCAGCGCGGTCTCGGGCGCCTTGTCGAGCACCCTTAGAAGCGCCCTCGCCGCGCCGGTCGGGCGGCGCTTGCCCTGTTCCCAGTTACGGATCGTCTCCTGCGGCACGTCGATGCGCCGCGCGAACTCGCGTTGCGTAAGGCCGAGGCGCTTGCGCACGCGACGGGCGTATCTCGCCATGTCGCGCGCCGCTTCGACGTCGTCCTCGCGCTGCTGCAAGGCGAGGTCGCGTTCGGTCGTCTCATCGAGCATTTGGTAGTTCACCCGCGCCGCAGGAAGGCTCCGCGGGTCGTCGGGATCAATCCTGACGCGCGTCTTGCTCATAGCCCCGAACCTCTTTCCTGTTGGCCTTGCGGGCCGAAATGATGCGAATGACCGAACCGCGCATCGTGTAGATCACGATGAAATGGCGCCTCTCGATCGAACCGAGAAGCCGGTAGCGATCCTCTCCGTAGTCCCAGCGACGGTCGATCTGGACGACGCGGTTGGGGTCGAGAAACGCGCGGATCGCAAAGTTGAAATCGAAACCGCGCTGCACGAAGCAATCATCGCTCTTGCCTTCGTCCCACTCGAACTCCATGGGGACGGTGTAGGCCATTGGCCTAGTTCGGTCAACTCGGACTGACGGCAGCCGGACGGCCTAACCACGCTTCGCCCCATTTTCGTATAGCCCCCAGAACGGCGCTTCGTAGGCAGCGAGCCTGGGCTCGGGCCAGTTTCCGTATTTCTCGAGCGCGCTCTCGGGCGGGCGCTGCTTCTTCCAGTCGCGGACGAAGTCGTCGAATTTCCGTCCCTTCGCCAGGCGCTGCCTGCGGATGCGCGCGCGGCGGCGCCCGGTCGCTTTCTCGTCGGCAAGCGTGCCGGTGGCGTCGAGCGCGACGCCGTAGATCTTCTCCGCCACGTCGCTCGTGATCAGCCCGGCGGCGAGGTCGGCCAGCACGAGATCGGGGTCGCGCTCCAGCACGTCGCCATAGCCGCCGCCGCCGCCGACCGAGTGGACGACGAGGTCGTTCTCGCCGAACCCCTCGGCGTCCTTCGACGACGAGGTCAGGACGTAGTCCCCGCCGAGGCGCTTCCCGGCCAAGAGCGCGTACTGGCCGAGCTCGATGTCCTCGCCCGCCTTCACCCGCTCCGCCAGGTCGCTGCCCCGGATCACCAGGCGCGGGTTGGGCGGGCCGGCATAGCCGCCGAACAGCCCGTAGTTGAAGCTCACCTTGTCGCAGCTCCCCCACGAGCTCATCGCGCAATCGGCCTCGCCGCAGCCCATCGCGACCTCGAGCAGCGGGGTGCCGCCGCGATACTTGCCGAAGCCGTGGAAATTCCTGTCAAGCCGGCGCGCAAGCACCAGATGCGGCAGGCGCTCGTCCTGCTCCTCGACCTCGCCGGCGTCGGTCCACGGCCCCCAGTAGAAGCCGAGCGCGTGCTCGCCGTCCATGTCGTAGCGCCCGCCGCCGCCGCCGGCATTGGTGCTGCCGCCGAAATTGACACCGTAATAGCCGCGCCGGTTGATGCCGCCGAAGATGGGGAGCGAGTAGTTGCGCGACTGCGGCGCCTGGACCGCCTCGCGGTGCTCGCTCGCGAACAGCATCTTGGCGCCGACCATGTACATGTTCTGCGTGGCGAAGGAGCAGGTCTGGTTGGCCAGCCCGTGCGCCAGCTCGTCGGGGGCGTTCATCATCGACGGTCCCTCGACGAAGTAGCTGACCGGCTCCAGCAGCCCGGCATTGGCCGGCAGCAGGCCGCGGAAGAAGTAGGAGAACAGATAGACCGCGGTCGCCGCCCGGGTCAGGTGCCATGACGAGTTGAACGGCCCCTCGTGGTTCTCCGGCGAGACCCCCTGGAGGATCACGGCGAGCCGGTCGTCCTCCTTGACCGCGACCAGCGGCACCCGGGTCAGCCCGAAGAAGGTGCCGTGGTCGTCGTTGAACAGCACCGAGCGGAAGATGCCGTCGTCGATCTGGCGCAGCCTCGCGCGCGCGTTCTCCTCGCCGCGCAGCAGCACGCGGCGCATCCCGCCGACCACCTGCTCGACGCCACGGCGCTCGACCTCGCGCAGGAAGCGGCGGCGGATCTGGAACAGCGTGGCGACGCGGGACTTCAGGTCGGCGGCGAAGACCAGCGGGTTGCGCACCGTGCCCGCCATGTAGTCGAGAATGTCCTGGCGCAGCCGGAAGTCGCGCCCGATGCGCACCGCCGGCATGTGGAAGCCTTCCTCGTAGCGCGACTTCGCCGTGGGCGCGAAGCCGCCGGGGGTGATCGAGCCGGTCTCCCCCTGATGGCCGCCGACCTCGGCCCAGGCGACCAGCTCGCCCTCCCAGAAGATCGGCATGGCGGAGAACATGTCGAGATTGTGGATGCCGCCGGCGAGCTCCTCGTTGAAGAAGAACACGTCGCCGTCGGCGAGCCCGACCGACGGGTCGTCGCGGTAGTATTTGAGGATGTATTTGAGCTGCGCGTTGTTGAGAAGCGTGTGGAAGTATATCCCGGTCCCCACCACCACCGGGTCGCCGGACGCGGTGAAGATGCCGCAATTCATGTCGCCGGTGATGATCCCCTCCGAGATCGACAGCGCCATGTAGACGTCGCGCGCCTCCTCGACGATGGACGACAGCTTGTGGGTCAGGATGTCGGCATCGACGTTGCTCAGGCGGGCCATGCCGCGGCGCTCGGTCTCGGTCACCGGCTCGAGCCCGCGGCAGATCAGCTCGGGATCGACGCCCGGGCGCCTGCCATAGACGTCGCGGTCGTAAACCAGCCCGTCGAACAGGCGCACATGGCGGTCGAAGAGCCTGCCCATGCGCTCCGCCCTCACTCCAGGCGCTCGATCCACCCGGTCCCCCAGTCGTCGATGCGGATCTTCCAGCCGGGTGGAGCGACGATCACCGTGTCGTCGGACTCGCAGAGCACCGGGCCGGCAAGCTCCACCCGCGCGCCCAGGGTCTCGCGGCGGTAGACCGGGGTGTCGGCATGGCCGTGCTCCGGCCCCCAATAGGCCGCGCGCGAGCCGATCAGCGAGGCTTCCGGCTTGCGGTCGCGGCGGAGCTTGCGGAATTCGTGCTTCGCCGCCGGGCCGAGCGCGTTGAGGCGGATCTCGACCATCTCGATCCCGGCCTCCGGGTAGCAGGCGCCGGCGCCGTATTTTTCCGCATAGCGCGCGTTGAAGTCGTCGCAGATCGCCTTCACGTCCCCGCCGTCCGCGAGCCTCAGCCCGGGTACCGGGACCGGCAGCGTCTGGCGCTGCTGGCCGTAGCACATGTGAACCTCCAGCTCGAGGGTCACCGAGGAGAGGTCGAACCCCTCCTCCGCCATGTCGCGCTCGCCGATCGCAACCAGGGCTTCGACCTCGCGATTGAAGCGTTCGACATTGTCCGCCGCGTAGGCCCCGTCGCGGTGCGAATACAGGTTGAGGTGGAGCGTGCGCTCGTAGGTCTGGAGCACGTCCATGGTCAGCGTCGAGAAGGCGCCGAACACGCTGGAGACCGGGAAGGTCGCGACGCGCCCGACATCGGCGCCGTCGGCATAGCCGGTCGCGTGCGCCGGCCCGGCGCCGCCGAGCGCGAACAGCACGAAATCGCGCGGGTCCTGGCCCGAGGTCAGCGCACAGATGCGGTACATCTCCTGGCCCATATAGCCGTCGATCAGCCGCTTGATGTCCC
>JAPPGP010000128.1 GCA_028821395.1 Defluviicoccus sp.
GCGCCGATGCCGACGCCGATCTCGAGCCGCCCGCCGGAGAAGTGGTCGAGCGTCGCGATCTGCTTCGCGGTCACCACGATGTCGCGGCGCATCGGCAGCACCAGGATGCCGGTGCCGAAGCGGAGCGTGGTGGTCTCGCCGGCGACGAAGGAATAGACGATCAGCGGCTCCCAGAACCTGGGCGGGACGGGAAACTCGGCGCGCACGTAGTGCTGCGTCGTCATGTGGTCGTTGCCCCAGACCGAGTGGTAGCCCAGCGCCTCGGCGTGTCTGGCGATGCGGATCACCGCCTCGGGCTCGGAGAACGGGATCGGATAGGTGAGCCCCTCCATCCCGGTCGGCAGGCCGACGCTCACCCGCATGGTCATGCTCCTTTCGCGCGCAGAAGCGCGGTCGCCTCCGCATCGACCGCGCCGTTCCCGTCCAGCGCCACAGCATAGCGGCCGCGCGCCGCCTCGGGCGAGACCAGACCGGCGCGGCAGTCGCTGGCGACCGCCTCGGGGTCGCGCTCCCTGGGGTCGCCCAGGCCGCCGCCGCCCGGCATCTCGATTACCACCCGGTCGCCGGCGGGCACGGTCTGGGTTCCCTTGCCGTCGAGCGCATTGCCCGAGGCGAGGCGCACCCGCCCGCCCGAGCCTTCGTCCCCGCCCGCGCGGCCGCGCGGCGGATGCTCGATGCGGTCGAACAGGGCGCTGAAGGCGAACGGCGCGTCCTCGCGAATGCCGAGCTCCATCACCTGGCCGAGCCCGCCGCGGTCGGTGCCGGGGCCGCCGGAATCGGTGCGGAACTCCTTGCGCCAGAACACCACCGGCGAGATCGCCTCGGTCACCTCCACGGGCACGCTCCTGACGCCGCTCGGGAAGCCGGTGGCGGAGAGGCCGTCCTTGCCGGGCCTCGCGCCGGCGCCGCCGGAATGGAAGCTGAGCACGGTGAAGGGCTCGGCATCGGCGACCTCGGCGGGGTCGCACTCGACCCGGCCCGGCCCGCCAAAGGCGTAGACGTTCCACAGACACGACGTGCCCTCGGCCGGCACCGCGCCGTCGATCGCCTGGGCGAGGCAGCCGAACACCACGTCGGGCAGCATCTGACCGGTCACGTGGCGCACCGCAACCGGCGCCGGGTACTCGGCGTTGAGGATGCTGCCGAGCGGCGCAGCGATGCGAATCGGCGCCAGCGATCCCGCGTTGTTTGGCACGTCGGGGGCGACGATGCAGCGAATGCCGAACGAGGTATAGGCCTCGGTGTAGCAGACCGGCACGTTGATCCCGTAGGACGAGATGCCGCTGGTGCCGGCGAAGTCGACGTCGATCCCGTCGGCGCCCACGGTCATCGCCGCCACCAAATCGACCGGCGCCTCCAGCCCGTCGATCCGCATCGCGTTGGTGTAGGTGCCGGGCTTGAGCCTGCGGATCGCCTCCAGCGTCGCCGCCTCCGACCGCTCGACGATGTGGCGCCCGAGCGCGCCGAGATTGTCGATCCCGAACTCGTCCATCATCTCGACCAGGCGGCGGCAGCCCACGTCGTTGCAGGAGGCGAGCGAGTGGAGGTCGCCCACCACCTGCACCGGCTCGCGCACGTTCGCCGCCACGATGTCGACCAGCGTGCGGTCGACCCTTCCGTCCTCGGCGAAGCGCATGATCGGGATGTAGATCCCCTCCTCGAAGATGTTGCGCCCGTCCGACGTGAGCCCGCGCCCGCCGATGTCGACGACATGGCTGGTGCTGGCGAACAGCGCCACGATGCGCCCGTCGCGGAAGGCCGGGGTGACGAAGGTGAAGTCGTGCAAATGCCCGGTCCCCTTCCACGGGTCGTTGGTCAGGAACACGTCGCCCGGCTTCATCTCGGCGGCGGGGAAGCGCTCCAGAAAATGCCCGACCGAGCGCGCCATCGAATTCACGTGGCCGGGCGTGCCGGTCACCGCCTGGGCGAGCATCCGCCCCGCGGCGTCGAACACCCCGGCCGACAGATCGCCCGCCTCGCGGGTCGAGGTCGAGAAGCCGGTGCGGATCAGCGACTGCGCCTGCTCCTCGACCACCGCGATCAGGCGGTCCCACATGAGCTGTAGGCCGATCGGCGTGGGCGCCTTGGGGCGCGTCATGATCCGTTCCTCTTGATCAGGATGTTGCCGAGCGCGTCGATCGATGCGGTGAAGGAGTCGAGCACGACGGTCGTGGTCTCGTCTTCGGCGATGACCGCCGGGCCGGCGATCCGCGCGCCCGGGGCGAGCGCGTCCCGGGCATGGACCGGGGCGCCTGCGATGGCGGAAGTCGCCGGGTCGCAGATCGGGCGCCGCGCCACCGCTTCGGCCGCGACCGGATCCGGCATCGGCGGGCAGGGTGCGGGCGGGTCGGTCTCCGCCGCGACGCGCAGGGTCCAGTTCATCGCCTCGATCGTCAGCCCCGGGATGGTGCGCGAATAGGTGCGAGCGTAGGCGGCTTCGAAGGCCTCGATCAACGCCTCGCGCGAGCCCGGGCCGAGCCGCCCGGCCGGCACGCTTACCGCAAGCTCGTGCCCCTGGCCGCGATAGCGCATGTCGGCCGCCCGCGCGCGCACGAGCGGCGCGCCGGGCGCGGCGGCGGCGACGATGGCATCGGCCTCCGCCTGCATGTCCTCCAGCAGCGCGTTGACCGCGCCCGCGTCGAAGCTCCCGTCGAGCGCCGCGTACAGGCTGCGAACCACCTCGTAGGCGACGGGGGCGCGCAGGAAGCCGATCGCCGAGCCGACGCCGGCCGAGCGGGGGATGAGAATGCGCCCGATGCCGAGCTTCTCGGCGAGCCGGGCGGCGTGCACCGGCGCCGCGCCGCCGAAGGCGATCAGCGTGCGCTCGCCCAGCGTCTTGCCGCGTTCGACGGCATGCACCCGGGCGGCGTTGGCCATGTTCTCGACCACCACCTCGGCGATGCCGTGCGCAGCGCCATGCGCGTCGAGGCCGAGCGCCCGCCCGGGCCCGGCCGCGATCGCCGCCTTCGCCGCGCCGGCGTCGAGCGGCATGGTGCCGCCGGCGAACGCCCCGGGGTCGATCCAGCCGAGCGTCACGTCGGCATCGGTCACAGTCGGCGCGGTCCCGCCCCTTGCGTAGCAGGCCGGGCCGGGATCAGAGCCCGCGCTGTCGGGGCCGACGGCGAGCCGTCCCAGCGCGTCGGTGCGCGCGATCGACCCGCCGCCCGCGCCGATCTCGACCATCTCGATGACCGGTATGCGGAGCGGCAGGCCGCTGCCCTTTAGGAAGCGGTACTCGCGGGCGACCTCGAAGCTGCGCGAGGCCTGCGGCTCGCCGTCGTCGATCAGGCAGATCTTGGCCGTGGTCCCGCCCATGTCGAAAGAGAGCACGCGGCCCAGCGCGCATTGCCGGGCGATATGGGCGGCGAGGATGGCGCCCCCCGCCGGCCCCGATTCGACCAGCCGGATGGGAAAGCGCCGCCCGGTCTCGGGCCGGGCGAGCCCGCCGCCCGAGGTCATCAGATAGAGCGGGCAGGAGAAGCCGAGCCCGGCGAGCGCCGCTTCGAGCCGCGCGATATAGCCCGCCATCAGCGGCTGGACATAGGCGTTGGCGGCGGCGGTCGACCAGCGCTCGTATTCGCGGATCTCGGGCGAGACCTCGGAGGAGAGCGTGACCGGGAGCCCCGGCATCGCCTCGGCCAGCAGGTCGCGCACCGCGCGCTCGTGCCGCCCGTCGGCATAGGCGTGGATGAAGCCCACCGCCACCGCCTCGACCGCCTCCTCCCGCAACCGCTCGACGATGGGCTCGAGCGCACCGGGCGCGAGCGGCACCAGCACGTTGCCGCGCGCATCGAGCCGCTCCGTCACGCCGAGCCGCAGGTGGCGCGGCACCAGCGGCGCAGGCCGGTCCATGTAGATGTCGTACTGCTCGAAACGGTTCTCGAAGGCCATCTCGACCACGTCGCGGAACCCCTCGGTGACCAGCAGCGCGGTCCTGGCGCCGCGGCGCTGGATGATCGCGTTGGTGGCGAGCGTGGTGCCGTGGATGGCGAGCTCGAACGCGCCCGGGGCGAGGCCGGTCTCGTCGAGCGCGCGGGCGATGCCGGCGAGCACCCCCCGCTCCGGCGCCTCCGGGGTGGTCAGCACCTTGGTCGTCGCCAGCCGCCCGTCATGCTCGACGGCGATATCGGTGAACGTGCCGCCCACGTCCACGCCGACGCGGAACCTGCCCTGAGAGGTGGCGTTTTCTG
>JAPPGP010000060.1:0-18476 GCA_028821395.1 Defluviicoccus sp.
CCCCCCCCCCCCCCCCCCCCCCCCCCAAACCCCCCCCCCCCCCCCCCCCCCCCCCGTCTTTCGGGGGGGGGGGGGCAATCCCGCGAAGGGGTGCGCGCCGGCCCGGTCGCCCTCTTGTCACCTCGGCTCCGGTCCGGGGTCCGGTCGAAACGACAGGGTGGCGCTAAACCCCGTCGCGTCGGGCGCGGCGGTATTCCTGGCCGCGGGCGCGGTAGTTCTCGACGGTCTGGGCGAACGCCGCGAGCTCGTCCTCGCTGAGCGCGCGGGCGCGCCGCGCCGGGCTCCCGGCCCAGAGCTCGCCGCTCGGCAGGCGCTTGCCCGGGGTCAGCATGGCGCCGGCGGCCAGCATCCCGCCGCCCTCGATCACCGCCTCGTCGAGCACGATCGCGCCCATGCCGACGAAGCCGCCGTCCTCGACGGTGCAGGCATGCAGCAGCGCCTTGTGGCCGATCGTCACGTCGGCGCCGATATATGTGCCCTGCTTGGCGCTGTGGACGTGGATCACCGTGCCGTCCTGGATGTTGGAGCGCGCGCCGATGCAGACCCTGTGCTCGTCCCCCCGGATCACGCAGTTGAACCAGATATTGGCCTCGGCGCCGATCTCGACGTCGCCCACGATGCGGCAGCCCTCGGCGACGAACGCGGTCGGGTCGATGCTGGGCCAGGTCCCGCGATAGGGCAGCAAGGTCGAATCGCCGGGCAGGTCGGGAAATTGGCTGCGCGCGGTGCTCACGGGAACAGCGGCTCTTGTTCGAGCGCCGTGGTCTCGGGCAGCGCGCAGACCAGGTTCATGTTCTGCACCGCCTGGCCGGCCGCGCCCTTCACCAGATTGTCCAGCACCGAGACCAGGATCGCGCGGCCCGGCAGCCGGTCGGGGAACACCCCGATCAGGCAGTGGTTGGAGCCCCGCACGTGGCGGGTCGCGGGAACCGTGCCGTGGGGCACCACGCGGACGAAGGGCTCGCCGTCGTAGCGCTCCGCCAGCACGGCGCGCAAATCGTCCGGCCCCGCCCCGCCGGCGAGCCGGACATAGACGGTGGACAGAATCCCCCGGTTCATCGGCATCAGATGGGGCGTGAAGTTGACGGCGATCGGGCCGCCGGCGGCCTTGCTCAGCTCCTGCTCGATCTCGGGCGCGTGGCGGTGCGAGGCGATGCCATAGGCGTGGATGCCTTCGGAGACCTCGGCGAACAGGCTCGCCTCCTTCGCCGCCCTGCCGGCGCCGGAGACGCCCGACTTGGAATCGACGATGATCTCGTCCCCGATCGCGCCGTCGGCCAGCAGCGGCGCGAGCGGCAGGATCGCCGAGGTCGGGTAGCAGCCGGGATTGGCGATCAGCCTCGCCGCCTTCACCTCGTCGCGCGCGAGCTCGGTGAGGCCGTAAACCGCGTCTTCCTGCAGCGCCGGCGCGCGGTGCTCGTGGCCGTACCACTCGGCATAGGCCGCGAGGTCGTGGAGGCGAAAGTCGGCCGAGAGATCCACGACCTTGAGGGTTTCCGGCAGTGCGGCGATCACCTCCTGCGTGGTGCCGTGCGGCAGGCAGCAGAAGACCAGGTCGTGCGCGTCCCAGTCGGCGTCCTCGATGCGGATCAGATCGGGCAGGCCGCGCCCACCGAATTGCGGGAACACCGCGTCGTACCGCTTGCCCGCGTGGCGGTCGGCGGTCAGCGTCCGGATCTCGACCGACGGGTGGTGCAGCAGGATCCGCACCAGCTCGGCGCCGGTATAGCCGCTCGCGCCGAGGATGGCGGTCCGAACGGCGTTGGCTGTGCTCGCCATGGCATCACCTCCGGCGATGGGCCGGATATTGGGAGAATGGGAGGCTTCGGTCTACCGCTTGGAGAACTGGAAGCTGCGTCGCGCCTTGCGCTTGCCGTATTTCTTGCGTTCGACCACGCGGGCGTCGCGGGTCAGGAACCCGCCGCGCTTGAGGATCGGGCGCAGCGCCGGCTCGGCGTGGACGAGCGCGCGCGAGATGCCGTGGCGCACCGCGCCGGCCTGACCCGACAGCCCGCCGCCCTTGACCGTGCACCAGACGTCGTACTGGCTGTCGCGGTCGGCCACCAGGAAGGGCTGGTTGAGCAGCATCTGCAGGACGGGCCGCGCGAAATAGGCCTCGCCCTCGCGTCCGTTGACGGTGATCCGCCCCGAGCCCGGCTTGATCCACACCCGGGCGACCGCGTTCTTGCGCTTGCCGGTGGCATAGGAGCGGCCGTGCTCGTCGACCTTGCGCTCGTAGACCGGCGCAGCCTCGGCCGGCGGCTCCGCCACCAGCCCCTCGGGCATGACGTCGCCGAGCGTCGCCGTGTCCTGGTCTGCCATCATCTGCTCCTGGCGTTCTTCGGGTTGAGAGCGGCGACGTCGAGCGGCTCGGGCTGCTGCGCCTCGTGCGGGTGCTCGGACCCGGCATAGACCCGGAGCTTGCCGAACTGCTTGCGCCCGAGCGGACCCTTGGGGAGCATGCGCTGCACCGCCTTCTCGACCACCCGTTCGGGATGGGCGCCGGACAGGATCTTCTCCGCCGTGGTGCTCTTGATGCCGCCGGGATAGCCGGTGTGGCGGTAATAGGTCTTCTGCTCCCGCTTGCGGCCGGTGAAGCGGATCTTGCCGGCGTTGATCACCACGATGTTGTCGCCGCAATCGATATGCGGCGTGAAGATCGGCTTGTGCTTGCCGCGCAGCATGCGGGCGACCACCGCGGCCAGCCTGCCGACGACCAGCCCGTCGGCGTCGACCAGATACCACTTGCTCTCGACATCCGCCGGTTTCGCGGAATAGGTGCGCATCGTCTGCCCCGCCCGTAGAATCCCGTCCGCCAGCGCGGAACGGCGCGCGAGTATCGCAGAAGATTTCGCACTGTCAATGTCGGAAAGGCGTTGGGGGGCAGGTATTTATGGAGGCGTATTAGGTTACGGTAATCGCCGCCGTCTCCCCTGTCGGCATGTCGACCAGAGACCTGCGCGCCCGGCGACGCTCCGGTCGAAATGACGAGCCGGGCCTCCGCCGCCCTTGCCTCGCGCCCCTGGCCGCGCCAGATTGGCGCCGGATCGATATTGGGGACCGCCCGATGGCAGCCACCCTGTCCCACGACGCGGCAAGCAACGACGCGCCGGTACTGAGACGCGACGCGGACGGCATCGCGACGCTGGTGCTCAACCGCCCGGCGGCGCGCAACGCGCTGTCGAGCGCGGCGATGGCGGCGCTCCAGGCGGAGATCGACTCGATCGCCGCGGAGCCTTCGGTGCGCGTGCTGGTGATCGGCGCCAACGGCCCCGCCTTCTGCGCCGGCCACGACATGCGGGAGCTGCGCGCGAACCCGTCGAAGGAGGCCGTGGCGGCGCTGTTCGGCGAGAGCGGCAAGCTGATGCTGTCGCTGATCCGCCTGCCCAAGCCGGTGATCGCCCGGGTGCAGGGAACGGCGACGGCGGCGGGCTGCCAGCTGGTGGCGAGCTGCGATCTCGCGGTGGCCTCCAGCGATGCGAAATTCGCGACCCCGGGCGTCGAGATCGGCCTGTTCTGCTCGACGCCGATGGTCGCGATCAGCCGCAACGTGCCGCGCAAGCGGATGATGGAGATGCTGCTGACGGGCGATGCGATCGACGCCGAGACCGCGGCCGAGTACGGCCTCGTCAACCGCGTGGTCGCGCCGGAGGCGCTGGAGGCGGAGACCAACGCGCTGGCCGCGCGCATCGCGCAAAAGTCGGCGCTCACCGTCGCCATCGGCAAGCAGGCGTTCTACCGCCAGGTCGAGGCCGGGTTCGAGGACGCCTACCGCGTCGCCAGCGAGGCGATGACGCGCAACATGCTCGCCCGCGACGCCGGCGAAGGGATCGACGCCTTTCTGGAGAAACGCGAGCCGCGCTGGGAAGACCGCTGAGGCCCCTCACACCCCCGCGAGCGCGCGGTCGAGGTCGGCGATCAGGTCGTCCACCGTCTCGATTCCGACCGACAGGCGGATCACCTCGGGCCCGGCCCCGGCGCGGATCTGCTGCTCCTCGTCGAGCTGGCGGTGGGTGGTCGAGGCGGGGTGGATGATCAGGCTCCTGGTGTCGCCGATATTGGCGA
Organism: Defluviicoccus sp.; assembly: GCA_028821395.1. Taxonomy (GTDB): domain Bacteria; phylum Pseudomonadota; class Alphaproteobacteria; order MPNO01; family MPNO01; genus MPNO01. Next base: position 4,066 of record JAPPGP010000060.1, read on the forward strand.
GGTGGGAGAACAGCTCGACGCGGTCGACCACCGCGATCCCCGCCTCGTAGCCGCCCTTCACGCCGAAGGTCAGCACGGCCCCCGCGCCGCGCGGCAGGTATTTTCGCGCGAGCTCCCGGTAGGGCGAGGAGTCGAGCCCGGCATAGGAGACCCAGGCGACCTTGGGGTGGGCTTCGAGCCAGCGCGCGACGGCGAGCGCGTTCGCGCAATGCCGCTCCATCCGGAGCGGCAGGGTCTCGACCCCCTGGAGCAGGGCGAAGGCCGACTGCGCCGCGAGGCTCGCCCCGTAGTCGCGCAGCGCGACCGCGCGCATCTTCATCGTCAGCGCGAAATCGCCGAAGGTCTCGGCGAAGGTGAGCCCGTGATAGGCCGGGTCCGGTTGCGTGAGCCCGGGGAACTTGTCGTTCCGCGTCCAGTCGAAGCGGCCCGACTCCACGACCACGCCGCCCATCGTGTTGCCGTGGCCGCCGATGAACTTGGTCATCGAGTGGATCGAGATGTCGGCGCCCCACTCGAAGGGGCGCATCAGCCAGGGCGAGGCAAGCGTGTTGTCGACCACCAGCGGAACGCCCCATTCCGCCGCGATTCGCGCGATGGGCTCGATGTCGATCACCACCCCGCCGGGGTTGGCGAGCGATTCGCAGAAGACGAACTTCGCCTTGTCGGTCATCGCCGCCCGGACGTTGCCGACATCCGTCATATCGACGAAGCGGCAGGTCCAGCCGAGCTTGGCGAAGGTGATCCCGAACTGGGTGAGCGAGCCGCCATAGAGGTGGCGCGAGGCGACGAACTCGTCGCCCGGCTCCAGGAGCGTGGCCGCGGCGAGGAACTGCGCGGCGTGGCCCGAAGCGGTGGCCACCGCGCCGCGCCCGCCTTCGAGCGCGGCGATACGCTCCTCCAGCACCGCGACGGTCGGGTTGGTGAGGCGCGAATAGATGTAGCCGAAGGTCTGGAGGTTGAAGAGCTCGGCGGCGTGGTCGGCGTCGTCGAAGGCGAAGGAGGTGGTCTGGTAGATCGGCGTCGCGCGGGCGCCGGTCACCGGGTCGGGCCTGGCGCCGGCATGGACGGCGAGGGTCTCGAAGCCGGGCGCGCGCGCTTCTTCCTCGTCGGGGAGCGCATCGAGCAGCGCCTTGATGCGTCCCCGTTCGGTCATGCCCGGGGCGGCCTCAGGCTCTTCGCGGTGACGATGCCGGAGTTGATGCCGCTCCAGCCGAGCTCGCCCGAGAGCCGCGCATATTCGATCTTGGGGCAGCGGTCCATCACCACCACCAGCCCCGCTTCCTCGGCGAGCCTTGCCGCCTCGTCGTTGCGCACCGAGAGCTGCATCCAGAGCACCTGGATTCCCTTCGCGTCCTTGTTGGCGACCGCGTCCCTCGCGATCTCCAGCGCCTCTTCGGAGGGGCGGAAGACGTCCACCATGTCGATGGGCCCGGGCACGGCGGCGATGTCGGGATGCACCGTCTCGCCCAAAATCTCCGCCCCCGCCCGCGCCGGGTTGACCGGGATCACCCGGTAGCCGCGCTTCTGCAGGTACTTCATCGCGTAGAAGCTCGGCCGGCGCCACAGCGTGCTCGCCCCCACCATCGCGATGGTCCGCACGTTCGCGAGGATCGTGCGGATCCGGCGGTCCGGGTAGAAGTCGTGATGCGCCAGTCTGACGGCTTCGCTCATCGCCGCCGGACGCTAGCGCGTGGCGCGAAGGAGGGCAAGAACGCGGCGCTCAGGCGGTCTCTTCGGCGATCCAGTCGAGGAAGGCCGGCAGTCCGCTGGAGATGTCGAGCCGGATCGCGCATGGCGTGTCGTAGGGGTGGATCTCCGCCACCCGCTCGGCCAGCGCATCGAATTTTTCGGCCCGCGTTTTGGCGATCAGCACGACTTCGGCGGCCTCCTCCAGCGCGCCCTCCCAGCGATAGAGCGAGACCATGCCGGGGAGGACGTTGACGCAGGCCGCGAGCCGGTCCTCGACCAGCGCGCGGCCGATGGTCTTCGCCTCCTCGACGCTCCCGGCCGTCATATAGGCAAGGCAGTAGGACATGGTTTCGTCCTCCCGGTGTGGCCTGTCCAGATGGTTGCGCGTAGACTGCCAGCGGAGCATGGGCATGGCGACCGCGACGGAGGGACGGATGGCGCTGAGCGATAGACTGACCCGGCTGATCGAGGTGTCGGCGCCGCTCTGGGCCGGCGAGGCCGAGGTGGTCCGGACCTACTGGGACTCGCCGGTGCGCAACCATGAGAGCGAGCTCTTGTGGCTGCGCCGCCAGTGCTCGAAGGAGTTCAACGGCACCGGCATCGGCGAGTACAAGAACATGGGCGTGTTCATGGGGCCGATCACCGAGCTCGGCGAGATCTTTCCGAAGATCGACACCGGCGAGGGCGGGGTCGACCGGCGCTACGCGCTGGAGCTGATCGAGATCCTGCACGACGAGTTCGACCACTACGCCCGCTTCGCCGACATCTACGACGCGATCCGCGGCCCCGGCACGCCGCCGATGAACCCGCACGAGCTGGAGACCTGGGACGAGGACGCGGAGCTCACCCGCACCCGCCACCGCCACAACGCGGAGCACGGCGCGCTCGGGGTGCGCGCGAGCCGTTTCACCGAAGGCGGTTACTGCACCCTGTTCCGCGAGGGGATGCGGCTCAAGGGGCGGGGCGGCACGGACGACATGATCGCCGAGGCCTGCACCAAGGTCTACGAGGACGAGTTCGGCCACATGCTGGAGGGCATCGTCGGCCTCGACGACGAGGGCTGGTCGGAGGCGCAGCTCGACTTGCTGGAGGCGCTGGTCCTAGAGCAGCTCCGGCTGCGCATCCCGATGCGCAACGCCGAGTTCAGCTTCCCGCTGAGCGGGGAGCGGGTGCGGGCGATCTACGCCGGCGACATCGAGCCGGAAGTATTCGACTACGGCCACGCCGAGAGCGTGATGGCCTGAGGCGCCCCAGGCTCACAGGATGAAGCTCACCGAGCCCAGCGCGCCGAGCTCCTCGCTGTCGAGGATGGCGCGGCGCTCGGCGATGCGGAGCCCGTCCGCGGTGGCGCGCAGCCGGTAGCGGTAGCGTCCCACATACCCGCCGATGCGCTCGTTGCGGCGGAACCGGTAGACCGCGAAATTGGCCTCGGCGACGAGCTCGCCGCCGTCCCGCGCGACGATGCGGACATTGGAGACCAGCCGCCTGGTGCGCGAGCGCGGGCGTTCGGCGTGCGCGTCCTCGCTCTTGAGGCGCTTGACCCGGCCGCGGATGCGGGCGATGTCGTCGGCGATGGTGAACAGCGTGTCGCGGGGATCGCCGTCCGGCACATCGTTGGGCGGCACGAGGTAGCGCGCATCGGCGGTCAGCAGGCCGAGCCAGTCGTCGAGCCGCCAGGCATCGAGCAGCGCCGCCTCCTCGTAGAACAGCGCCTCGACCTCCTCGCGCCCGACCGCGTCGATGGATGTCACGACGCGCCGCCGGTCATCAGCGCGTTCCAGCGCCGCCAGAACGTGCGCAGATGGAGCTCGTCGGTGTTGAGCTGCTCGCCGGTCTTGTTCATGCCGCGCGAGATCTCGGACCAGCCGATCTCCCGCCATGTCGACAGCCCGTCCTGCACCAGCTCCAGCGCCTCCACGTCGTCGGGTGTCGCCAGCCCGCCCGGCCCGTAGAAGGTGAGGAAGCTGTCGAGCCGGCGCGCCCGCGAGGTCGCCGATTCCTCGACCGGGCCGAGCGCCCAGGCGGTCACCCGCATCCGGTCGACCGCTGTGGGCCAGAACGTGCGGATTGTGACCGCCGAGCCGTCATTGATCACCAAATTGGGGAAGACGACGAGGTTGCGGTTGGTGTCGGCGATGCGGCGCGCGCGGTCTTCCCCGAGCCGGGCTTCGAGCTCGCCCCGGATCGCCGCGATCTCGGCCTTCGCGTCCGCGCCGTAGAGCGGGATCCAGGCGGCGATCGGCCGGCCGCGGAAGTTGACGTTGTCGACCACGGCGTGGCCGTTGCCGAGCGACTTGCCCACGCCGGGCGCCGGCATCATCAGCCCGCGCGGCAGGCGCACCGAGACGCCCGAATCCTTCATGTATTCGAGATAGGTCGAATGCGTCGCGTGCAGGTGGTAGTCGTCGAAGCTGTTCTCCACCAGCAGCTTCCAGTTGGCGCGGATGTCGTATTCCTGGGTGCCGGCGACGATTTCGAGCCGCGCTGACGGCGACTGGTCGACGACCAGGTCGAGATACTCCCTGGCGCCCGCGAGGTAGTCGGCGAGCGGCTCGGGATCGGCGCCGAAATGGGCGAACCGGAAGCCGCGATAGTCCTCCAGCGCCGGCACCTCGCCGAGCGCGAACCCGGCCCTGTCGAAGCCGGCGCCGTAGGATTCCTCCCCCGGCACGTGGGTGAGCGCGCCGCCCGCATCGTAGGTCCAGCCGTGATAGACACAGGTGAACCGCGTCCGGTTGCCTTCGCGCTCGCGGCACACCATGGTGCCGCGATGCCGGCAGGTATTGAGGAACGCGCGCGCCCTCCCCTCGCGGTCGCGCACGAACAGGACCGGACGCCCGGCCACGTGCCTTGTGCGGAAGTCGCCGGGCTCGGGGATCTCCGAGTCGTGGCCGAGATAGATCCAGCAGCGGTCGAAGATCCGCCGGCGCTCGGTCGCCAGGATGTCCGGGTCGACGAGCACCCGGCGGTTGAGCCGGAAGCGCTCGCCCTCGGGGTCGTCGACGATGAAGGGCGCGTCCATTGCCGGCAATGATGCGCAGGCCGGCCTTGCCCGTCCAGAATGGCCGCGCGGCGGTGAGCGCGGTGCCACCGTCCTCGCTCGGAAAGCACGGCATCGTTGCCAATATATACCCCATTGGGTTAGATTGTTAGCAATGCATACAGTGGCGGAAACCCCAACATTCGCTCGTCAGGCCGACAGGCTGTTCAACGAGGAGGAAGGGCAGGAATTGATTGACTTTCTCGCTACAAACCCCATGGCGGGCGACGAAATTCCGGGGACCGGAGGTGTCCGCAAGCTCCGCGTCGGTGCCCTTGGCCGCGGCAAGCGAGGCGGCGCACGTGTGATCTATTTCTATGGCGGCGAAACCATTCCGGTTTACGCGCTTCTCGCCTATGCAAAGTCGGCCAGGAGCGACCTGTCCCCGGCGGAACGGCGCACCGTATCCACATTGGCAGCGGCGATCAGGGCCGCCGCGAAGGAGAGACCATGACCGCGTTCGGAGAAGACCTGATTCGGTCCCTCGAAGAGGCCCTCGCCCACGCCAAAGGGGCGGGTCCGGCCATCCTTCACGAGTCCGTGACCCCGCGCGAGGTTCGCAAGCAGGCGAAGCTCACACAGGCGCAGATGGCTCCGCTGATGGGCATGAGCCTGTCGGGCTACCGGAAGTGGGAGCAGGGCGCGCGCCGCGTCAGCGGTCCGGCGGCGACCCTTCTGCGCGTGATCCAGAAGGAACCGGAAGCCGTCATGCGCGCGCTGACGTCCCCGTGAGGGCGCGCGAGGCCAACCAAACGCCCCGCCCGTGAAGCCGCTCGAGCCCAGGGATTACGGCTTCATCGGGCTGCTCGCCGCGATCACGCTGATCAACCCGCTGTCGATCCATTTCTATCTGCCCGCGCTGTCCGCCATCAAGTCCGCCTTCGAGGTCGACGCGGCGACGGCGCAGCTCACCTTCAGCGTCACCATGTTCACCCTCGCCGCGGCGACGCTGGCGATCGGCTCCCTGTCGGACGGGTTGGGCCGCAAGCCGGTGCTACTCGGCGGGATCGTGCTGTTCGTCGCGGGCTCGCTCGCCTGCGCCGCCGCCGAGGCGATCGAGGTGCTGATCCTCGGCCGGCTGCTGCAGGCCGCCGGCGCGGCGAGCGGGCTGGTGCTGGCTCGCGCCATCGCGCGCGACGTCTACGGGCTCGAACGGCTGACCCAGATCATCGCGCTGCTCACCATGGCCTATGTGATGGGGCCGATGCTGTCGCCGCCGCTCGGCGGCGCCATCGTGGACGGGCTGGGCTGGCGCTGGATCTTCTGGTTCGCCGCCGCCGCGGGGGCGCTACTGGTGGTCTTCTCCGCGTGCTTCGTCCCGGAGACCCGCCCGGCGGGCGGCCGGGTGCAGGGCGCCCGCGCGATGCTCGGCGCCTACCGGCGGCTGTTCCGGATCCCGCGCTTCTCGCTCTACGTGCTCCACACCGGCTTCGTCACCGGCGCCTTCTTCGCCGTCGCTGCCGGGTCGTCCCTCTTGATGACCGGGATGCTGAACCGTCCGGCGGCGGAGTACGGGCTCTACTTCCTGTTCTTCCCGGCGGGCTACCTGCTCGGCAACTTCATCGCCGCCCGGATCGGGCTCAGGGTGCCGATCGACACGATGGTGATGGCGGGCTCGGTCTCCAACCTCGCCGGCGCGGTGGCGCTGGCCGCCGCGCTCTGGCTGGCGACGCCGACGCCGCTCGGCATCTTCGTTCCCGGCTTCGTCATCACGCTCAGCCAGGGGCTCGCTCTGCCGAGCGCCCAGTCGGGTGCCATCGCCGTCGACAAGGACCTCGCCGGCACCGCGTCCGGCATCGGCGTGTTCATGCAGATGTTCTTCGGCGGCGCCGCGTCGCAGGCGACCGGCCTGTTCGCCGACGGCACCGCCGACCCGATGATCCTTGTCGTGCTGCCGCTCTCGGTGGCGGCGCTCGCCGCCAGCCTCGCCCTCAGGCTCCCGAGCGTGCGGTAGCGCGCCCTACCCCGGCGTGGGCAGCGTGCCTTCGGGGAGCGACTCGATGTGGTTGGCGACGGCGCCCGGGCGGGTGAACCAGATGCGGTCGGCGCGCGGGTGCTCGACGATGTATCTCAGGATGCGGCGCAGCTCGGCCAGGCGGTAGGGCTGGCCGACGATGAAGGTGTGCAGCGACAGCGCATAGGCCAGCGGCTGCGCCTCGCACAGCTTCAGCATCTCGTCGATCTGGTCGGTCACCATCTCGGTGAACTCGCGCGCCGTGTGGTGACGATTCAACAGCGCCGGCGAATCGTTGAGCTCCACCGGGTAGGGCACCGACAGGATCGGCCCGAACTTCGTCTTCATCCACACCGGCTGGTCGTCGAGCGGCCAGTCCAGCACGTAGCGGTAGCCGGCCTCCTTGAGATGGTCGAGCGTCGCCCCGGTCTCGGAGATCCACGGGCCGAGCCAGCCGCCGGGCTGCACCCCCTCCCGCTCGATCAGGATGTCGGTGGCCTCGCGGATCAGCACCCGCTCCTGATCCTCGGTGAGGTCGCCCTGGCGCTCGGAGTTGGTGCGTCCGTGACCAACCACCTCGTCGCCGCGGGCGCGGACGCGTTCCATGATCTGCGGCGCGTAGTCGTAGACCGCCGTGTTGACCAGGTGGCAGGCCGGCAGCTCGAGCTCGTCGAACAGGTCGAGAATGCGCCAGATCCCCACCCTCAGCCCGTAATCGCGCCACGCATAGTTGCGGATGTCGGGCTGCGGGCCGGGCGCGGTCGGGGTGTGGCCCATCCCCTCGCCGTAGCTGAAATGCTCGATGTTCAGTCCGATATAGAAAGCGAGCCGCTTGCCGTCCGGCCAGTCGTATTGCGGGCGGTCGACGATCGCGGAGTAGTCGTAACGGCCGTGCTTGCGGATTTCCATGGACCTCCCCCGTCAGGCGATGCGCCGCGACGGTACACCACGCCTCAGCCCTCGGGAACCACCGCGGTCGCCTCGATCTCGACCTTGGCGCGGTCCTCCATCAGGGCCGAGACCTCGACCGCCGCCATCGCCGGCCAGGTGCGCCCGATCGTCTCGCGATAGGCCGCGCCGACCTCCGCCAGCCGGTCGAGATAGTCGCGCTTGTCGGTGAAATACATGGTCATCCGGACGATGTGCTCGGGCCCCGCGCCGGCCTCGGCCAGCACGGCTACGATGTTCGCCAGCGCCTGGCGGAACTGCTCTGCGAAGTCGTCACTCTCGATCTCCTCGTCCGCGTTCCAGCCGATCTGGCCGGCGACGAAGACCATGCGGCCCGACGCCGCGATGCCGTTGGAATAGCCCTTGGGCCGCTTCCAGCCCGGCGGTTGCAGGATCTCCATCGATTCCCCCTCGGCGCTTGTCAGCATCGGATGGTTGTTTTAAGCATAAAATAACTGCGAAGGGTCGAGCCCGCCATGCCCGAGACCGAGACAGCCCCGCCGCTGGCCGGCCGCCACGCGCTGATCACCGGCGGCGGGCGGGGAATAGGCGCCGCGGTGGCTCATGCGCTCGCCGGGCTCGGCGCCGACCTCACCCTCGTCGGCCGCGACGAGGCGAAGCTGGAGGAGACCGCGGCGGCGCTTCGCGGGTCCGCCCTCGTCGCGGTCGCGACCGTCCCGGGCGACGTCAACCAAGAAGATTCGATGGCCGCCGCGTTCGACCGCGCGGGGCCGGTCTCGATCCTGATCAACAACGCGGGCATCGCCGAGAGCGCGCCGTTCGCCCGCATCGATGACGGCCACTGGGACCGCACGATCGCGACCAACCTGACCGGCACGTTCCGCTGCATGCGGCTTGCCTTCCCGGCGATGGCCGAGGCCGGCTGGGGGCGCATCGTCAACATCGCCTCCACCGCGGGCATCAAGGGCTACGCCTACACCGTCGCCTATTGCGCGTCCAAGCACGGGGTGGTGGGGCTCACCCGCGCGCTCGCCATCGAGGCGGCGCGCAGCGGGGTTACGGTCAACGCGGTCTGCCCCGGCTTCACCGAGACTGACATGGCGGCCCGGGCGATCGCCAACGTCGCCGCCAAGACCGGGCGCGGCGAGGACGAGGCGCGGCGCGAGCTCACCCGCATCAACCCGCAGGGCCGGCTGGTGCAGCCCGGGGAGGTCGCCGATACCGTCGCCTGGCTCTGCCTTCCGTCGTCGTCGGCGATCACCGGCCAGGCCATCGCGGTGGCGGGCGGCGAGGCGATGTGATGGAGGACGCCGCGGGCACCGGGGGCGAGCCCCGGATCGACGATTTCGAGACCGGCCTCGGCGCCGATGACGGGCTGGAGCTCCGCGTCTGGCTCAGGCTGCTGACCTGCTCGACGCTGATCGAGCACGGCGTGCGCCACGGGCTCAACCGCAATTTTGCGACCACGCTCCCCCGCTTCGACGTGCTGGCCCAGCTCCAGCGCGCCGGCAAGCCGCTCTCGATGGGCGATCTGTCGCGTCGCCTCATGGTGACCAACGGAAACGTCACCGGGCTGGTCGACCGGCTGGCGCGCGAGGGGATGGTCGAGCGCCGGCGCGCCGCAGGCGACCGGCGGGTCCAGATGGTCGAGCTGACGGCGGCGGGGGCGGCGCTGTTCGCGCGCATGGCGGCCGACAACCGGCGCTGGGTGACGGGGATGATGGACGGGCTCGCGCGCGAGGAAAAGGAGGCGCTGTTCGCCCTGCTCGGGCGCCTCAAATCGGCTGTGCTCGAGTCCGGGGAGACGATGGAGGACGCGGATGAACAAGATCGCCGGCGCTGAGCTCGCGCCCGAGCATTTCGACTGGTCGGTCGAGGGCAAGGTGGGGACGCTCACCATCGACCGGCCCGACCGCAAGAACCCGCTGACCTTCCAGTCCTATGCCGAGATCCGCGACACCTTCCGCGCGCTGAACTACGCCGACGACGTGAGGGCGGTGGTGGTGACCGGGGCGGGCGGGAATTTCTGCTCCGGCGGCGACGTGCACGACATCATCGGCCCGCTGATCGAGATGGACATGCCGGAACTCCTCGACTTCACCCGCATGACCGGCGATCTGGTGAAGGCGATGCGCGCCTGCCCGCAGCCGATCATAGCCGCCATCGACGGTATCTGCGCTGGCGCGGGGGCCGCCATCGCCATGCATTCGGACCTGCGCTTCGGCACCGAGGACGCCCGAGTGGCCTTCCTGTTCGTCCGCGTGGGGCTCGCCGGCTGCGACATGGGGGCGTGCAGCGTCCTGCCGCGCATCATCGGCCAGGGCCGCGCCGCCGAGCTGCTCTATTCGGGGCGCAGCATGGGCGGCGCGGAGGCGCATGCATGGGGCTTCTTCAACCGGCTGTGTCCGCCCGACGAGGTGCTGGCGACCGCGCAGGCAGAAGCGAAGAAGCTCGCCGAGGGGCCGAGCATCGCGCACGCGATGACCAAGCGCATGCTGCACCAGGAATGGCCGATGGCGCTCGACGATGCGATCGACGCGGAGGCCGACGCCCAGGCGATCTGCATGCAGACCAGGGACTTCAGGCGCGCCTACGAGGCCTTCGCGAAGAAACAACGCCCGGTCTTCGAGGGCGACTGATGGCCGACCGCAGCTTCCTCGACTGGCCGTTCTTCGACGATTCGCACCGCAAGCTCGCGGCGGAGGTCGAGGACTGGGCGGGCGACGCCGTCGCCCCGCTGGAGCACGAGGAGCCGCGCGGCGACGCGGCGCTCGATGCGCTGTGCCGGCGCCTGGTCGGGCTGCTGGCCGAGGGCGGCTGGCTGCGCTACTGCGTGCCGGGATCGCATGGCGGGGCGACCGACGCGCTCGACGTGCGGAGCCTCTGCCTGATCCGCGAGCTCCTCGCCTACCGCTCCGGCCTCGCCGATTTCTGCTTCGTCATGCAGGGGCTCGGCACCGGCGCCATCTCGCTGTTCGGGAGCGAGGCGCTCAAATCCCGCTATTTGCCGGGCACGGCGTCGGGCGAGCGCATCGCGGCGTTCGCGCTGAGCGAGCCCGCGAGCGGCTCGGACGTGGCGGCGATGACCACGACGGCCCGGGCCGACGGCGCGGATTACGTGCTCGACGGCGAGAAAACCCTGATCTCCAACGCCGGGATCGCCGCGCAATACGTCGTCTTCGCGCGCACCGGCGAGGGCGAGGGCGCGAAGGGGCTGTCCGCCTTCGTGGTCGATGCCGACGCGCCAGGGCTCGACGTGCCGGAACGCTTCCCGGTCATCGCGCCGCACCCGCTGGGCAGCGTCCGCTTCTCCGCCTGCCGGGTGCCCGCGACGCAGATGCTGGCCTCGCCCGGGGACGGCTTCAAGGTGGCGATGGCCTCGCTCGACGTGTTCCGCTCCACCGTCGCCGCCGCCGCGCTCGGCTTCGCCCGCCGAGCGCTCGACGAGACCCTGGCGCGGAGCCGCGGCCGGATCGCCTTCGGCAAGCCGATCGCGGACACCCAGCTGATCCAGGAGAAGATCGCCGACATGGCGGTGAAGATCGACGCGGCCGCGCTGCTCACCTACCGCTCGGCCTGGACCAAGGACCGCTTCCGGGGCCGGGTGACCCGCGAGGCGGCGATCGCGAAACTGTATGCGACCGAGGCGGCGCAGGAGGTGGTCGACCAGGCGGTCCAGGTGTTCGGCGGCCAGGGGGTGATCGTCGGCAACGCGGTCGAACGCCTCTACCGAGAGATCCGGGCGCTCCGCATCTACGAGGGCACCAGCGAGATCCAGAAGCTGATCGTCGCCGGCCAGACGCTCGCCGGGAATTGAAGGCGGGAGTCGTCCGCTCGCCGGACACCCCGGCAATCCGCGCACCCGGTCGCCAAGCGGGGTCTCTCCCGGGGATGTCTCCTACTCGGCGGGCGACAGGTCGTTGCGCCGGGCGGTGTGGAGGAGCGAGCCTTCCAGGAGCCCCTCGATCCGAGCAACCCGTTCGCGCAGGTCGCCGAGCTGCGTGACGATGCGCCAGAGGAAGCCTGCCAGCGCGACGCCGACGCCGAGGATGGCAATGATCTCCGGGCTCATCGTATCACCTCATTCCGAGACGCCGCATCGTCATGTCAGGCGGACTCTCCGGCCGAGGGGCGCCGGGTCCGGCGGCTCGCGTCCAGGTAGTATACAGGAATACAAGCGCCCATAAGCGGGTTTTCTCTTGGTGCGTATCTATGGCGGTCGCCATGGGTGCCCCGAGCAAGTCCGGGCATGACGGTAGGGGACAATGCCGCAAGCGGTTCTACCCGAAATGGACAGGTTCTAGTCGCCGTAGAGCTCGAGCAAATTCCCGTCCGGGTCCTTGAAGAACACCAGCCGGGCAACGCCCTGGTCGGGCTCCGGCGGCAGGATCTCCGAGGCGAACTCGACGCCCCGATCCGCGAGCTGGCGCGCCACCGCATCGATGTCGTCGACGGCGAAGGCGATGTATCGGACCCCCGTGAAGTCGTCGACCAGCCCCCTCGTGGTGGCCGGCTCGCCCTCGACCGCGACCAGCTTGAGGGCGAGCGGCCCCATCCGGAAGGTGCGGAAACGGAACCCCCGTTTCGCGAACCCGCCTTTCGCCGCCTTGGCGTCGGAGACGTCGACGCGCTTGATCTCCTCCATCCCCAGCACGTCCCGATAGAAGCCGATCGACCGCTCCAGATCGCGGACGACGAGGGCGAGGAAGATCGGCGCGCTGTCCTGGATTTCCATCGGACCTCCCGTCGCTCTGACTACGAGCTCGTCCGGTTCGAGCGCACCGCGTCCATGAAGTTGCGGTAGAGGATGCGCGAGAGCGCTGCGAAGCTCGGCATATCGGCGGCGGCCGCGGCGTCGAGCCGGGCCAGCGCGCCTGTGCCGAGCGCGGCTTCGAGCGCCCCGGCGTATTCCGGGATCTCGCCCCATTCGGAGACCGTGCTGGGCGTGAGCTCGACATGGAACTGTATCGAGAAGGCGCAGCCCGCCCAGGACATCGCGTTGACCGCGCAAGCGGGGGAAGAGATCAGCACTTCGGCGCCGGGCGGCGGCCGGATGACCTCCGCGCTGTGCCATTGCAGGCAGCGGAACTTGTCGGGGATGCCTTTGAGGAAGGGGCTCGCGCATCCGGCATCGGTGAGCCGCACCGGCATCACCCCGATCTCCGGCTGCGCGGCCGGTCCCACTTCGCCGCCCAGCGCTTCCGCGAGCAGCTGGTGGCCGAGGCAGAAGCCGAGGAAGGGGCGCCGCGATTGCTCCACCCATTCGCGGATCGCGGCGAGCTCGGATTCGATCCAGGGATGCTCGTCCTTCTGCCACACATCCATCGGGCCGCCCATGCTGACCAGCACGTCGTAGCCGTCGAGCTCGGGGATCGGTTCGCCCTCGTCGAGCTCCACCGCGCGCCACTCGATGCCGTCTTCCGCCATGAAGTCGCGGAAGATGCCGAGGTGCTCGCAGGCGATGTGCTGCAGGACGAGAACGCGCATGGGGCTGTCTCCGGCGGGGATGACGCGCACCCCGTTTCCCTGTCATCGGCATCCATCATAGCAAACCGGGACCCGCCATTCCGGTGGGCGGCACGGTCGGCCTCCCGTCCCGCCCGATTGCCCATTTGCGTCTTCGTCCGGTTGCTTTCTCGGATACTGCAACCGTACCATCGCAGTCCTGTCGTCCCGGGAGCCAGGAAGGGAGAAACGCCCATGTCTGCCAGACGCGTACTGACTTCGTTCGCCGTCGTCATCGGAGCTGTCGCCGTCATCGGCACCGCCGCGTCCGAAGCGGTCGCCGGATCGAGCCTCAAGATCCTGAGGAGCTGGCCGCCGGTCATCGAAGCCGTGCGGAACATCGAGCGGTATCACGAGCAGGTGGAAAAGGCCGCCGGCGGCGAGCTCAAGCTCTCCCAGGTGGGGCCCGAGGTGGTGCCGCCGCTGGAGCAGCTCAACCCGGTCTCGGCCGGCGTGTTCGACCTCCTGTTCAGCCATGGCGCCTATCACGGCGGCAGCAACGGGCTGCTGATCGGCGTCGACGCGCTCAAGCTCGATCCCGCGAAGCTGCGCGAGTCGGGTCTGTTCGAATACATCAGCAAGAACTACGAGAAGCGGCACGGGCTCAAGCTGCTGGCCCTGACGCCGACGGGACACGATGGCTACCACATGGTGCTCAAGTCGCTTCCCGATCCCGAGACCGGGATCAAGGGGCGCAAGATCCGCGGCACCTCGACCTACCACCCGCTGATCAAGAAGCTAGGCGGCTCGCCGGTGGTGCTCACCTTCGGCCAGATCTTCACCGCGCTCGAGAAGGGCGTGGTGGACGGCTATTGCTGGCCCGTCTACGGGCTGCTGGCGACGAAGTTCTACGAGGCCGGCGCGAAATACGTCATGCGGCCGACTCTCGGCGTGTCGCGCAGCTTCACGGTGATCAACGTGAAGGCCTTCAACAAGCTGCCGAAGAAGCTCCAGACCATCCTGGTCGAGGAAGGCAAGAAGGTCGAATACTGGTCGATCGAGTTCTTCGACGACTTCATCGCCAAGGAAGAGAAGGAGCTCAAGAAGCTGGGCGTCACCTATCACGACTATCCCGAGAAGTTCCGCCCGCATGTCCGCAAGTGGTTCAACGAGGGGGTTCTCGATCTCGTCGTGAAGTACTCCAAGGCGGACGGGCAGAAGTTCGTGGACATGGCGCGCGCGGCGAACATGGTCGCCGACTAGCCAGACAAGACCGTTGCGGGGGCCCCCCGGGTGGACGCGGCGCCGCGCCCCCCCGCCGGGTTGTTTGGCGCAAAAAGGCCCGCCCCCCCCCCCACCCCCCCCGGACCAAAA
>JAPPGP010000060.1:18486-38784 GCA_028821395.1 Defluviicoccus sp.
TTTTAATTACACCGGGGGGGGGGGTTTTTTTTGTTGGTCTGGGGGGGGGGGGGTTTATTGGGGGCCCCCCCCCCAACAACCCCCCGGGGGGGGCGGGGGGGGGGGGGGGGCCCCCCCGTCGCCGCCTCGCAGTTTGTGAGCAGGCATGAGCGCCGTCCTCCGCATCCACGACCGGATCACCTACGCGCTGTTCGTCGTCGGGGTGATCCTGGTGGCGCTGATCGGCGTGCTCTATGTCTACGAGGTCGCGTCGCGCTACTTCTTCAACGCGCCGACCGACTGGGGCAACGACACGTCGAGCTTCATGCTCTCGGTCGCCACCTTCCTGTGCATCCCGCAACTGGTGAAGGACGGCGGGCATGTCGCGGTGACCATCATCTTCCAGTACTCCTCGCCCGAGGTCGCGCTCTGGGTCGCCCGCATCACCGCGATTGCCGGCGCCATCGTCTGCGCGATCGCCGCCTATATGGCGTTCGAGGAGGCGGCGCGGCAGATCGCCAACGATATCCTGACCAACACCACCACGGCGATCCCGAAATGGTGGGTCACGTCGTTCATCCCCTACGGCCTCGCCAACGCCTCGCTCTATTTCGTGCGCACGCTGAACCGCATACCCCAGGCCGGGATCTGAGCCGGCGATGGAGTGGTATGCCGTCCTGATCATCGGCCTGACCCTGCTGCTCGGGCTGTTCCTCTCGGGCGCGCCGATCTTCATCGCCTTCATGATCATCAACGTAGCCGGCACGCTGGTCTATTTCGGCCCGGCGGGGTTCGGCATGTTCGCCAACAGCCTGTACGACACGACCACCTTCCCGACGCTGATCGCGGTGCCGCTCTTTATCCTGATGGGCGAGTTCCTGTTCCGCTCGGGCGCGATGGACGTGCTCTACGATTCGCTCGACAAGCTGGTGGGACGCTCCCGGCTCCGGCTCTACTACCTGTCGATCGCGCTCTCGACCATGTTCGGCGCGCTGTCGGGCGCGGCGATGGGGGTGGTGGCGATGCTCGGCCGGTCGCTGTTCCCGGGGCTGATCGCGCGCGGCTACGACCGTGGGATCTCGACCGGCACCATCCTCGCCGGCGCCAGCCTCGCGCCGATCATCCCGCCCAGCATCCTGGTGATCATCATCGGCAGCCTGGCCCAGGTCTCGATCGCCAGGCTGCTGATCGCGGGGATCATCCCGGGGCTGATCCTGGCCGGGCTGTTCCTCGCCTATATCATGCTCCGGGTGAAGCTCGACCCCGGACGGGCGCCGGCGGTGGCCGACGACATCGGCGACGTCACCTGGGGCGACCGGGGCGTCGCGGTGCTGAAGATGATCCCCTTCACGATAATCATCCTGGGCGTGCTCGGGACCATCATGGCGGGGATCGCGACGCCCGAGGAATCGGCCGGCACCGGGGTGCTGGGAACGCTCATCGTCGCCCGGATCTACGGAAGGCTGAATTACCGGCTGATCCGGGACGCCTGCGATTCGACGGCGCGGATCACCGCCATGATCCTCGCCATCATGATGAGCTCGAAGATGTTCGGGCAGCTGCTGGCCTTCTCGGGGTCGACCACCGCGCTGGTCGGCTTCATCAGCGACGTCGAGGTCAATCGCTGGGTCCTGCTGTTCATCCTGATGGCGGTGCCATTCCTGCTCTGCCTGTTCATCGACCAGGTCGCGCTGATGCTGGTGGTCATCCCGATCTACATGCCGCTATTGCAACCGCTCGGCTTCGACCCGATATGGTTCTGGCTGCTCTTCCTGATCAACATCACGCTGGGCGGGATCACCCCGCCCTTCGGCTACACGATGTTCGCCTTCAAGGGGGTTCAGCCATCGGTGCCGATGACGGATATCTACAACGCGTCATGGCCGTTCGTGTTCATCTTCCTGATCGGAATGCTGATCTTCGCCGCCTTCCCCGGCGTGGTGACCTGGCTGCCCAACCTGCTCTAGGCGCCGCCCCCGGTTCCGCGCATCCGCGTATCGCGAATTCCGCACTTGTCGTCGGCGATACGACGCCCGTGCACCCGTCGCCCTAGCGAAAGGGACTCCGCATGTTCGGATGCTTCTTCCCCAGCCCTCGCGCCCTCGTCTACTCGGCCGGGGGGTGGGCGCTGACAGCGCTGCTGTTCTGGCATTTGGTGGCCGCCGACTGGGGCGACCCGACCGGACTCTCGGGGCTGTTCGGCCTCGAGGAGAGAACCGTCTGGGTCTATCTCTACGTGTTCATCGCCTACGCCGCCTTCGCGGCGTTCTGGATGTGGTACCGGCCGCACAGATGGTCGCTCTGGTCGGTCGCGGGCTCGGCGCTGATCGTCTTCGTCACCTGGTTCCAGGTGCAGCTCGACGTGATGATCAACGAGTGGTTCGGGCGGTTCTACGACACCATCCAGAAGGCGCTCGCCAAGCCCGGCGCGGTGACCATCGAGGACTACTACGCGCAGCTCGCGACCTTCCTGATCATCGCCATGGTGTTCATCGTCACCGCCGTGCTCAACGCCTTCTTCACCAGCCATTTCGTGTTCCGCTGGCGCACCGCGATGAACGACCGCTATGTCGAGCTGTGGCAGAACGTGCGGCACATCGAGGGCGCCTCGCAGCGCGTCCAGGAAGACACCATGCGGTTTGCCGGCATCATGGAATCGCTCGGCGTCAGGTTCATCGACGCGGTGATGACGCTGATCGCCTTCCTGCCGATCCTCTGGGGGCTCTCGGTCCACATCAAGGAGATCCCGGTCGTCGGCGAGCTCGCCTACGCGCTGGTCTGGGTCGCCATACTATGGTCGGTGTTCGGCACCGGCATCCTGGCGCTCGCCGGCTACCGCCTGCCCGGGCTCGAGTTCCGCAACCAGCGGGTCGAGGCCGCCTTCCGCAAGGAGCTCGTCATCGGCGAGGACCGCGAGGACCGGGCGCAGCCGCCGACGCTGGGCGAGCTGTTCGCCAACGTGCGGCGCAACTACTTCCGGCTCTACCTCAACTACCTCTATTTCAACGTCGTACGCTACGGCTATCTCCAGGCCGGCGTCATCCTGCCCTATATCGCGCTCGGCCCGACCATCGTCTCGGCGGCGTTCACGCTTGGCGTGATGCAGCAGATCATCCGCGCCTTCGGGCGGGTGGAGAACTCGTTCCAGTTCCTGGTCAACTCGTGGACCACGATCGTCGAGCTGATGTCGATCTACAAGCGCCTCGCCGCCTTCGAGCGCGCGATCGCCGGCGACGACCAGGCGTCCATCGAGTTCGAGACCGGAACCCAGCTCCCGGTGGGGTAGGGATGGGTAGGCGCATGCGAGCCCACCCGATGGGAGTTTCGGGCCGGCACGCTAGCCTGGCGCGTCCTCCGCGCCCCGTCCCGTCAGCCGCACCCGCGCGCCGGCCAGCAGGTCGCGCAGCTTCCCCCGGATCGCCCAGAGGCACACCAGCGAGGGGATCACCATCAGCGTCGTGATGACGAAGAAGGCGCCCCAGTCTCCCTCCAGCCAATCCACCAGCTCGCCCGAGGCGGCGGCGAGAAGCGTCCGGCCCGCGGTGCCGAGCGAGGCCAGCAGGGCGTACTGGGTGGCGGTATAGGTCCGGTCCACCAGCATCGAGATGAAGGCGACGAAGGTGACCGTCGCGAAGGCGCTGGTGAGGTCGTCCATCACGATCGCCGCCGCGAACAGCGCCTCCGACTTCCCGGACCAGGCCAGCAGCGCGAACATGAGATTGGTCAGCGCCATGGCGATCCCGGATGCGAACATGGCCCGAACGAGACCGATGCGGATCGCGACCAGGCTGCCCAGCAGCGTGAATCCCACGGTGACGATCCAGCCGAGACCCTTCGAATACAGCGCGATGTCGGACTTGGTGAAGCCGATCTCGGTGTAAAAGACGAGCGACATGCGCCCCATGAAGGCTTCGCCGATCTTGAACAGGAAGACGAAGCCCAGAACCGACGCGGCGATCGCGAACCCGTTCTTCTCGAAGAAGCGCATGACGGGGCCGACGACGGTGCCGCCGAGCCAGGCGGCGGCGCGGCCGAACGGTCCGGACACGTGCAGCCGGGCGGCGATGCGCTCCTCGTCCTCGGCCTGGGCGGCCATTCGATCCGTCGCCCGGGCCTCGCGGACGAACAGCAGGCCGACATTGCAGACGACCACCACGATCCCGAGGACGAGGAACGTCGCCTGCCAGTAGCTCTCCACCCCCGCGGTCTGGAAGGCCTCGGCGGTCTCCAGCGCGACGATGCCGCCGAGCTTGAAGCCGCTCCACCAGCCGACCACCGCAACGGCCGCGCCGGCTGCCATCGCCTCGCTTTCGGTCCTTTCCATCTGCTCGATGCGGAGCGCGTCGATTGCGATGTCCTGGGTCGCGGACGCCACCGCAATGGCGAGGCCGATCGCGATGACCGATCCGAGGCTCTCGGAAGGAACCAGCGTGCTCCACAGCACGAGACCGACCAGGATCGCCGCCTGAAGCACCAGGATCCAGGCGCGGCGCTGTCCGAGCCGCCGCGAGAGCCAGGGCAGGCCCACGCGATCGATCAGCGGGGCCCAGAGAAAGTTGAACGCGTAGACCCCGAAGATCAGCCCGGCCCAGCCGATCGTGCCGCGGCTGAGCCCGTCTTCCTTCAGCCAGAGGGTGAGGCTGCTCCCGATGAGCACCCACGGGAATCCACTGACGATTCCGAGAAGGAGAATGCGGGCCATCCGCCGCTCGAAGTAGAGGGCGAAGGAATCCGCCAGACCATTCATCGCCTTGTCCGGGCTACTCGGCAACCGAAACCATCCCCCGTCCGTTCCGACATGGACTGCCAGCGCCGCTCGATCTTCTCGCGGGAGAGCACCCCATTGACCGCGTGCCGGTCGAGGAACGACACCGCCGCCGTCGTGGCTACGATTTCCCGGCGGACGCTTGGCGGGCGCGTCGCATGAACACCGAGCGGTCGTCGAGCCACTCCCGATAGCCGATGCGGCCGTTATCGGTCAGCCGCGCGATGTGTCGGTCGAGGCAGGCCGCGAGCGCCGTGTCCCGCGCCGCCAGCGCGAACCCTCCGGCCTGGGCCCGTCCATCCACCGCCGTGACCGCGAAGGCCCCGCCGCTCGCGCGCGCATCCAGCCGATTGCCGATCTCGTCTTTCGCGATCGCGTCGATCTGGCCGGCGGCAAGCGCCTCGATCAATGTCGGCTCCGCCGGGCGATAGACCACCCGGGGCATGTCCGCCGAAGCCGGCCGCAATCGCAGCCGCCCAGAAAGATTTTTCGAAGCCGCGGCGGCGCTGATGACATAACCTGTCCCGCCGTCAGCGACGATCGCGCCCTTGGGGGTTTCCACCTTCGTGCCGGCGGCCAGCACGCCTTCCGGGTCCGCAATGCCCGTCAGCTCCAGGAGGCGCGCCTCCCCGGTGGTTCCGGGCACGACCCCGACCCGATCCGCGCCGGCCAGATCCCGATAGCGGACGAGGCGCCGGGCGTCCGTCGAGCGCACCAGGAGGGAATGGCGGAACTCGATATGGCCCGAGGTGAAGACGACCGCCGTCTTTCCCGACGCGTCTCGGGTACGCGTTTCCAGGATCGTGATACCGCCGCCGACGATGTCGTAGCGAGGCCCGGCCGGGAGCAGCCAGATGCCGTCCCATACCGCGACTCCCTTCCGGGAAAACGAAAGCCTCGCGCCGTCGATGGCTTCGAGCGCGCTCAACAGATCGGCTTCGTATCCGCGATGGCTGTCGAAGTCGGGAGAATCGGGATCCTGGACGGCGCTGTAGCTCACCGGCTTGAAATGAGCGTAGAAGCCGAAATTCAGAATTCTCTCTTCGTTGAGGCAGGCAGGTCCGGGAGGCGCCGCCTGGGCGCAAGACAGGGTGAGCCAGAGAATCGTTGTCGCGGAGGCCAGACTTCGGAACGGGTTGCCGAAGTTCGCGAAGGAGCGCTTCGTGCTGAACCTATGCATGGCGTCTCCTATGAACCGTAAATTGGCCGTGCGAGCGTATGATCCCGATTATTGACGCGATTTCAATGTGCTAACGGATGGCGTCTCCACGTCTCCCGAAACCCGGCTCGGACGGCGCTGCAAGGGGAATGGGGACGGCCGGCCGCGGGTAGATGACGGCGGGCCGCCCCCGAGGCGCGGTGGGAGGGGGAAGGCCAGGGGCGCCGCGCCGGTTCAGTCCTTGTTTCCATAGAACACCGACCGGAAATCCGTTCCCGAGGCGTGGCCGACGACGCCGGCCTGATTGGCGCCGCCGAACTGGCCCACGGCCTCGTAATTTTTGGCGTTGGCCGCGGTGCTGCCCGTGAACCGTCCGTCGGTGACCTGCATGTCATTCCATTGCAGGGTGCCGAGGGTGGGAACGTCCTCAAGGGTGAGGTCCGCTTCGGTGGTGGCGCCCAGCGTCACGGTCACGTTCGCCGCGCCCGTGCCGATAGCCTGATCGGACCCGTAATAGCCGGCCCATTCGCCCGTCCAGGTGGCGTTCCCGGTTGGCTGGTGTTGAGGCCCGGGCGGCGAAAGGTGCGGCGTCCAGACGCCGCCCTGCGAGGTGTACCACGCCTTCAGTCCATGGCCCTTGCTCTCGATGCCGAGGGGGACGCCATCGACGACGGCCCAGTCTCCGAACCCGGGCGTGAACGCCGCCATGCTGTCGGAGTTGCCGGCGTGCCGCTCGCCGCCTTCGGCCGTACTCTCGCCGCCGCTTCCCACTTCCGGGTGCGCGCCCCAGGTGGCGAAGTTCTGGCCGGTCGCCGGGAGTGAAACATCGATGGTCTGGCCGGGTGCGAGGTCCATAGGCGTCGTCGGCCCGAGCTCCACGCCGTTCGAGAGGTGGACCTCGACCCGCACCCGGCTCAGCGTGGCGTTGGTGGTGTTGGTAACGGTGCCCGTAAAGGTCTGGGTGGCGGCGTCGTAACGCAAGACGAGACGGGCGCCGGCGCGCGTTTCGTCATAGGTCTGGGTTCGGGTGTACTGCGTCGCGGACTCCTCTCCACCCTCGCCACTCTCTCCTCCTTCGCCGGACTCCCCGCCTTGGCCGTGCTCGCCCGAGCCGGCGTGCTCGCCGAGACCTTCGCCGCCGCCGCCCTCGCGGCCGGATTCGGAGGTCGCCGAACAGGCGGCAAGGCCGATCGCCAGCAGCGCAATGACGGCGAGCCGCGCGGGGTTCTGCAGGATGTATAGAGCCATGAAGGTCCTCCTTCAGCCGGGTGTTCACCGCCGCGTCGCGCCGAAGCGGGGCTCGCGGAGCGGGTTGCCGACGCGGCGGCATCTATCGCGGTCGGAAGCGCGAACTCGTCCTGACCGTCGTCGTCGAGGGGTTGATAGAAGACGAATGTCGCAAGACCTTGCCGTTCAGGGCCCCGGTTTGTCGCGATGCTTCGCCGGAGGGCGGCGTGACACATCTCGTTACATTTCTGTTCCGCCTTCGGGCCGGGCGCGGCATAAGCTGTAGCGCATGGAGGGCTCTCCGCACGTTCTCGTGGTCGACGACCACCGGGATATCCGCGAGCCGCTGGCGCGGTATCTCGAGAAACACGGCGTGCGCGTCACCGTCGCCGACGGCAGCGCCGGCGCGCGGCGGACGCTAAAGGCCGCGGCGGTCGACCTGGTGGTCCTCGACATCATGATGCCGGGTGAGGACGGTCTCGCGCTCTGCCGGCACCTGCGGGAAACGACCGGAATCCCGGTCATTCTGCTGACGGCTATGGCCGAGGACACGGACAGGATCGTGGGCCTCGAGGTCGGCGCCGACGACTACGTCACCAAGCCGTTCAACCCCCGCGAGCTGCTGGCACGCATCAAGGCGGTGATTCGGCGGACGCAAAGCCTGCCTCCGGGCCGTGAACCGGCGTCGAGCGGGACCTACCGCTTCGATCGCTGGTCGCTGTATACGGGCCGGCGCGAGCTGGTGGACGAGGATGGCGTGGTGACGCCGCTGTCGACGGGCGAGTTCCTGTTGCTCACTGCGTTGCTGGAGCGTCCCGGGATGGTGCTCACCCGGGATCAGATCCTCGATCTGACACAGGGCCGGCGCGCGGCGCCGTTCGACCGTGCCGTCGACAACCAGGTCAGCCGGCTGCGCCGAAAGCTGGAGCGGGACCCGTCGAACCCGAAGCTCATCGCCACCGTCCGGGGCAGCGGCTACCGGTTCGCGGGCAAGGTGGAACGCGAATGAGACTTGCGCCATCGAGCCTCGCGGGCCAGTTCGCACTCCTCCTGCTGCTCGCCGTCGTCGTAGCGCAGGGCATCGCCATCGCTCTCTTTGCCGCCGAGCGCAGCGAATCGGTGCAACACGCCCACCGGGAAAATGTCATTGCGCGGGCCGGCACTGTGGCACGGTTGCTCCGGGAGGCGCCGCCCGATCTGCACGAGGCCATCCTCGCTGCGGCGAGCAACGACGAGGCACGGCTCACACTGGCCCCGGCACCCCTGGTCGACGCCGCGGGATCAGGAGAGCGGGCCGTCTCCATCGCCCGTGATCTTTCCGTCGCGCTCGGTGTCGCGGAGGAGAGGGTCAAGGTGGCGCCCATGGCATTCGCGCTCCTGTTCGATCTCGATCACGAGGACGACCACGATCACGGCGAAGGTCACGAGGGCTCGCACTGGTTCGCGGCGTCCGCGAAGCTGCCGGACGAGCAGTGGCTCAACGTTGCCGTGGGACCGCCGCCGGCTGTTCCCGCCTGGGGCTGGACGTTCCTGCTTTCGCTTCTGCTGTCGGCGCTGGCCGTGACCGCCGTGGCGGTCTTGTTGGGGCGGCGGATCCAGAAACCGATGCGGAACCTTGCCGCCGCCGCCGGCCGTCTCGGCCGGGGCGAGGAGATGGACGCGCTGCCGGAGACCGGCCCCACCGAGATCCGCGGCACCGTGCGCGCCTTCAACCGCATGCGCGACCGGCTCGACCGCTACATGCAGGACCGCATGGCCATGTTGGCGGCGATATCGCACGATCTGCGAACTCCGATCACCAGCCTTCGGCTTCGGGCCGAGCTCGTCGAAGACGGGGACTCGAGGACGAAGATGCTCGGCACGCTGGACGAGATGCAGCGAATGACGGAGAACGCGCTTGGGTTCATTCGAGAGAACATGGAGCGCGAGGAGACGCGAACGGTCGATCTCCACGCGTTGATCGACAGCGTGGCCGTCGACCTCGCCGATCTCGGCCATGAACTCACGGTGCGCGACACCGGCCGGGTTCTACTCGCCTGCCGGCCGATCGCAATGCGCCGCGCCTTCCGCAACCTGCTGGAGAACGCGAGCATCCACGGCTCCCGCGCGACGGTTCGGATTGCGCAAGACGACGCGGGTCTCTGCGTCGTCATCGAGGACCAAGGACCCGGCATCCCCGAGGCGGACCGGGAGCGGGTGTTCGAACCCTTCGTCCGGCTCGACGAGTCACGGAGCCTCGACAAAGGCGGCGCGGGGCTCGGCCTCGCCATCGCGCGGACCATCGTCCGCGGTCACGGTGGGAACATCTCGCTGGAGAACCGCGACGAAGGCGGATTGAGGGCGACTGTCATGCTGCCCGGAGGCGATGGCTCGTGAGACTTCCGGGACCCGCCCGGAAACGCGGATCCGGATGAGCCGTTCGCAGGAACCGAGAGCGGATCGAAGACGAAGCCGTCCTCCCGGCAATCCGGAGCAGTCGTTCCCCAATGGCCGCAACTCGCGCAGCACGATCTCGCCGGCGGAGAGCCTCCGGCTTGCCCTTGAGCGGGGTGATCTTCCGGCGGAGGCCGAAGCCTATGCGGCGAGGGGCCGTTGCCGTTCGTCCTTCCGCTCGCAAACCGGCAGCAGTCCCGTGGAAACCCAGGCAGCGCCCATTACCCGGCCCGACAATGCCCACCCGATCGGAACGGCTGGCCTAGCCCTTCCCGCGCTCCCTCAGGCGCAAGTCGCCGCGGCGGATCTTGCCGGTCGCGGTCATCGGAAGCTTGGCCACGAACTCGACCGCGCGGGGGTATTCGTGCGCCGACAGCCGCTCGCGGACATGGGCGCGGAGCGCCGCCTCCAGCGCCGGGGTCGCCGGCTCGCCCGGGCGCAGCACCACGAAGGCCTTGACGATCTCGCCCCGCAGCGAATCCGGCACCCCGACGGCGGCGGCCATCGCGACCGCCTCGTGGCCCCCCAGGCATTGCTCGATCTCGCCCGGGCCGATGCGGTAGCCGGAAGACGAGATGACGTCGTCCTCGCGCCCGACGAAGCGGAACCTGCCGTCCTCGTCGCACACGCCCAGATCGCCGGTGAGCAGCCAGTCGCCGCGAAACTTCGCCGCGGTCGCTTCCTCGTTCCGCCAGTAGCCCAGGAACATCACCGGGTCGGGCCGCCGGATCGCGATCTCGCCGGTCTCGCCGGGCGGCATCTCGCGCCCCCCGGCGTCCAGCACCGCGACCTCGTGGCCGGGGATCGCGCGGCCCAGCCAGCCCGGCCTCACCGGCTCCAGAGCGGCGCAATTGCCGAGCACCAGGTTGCACTCGGTCTGGCCGTAGAACTCGTTGATCGTGAGCCCGAACGCTTCCCGCCCCCAGTCGATCAGCTCCCCGCCCAGGCTCTCGCCGCCGCTGCCGATCGAGCGCATCGCGATGCCGGGCTGGCGCCGGGCGGCTTGCGGCGCCTGGCGCATCAGCTTGAGCGCGGTCGGCGGCAGGAAGGCGTTGCGCACGCCGTGCCGCGCGAGCATGGCGAACGCCTCCTCGGGGTCGAATTTTCCGGCGGGACTCGCCAGCACCGGCACGCCCGCGGCCCAGGACGGCAGTAGCACATCGAGCAGCCCGCCCGCCCAGGCCCAGTCCGCCGGCGTCCAGAACAAATCGCCCTTCTGCGGGAAGAACTCGTGCGGCAGGGCGACGCCGGGCAGATGGCCGGGCAGCACCCGGTGGCCGTGCAGCGCACCCTTGGGCGGTCCCGTGGTGCCCGAGGTGTACATCAGCAGCGCCGGATCGTCCGGCCCGGTATCGGCGATCTCGAACCGGTCTCCGCCGCGTTTGAGGAAATCCCAGAAATTCTCCGCGACCGTGAGCGAGAGCTGAGGCAGTTCCAGCCCGGCGGTCTTTGCGCGTCCTTCGGCATTGGCGATCAGCGCCTTCGCGCCGGAATCGCGGAGCCGGTGCTCGATCGCCTCCGCGCCGAACAGCGCGAACAGCGGCAGCGCGATCGCGCCCAGCTTGTAGATCGCGAGATGCGCGAGCCCGGTCTCGACGCTCTGCCCCGCCATCACGGCGACCCGGTCGCCGCGCCCGACGCCGTTCGCGGCCAGCGCGTTGGCGAGGCGGTTGGAGAGACGGGAGAGCGCGCGGAACGACCACTCGCGGGGGTTGCCGCCCGCCTCGCCGGGGCATATTAGCGCCGGGCGCCGGCTTGCGACATGGCGTTCGCAGACATGTTCGGCGATGTTGTAGCGTGCCGGCAGCCGCCAGCGGAACGCCGCCCGCGTCGCCTCCCAGCTCTCCCGGCGCTCGACGATCATCCGGCGAGCCCGTAGAAGTCGAGCGCGTTGTCCCGGAGGATTCGTCGCGCGTCGTCCTCGCCGGGCCTGGCCGCCTCGAGGAACTCCCGCACCGGGCCGGCGCCCGAGTCGAAATGCGGATAGTCGGTGGCGAACAGGATCTTGTCGGCGCCGAGCCCGTCGACCGCGAGCGGGACGGTCGGATCGCCCGGATCGCAGGTCACGACGCACTGGCGCGCGAAATACGCGCTCGGGCGCATCGTGAGGCCGCGCATGTAGTGACCGAGCCTCGGGTGCTCGAAATGGTCGTCGAGCCGCGCCAGCCAGTACGGCGCCCAGGAGCAGCCGGCCTCGAAGAAACCGACTTTGAGCGACGGGTGGCGTTCCAGCACGCCGCCGCAGATCAACGCCATTGCCGCCATCATCTGCTCGAAGGGATGCGAGACGACATGGTGGAAGACATAGCTCTCCGGGCGCATCATCCCGCCATAGCGGTCGCCGCCGGCGGTCGCCGGATCGCCGGTCGATTCGTGCACGACGAGAGGGACGCCGAGCTGCGCGACCGCTTCCCAGAGCGGCTCCCGGCTCGGATGGTCGAGCCGCCTTCCGCCGACCGGGTTGGGCCGGACGGTGACCGCCACCGCGCCGAGATCGGCGACCGCGCGCCGCGCCTCGCCGACCGCCTCGTCGATGTCGTGCAGCGCCACCGGGGCGGCGAATTTGAGGCGCTCGGGAAAGGCGCCGCACCAACCCGCCATCCAGGCGTTGTAGGCGCGGATCGCGGCGTGGCTGAAGCCGGGCTCCAGGTAGCCCGCGACCAGCGCGGCGGAGGGGTAGAGCACCGCGAGGCGAATGCGCTCCTTGTCGAGCACCTTGATCCGGCTCTCCGGCGGCATCGGCTTGCGGACCGAGATTTCCTTCGGGAAGGGCGGGTGCTCCTCGCCGTCGACGACGAATCTCCGGTTCCGATCGGCGTTGAGCGCCCAGCCCTCGGTGCGCTCGCGAAAGGCGGGCTCCAGATATTCGGCGAACATCGCGTCCTCTTCGTGGACGTGCCCGTCCGCGTCGATGGCGAGGTAGTCGGCCTGCGCTTCGGTCATGTCCCACCCTCCGGCCGCGCCGCTGTGCGAAGAGTCATCGGAACACGGTTTTTGCTATTCTGCCAACATGAACCTCGGACGGGACGGAATGGAGGCGGTCGATGGCTGAGCCGGGCGGCGGTCCGAGCGCCCATCCCGACCGGTTCGCGGCGGAGAACCTGCCGCCCGGGGAGCTGTGGCCGGTGTTCGACTACGACAGCCTGCCCGAGCTCCGCGCCTATCCCGCCCGCATGAATTGCGGCGCGATCCTGCTCGACGGCACCGCCGCCGCCGGCCACCGCGACCGCTCGGTCCTCCATTTCGACGACACGACATGGAGCTACGGCGCGCTCCAGGACCTCGCGGAGCGGATCGCGCGGGTGCTGGTCGAGGATTGCGGCCTGGTGCCCGGCAACCGCGTGCTGCTGCGCTCGGCCAACACGCCGATGCTGGTCGCCTGCTGGTTCGCGGTGCTCAAGGCGGGCGGCATCTGCGTGACCACGATGCAGCTGTTGCGCGCGCGCGAGCTGGTCCACATCGTCGAGAAGGCGCAGGTCTCTCACGCTCTCTGCGAGCTCTCGCTGATGGGGGAGATGGAGGCGGCGCGCGACCGCACCGGAGGGCTGCTCCGGCATTTGCTCACCTTCACGCCGCTCGGCGACCGGCCGGACCGCGCCTCGCTCGACCGTGCGGCCGAGCAGAAGCAAGCGGGATTCGGCAACTGCGACACCGCCGCCGACGATATCGCGCTGATCGCATTCACCTCGGGCACCACGGGAAATCCCAAGGCGACGATGCATTTCCACCGCGACGTGATCGCGATGTGCGACTGCTTCCCGCGCTATTTCGACATGTCGGCGCCAGACGACGTGTTCGCCGGCACGCCGCCGCTCGCCTTCACCTTCGGGCTCGGCGGGCTCACCGCGTTTCCGATGCGCTTCGGCGCCTCGACCCGCTTCTTCCCCGGCCCGATGGCGCCGGAAGAGATGATCGAGGCGGTCGCGCGCTACCGCATCACCAGCCTCTACACCGCGCCCACCGCCTTCCGCGCGATGGCCGACATCGCCGGGGGGCACGATCTGTCGAGTCTCGCCAAATGCGTCTCCGCCGGCGAGACCCTGCCCAAGGCGACATGGGAGGCGTTCCACGACGCGACCGGGATCCCCATCGTCGACGGGCTGGGCTCGACCGAGATGCTGCACATCTTCGTCTCCGCGCCGAGAGAGGAGATGCGCGCGGGCCTCACCGGGCGCGCGATCCCGGGCTACCGCGCGCGCGTCGTCGACGAGGCGGGCAACACCCTGCCTGCCGGCGAGCCCGGGCTGCTCGCGGTGCGGGGACCCACGGGCTGCCGCTATCTCGACGACATCGAGCGCCAGCAGGTCTATGTCCGCGACGGCTGGAACTACCCGGGCGACGTCTACGAGACCGACGCCGACGGGTATTTCCGCTATGTCGCGCGGGCCGACGACATGATCATCTCAGCCGGCTACAACATTTCCGGACCGGAGGTCGAGGCGGCGCTCCTGGATCATCCTGCGGTCGCGGAATGCGCGGTGATCGGCAAGCCGGATGCGGCGCGCACCAATATCGTCAAGGCGTTCGTGGTGTTGCGCGACGGAGCCGACGCAGGTGTGGAGACGGCGCGGCGCCTTCAGGATTTCGTGAAGGCGGAGATCGCCCCCTACAAATACCCGCGCGAGATCGAGTTCGTCGGCGACCTGCCGAAGACCGAGACCGGCAAGATGCAGCGCTTCCGCCTGCGCGAGCAGGAGGCGTCGGGCGGCTGAGGCCGTCCTTCGATACGCCCGCCGCCACCACGTCATGGCCGACCCAGGCCGTCATGCCCGGACTCGATCCGGGCGTCTCTCTCCGCTGGTGGCGCTACATGGATGGCCGGATCAAGTCCGGCCATGACGTGGTGGGGGCGCGTCCTTCGGATACGTCCCCTTCGAGGGCTACTCGCGATGAGGGTGGGCGAAGGGCGGCCCAACCCCCGCCGTCATCCCGAAAAGGCGCGGAGCGCCGTATGGAGGGACGCACCGGACCGCGCCGGATATGCATTTCCCGACTCTTCCCATGCGTCGGGCGTCTTCCGTGTTGACGCGGGATCGAAATCGGACGAAACGTGGACGGTCGGCCCGCGCCTGTCCCCGCGAAGGCGGAGGCCGACGGCGATGGAGGGGGAGAAGACCATGAACCATCGGGCTTTCCGCTGGACCCTGGCCGGCGTTCTCGTGGCCGCCCCGGCCTGCTTCGCCGCCTCGGGCGCCGCCGCCGCGCCGCAGGTGCTGGCGCTGTTCTCGACCGACCGGCCGGTGGCGCTCTCCTGCGCGGGCGATGTCTGCCGCGCCGAGCTGCCGACGCTCTGCCTCCAGCCTGGGCGCCGGGTGCCGCAACCCGGCCGCGCCTACCGCCTGGCCGACGGGCAGTCGCTCTCGCTGGTCGGGCGCGGCGCCGACGGGAGGGAGGTTTCGCTGGTTCTCGGCCGCGCGACCGCCATCGCCGCTTCGCGCACCCATGTCGCGGTGACCGTCTCGGTCCCGCGCGCCCTGCTCGACCGCCACGGGCTGGAACGCGCCGCGATCGCGGTCGGCGGCAACGTGTCGGCGATCCCGGTCTCCGCCGCCGAGGATTTTCGCCCGCAGACGGCGGGCGAGATCGCCGCCGCGACCGGCCACGGAAGGCGGCTCGCGACGGCCATCGTCGACCGCGAGCCCGACCGCATGCCGGCGGTGCGGCTGATGACCCGGATGTCCAACGCGCTTCTCGCCGGCGGCCGGGATGCGGCGTGGGCATCGATGATCGCCGAGGCGGAGGCGAGCGGGGTCTCCGGCGCCGCCGTCGGCTTCGCGCGGTTCAACTACGAGCTCTGCAAGTTCAAGACCGCGAACCGCATCGTCGCCACGTTCCGCGAGTGCCTGCGCGGGCTGAGCGACGATTCGATGGAGTTCCTGAACACCGACCTCGAACGGGCGCTGGGCTCGGGGAGCTAACCTAACGCCCGAGCGGCAAAGGCTGCTCGGCGAGCATCGCGCTCACCACCACCTCGCGCACACGCCCGGCATCGAGCCCATACTCGGCGATCATCTCGGCGCTGTCGGCGAGGATGGTGTCGGCGTCCTGCATGATTTTTAGCCGCTTGAACAAATCGGGTCGGGCGAGCCCCATGCTCTCGCCCACCAGCTCCATGAAATTGACCACCTCGAACGGCCAGTCGCGCTCGTGGGTGCAGAGCTCGCGGTGGCAGGCATGGTAGATCCCGGCCAGCGCGTCCACCCCGGCAGCCTCCGCCGCCGCGAGCTGTTCGGCATGCACGTCCCGCTTGTAGTCGGGCAGCACCGAAAGCGTGTTGCACATGTAGCCGACGCGGGGCTGCGCGAGGTCGACGAATTCGAGCCCCGGGATCGCGCGGAGGATGGTCTCGGCGGCCTCCGCGATGCCGGCGACGCCCGGATGCTCGTGGAGCCCGACGCGCTTCTCCACGCGGCGGGTCATCAAGGGGCGCAGATCGTCGAGCCTGCTCTCCAGCCAGATCACGAAGGGGGTGAGGTCGAAGGGCGAATCGCCCGCCGCCTCGCGGGTCTCCAGCGCGGCCTCGCCGAGATGGACCTGGCAGCTCGGGCACCAGGACAGCACCTCGTCCACGCCGCTCTCGGCGAAGCGGTCGATGGTGCGGCCCGACAGGTCGGCGAACTTGGCGAGATCGCCGGAGCGGAACTGGTAGACGCCGCAGCAATAATTCGGCCCGCCGCGCACCACGTACTCGACCCCGAGCGCGTCCATCACGTCGAGGCACAACAGCGCGATATGCGGCGTCTTCAGCACGTTGCAGCCGGTGTAGAAGATGGTCTCCGGGCGCGCCGGCTCGGGCGCGAGCGCGCCGATCTGGCCCAGCCGCGCCAGCAGGTCGGGCGGGAGCTGGAGGCGCGACAGCGTCTGCACGCCCCGGCTCATGGCGCCGAACTGCCTGCCGCCGCCGGTCCTCAGATCCTCCGCCGGGCGGGTGCTCCGCAAGTCGGCGATGCGGGCGAGCGCCAGCATGAAGCGCGGGTTGACGGCGTATTCGCAGGCCGGGATGCAGTGTCCGCTGCCGGTGCAGATCTCCGCCCAGCGCCGCGCCGCGTCCGGCCCCTCCCCGGTTCGGATTAGCTCGATGACACCGGCGGCCACGGCTTCGGCATCCGACACGTCGAGCCCGGCCGGCCCCGGCATCGGACAGACGCGCACGCACTCGCCGCACTTGGTGCAGGCATCGAGGATACCGGCGCGGCGCGCATCGAGAGCGGCGAAGAACTCCTGCGACCTGTCGGGTCCGTCGGGCATGGGGTCGCGAACCTTTCAATCGGAACGCCAGACCCTAGCACGGGACGAAGCCGGCGGCGAACGGAACTCCCGGTCGCTTGAGTCATTATAGCGGATACGCTATATTGCTGTCATGGAATGGACGCGATGACAAGGCTCAAGGATCTGAAGGATCGCCTCATGGAGGATCCGGAGTTCCACCAGGGATACGCGCGGGCGGATGACGAGTTCGCGCTGATCGAGGCGCTGGTGCGCGCCCGGGCGGCGGCGAAGTTGACGCAAGCCGAGCTCGCCCGGCGCCTCGGCACGACCCAGTCCGCCATCGCACGGCTGGAGGGCGGCCGGGTGTCGCCGTCCTTCGCCACCCTGCGCCGCTATGCCGAAGCGACCGGTACCCGGCTGACGGTTGGCCTGGTGCAAGCAGACGGATGAGCCCGCAGAACGGGGGAAGGACCGCTGACATGGCCGAGACCGGAACCCTGATCGACTGGCCGGAAGAGGGCGTGGCGCGGGCGCCCTATGCGGTGTTCTCCGACCCGGCGATCTACGCGGCCGAGATGCGGCGCATCTTCCGCGGGCCGGTCTGGCACTATCTAGGGCTGGAGGCGGAGCTGCCGGAGCCCGGCTGCTACCGGCTGATCGATGTCGGCGACACGCCGGTGATCGTGCTCAGGAACGCCGACGGCGGGATCAACGCGCTGGTCAACCGCTGCGCCCACAAGGGGACGATGCTGCTGTTCGAGCCCTTCGGGCGGATCGAGCGGCTGATGTGCATCTACCACAACTGGGCCTACGACCTCGACGGTCGCCTGAAGAGCGTGCCCTTCGCCAGGGGCATCAACGGCAAGGGCGGCATGCCCGCTTCGTTCGACATGGCGGAGAACGGGCTCGACCGGCTGCGCGTCGACTCCCTCGGCGGCATCGTGTTCGGCACGTTCTCGGACGAGACCCCGCCGCTGGAGGCCTATATCGGCGAGCGGCTGATGCCCAACTACCGGCGCATGACGCAACGCCCCTTCAGGGTGCTCGGCTATTACAGCCAGCATCTCGATTCCAACTGGAAGCTCTACTTCGAGAACGCGACCGACCCCTACCACGCGACCATCCTGCATGCCTGGGCGACCCGGCTGAAGCTCAACCGCTTCACCATGGAGGGCGCGATCGAGATGAGCGAGGACGGCTGGCATCATTTGAGCTGGTCGAAGATGGCGACCGACAGGGAGGGCGAGGTCTACGAGACCGGGGCGTTCCGCAGCGGCGGCGAGGACTTCGACGCGTTCGGGCTGCACGACCCCTCGGTGATCGAGCAATGGGACGAGTTCGGCGACGGCATCACCACCGCGATCCAGACCGCCTTCCCCAACTTCGTCCTGCAGCAGATCCACAACACCATCGCCACCCGCTATCTGGTGCCGCGCGGGCCGGAAGGCTCGGAGCTGGTCTGGACCGTGCTCGGCTACGCGGACGACGACGAGAAGCAGACCGCGATCCGGCTCAAGCAGGGCAATCTGATCGGCCCGTCGGGCTATATCTCGCTGGAGGACGGGATGGTCGGCTCGCTGGTGCAGAAGGGGATCGAGGGCGACAAGGACAAGGCCTCGGTGATGGAGATGGCCGGCCGCTCGGTCGAGTCGATCTTCAACAGCCGCGCCTCGGAATGCGGCGTGCGCGGCTTCTGGACCGCCTATCGCGCGCTGATGGGGGTCTGATGGCGGTCCCCGTCCCGGCGGCGGTCGCCGCGCTGATGACGGAGTACGTGCATGCGATCGACGACGACCGGCTGGAGGACTGGCCCGGCCTGTTCACCGACCCCTGCCTCTACCGGATCGCCACGCGCGACAACGAGGAGCGCGGCCTGCCCGCCTCGCTGGTCTGGTGCGACTCCCGCGCGATGCTGCTCGACCGGGTGGTCTCGGTGCGCCATGCCAACGTGTTCGAGCCGCACCGCTACCGCCACATGGTGAGCGCGATCCGCATCCTCGAATCGGACGGGGCGGAGTTCCGGGCGCGGTCGAACTACCTGGTGACGCGGACGATGCGCGACGGAACCATGGCTGTGTTCTCGACCGGCGCGTATCGGGACGTTATCGTGGTCGAGGACGGGAGCGCCCGGTTCCGGGAACGCGTCGTGGTCTGCGATCACGGCATGATCAACAACCTGATCGCGATCCCGATCTGAGCGCGGACCGGCGGGCAAGGAGGAAGACATGCGCAAGCACCTGATCTGCGGGTCGCTGTTCGACGGCCTCGGGGAGACTGCCGAGTCCGACCGCACCATCGTCGTCGACGACGACCGGATCGCCTATGTCGGGCCGTCCGCCGAGGCGCCGGACCAGCGCCCGGGCGAGCCGGTGATCGACCACAGCGGCGACTTCGTCATGCCCGGGCTGATCGACATCCACGTCCATCTGAGCTACGGCGACGCCCAGGCGAACGAGGACATCGACATCTTCTCGCCGCCGGAATACCGGGCGCTGCGCGCGCTCCGGGCGGCGCAGACGGTGATGAAGGCGGGCTACACCTCGATCGCCGACCCGGCCTCGACCGGGCGCACCACGGTCGGCGTGCGCGATGCGATCAACGCCGGCATGTTCGACGGCCCGCGGATCACCACCTCGGGGCGCCAGATCACCGCGCGCCAGGGGCTCGCCGACTGGTACCCGACCTGGATCGGCGTCCCGGAGAGCTCGGTCGGCGTGCTGGTGCGCAATACCGACGAGGCGATCGAGGAGATCCGCATGCAGGTCAAGGACCGGGTGGACTTCGTCAAGATCGCGCTCGACGGGCTGCACCGCAAGGATTCGGACGGCGAGCTGATGGCCTGCTTCAACCAGCGCGAGATGGACGCGATGGTGGAGGAGAGCCACCGCCTCGGGCGCAAGGTGATCGTCCATGCGATCGGTCGGGAGGCGGTGCTGACCTCGGCCCGGGCAGGCGTCGACATCATCTTCCACGCCTTCGAGATGGACGAGGAAGGGCTCGACGCGGTGCTGGAGAGCGGCGCGACCCTGTCGCCGGCACTCACCTTCATGGCGAACACGATCGAGTTCACCCGCCCGACCGATCCCTGCTTCAAGTGGCGGCCCAACCAGAACCGCCGCTTGATCGACGACGCCTGCGAGATGCTGATCAAGGCACGCGAGCGGGGCGTGCCCTTCATGGTAGGGACCGATTCGGGCTTCGCGGTGACGCCTTACGGAGAGTGGCACGCGAAAGAGCTTGAGCTCATGGTCGACGATCTCGGCTTCACCCCGGGCGAGGCGCTCAAGGCGACCACCAGCGGGAACTCGGCGCTGCTGCGCGAGAAGGACGATGTCGGCCGCCTCGCCGAGGGCGCCTTCGCCGACATCACGGTCGTCGCCGGCGATCCGCTCGACGACGTCGCGATCCTGCAGAACAGCGAGGCCATCAAGGCGGTCTATCGCGGCGGCGAGCCGGTCGATCTGGCGCCCCAGCCGCGCGCGTCCGGCTACCGGTGGGAGTACTCCTACCGGCAGTGGAACGACAT
>JAPPGP010000001.1 GCA_028821395.1 Defluviicoccus sp.
GCCCAGTATTTCTCCGAATGCCTGTCGCTCTGCGACCTGGTCGACGTCTACGGCTACAGCCACGTCCGCACCGTCGAGCATTACTTCCTCGCCTATGGCGGCTACAGCCCGGCGCCGATGGTGTTCCTGAGCGCCGCCAGCCAGCGGACGAAAAAGGCGCGCATCGTGACCGGCGCGGTGCTGCCGGTGTTCAACCACCCGCTCAAGATCGCCGGCGAGGCCGGCATGCTGGACGCGATCTCGGGCGGCCGGCTCGATCTCGGCATGGCGCGCGCCTTCCTGCCGCACGAGTTCGAGAAATTCGGCGTCAGCCTCGACGAGAGCGTCGCCCGGTTCGACGAGGGATCGGCGCAGATCCGCCTTCTCCTGGAGGAGGAGAACGTCACCTGCGAGGGCCGTTTCCACAGCTTCGAGAACGTGACTTCCCTGCCGCGTCCAACGCAGCAACCGCGTCCGCCGATCTGGACGGCGACGACGACGACACCCTCATCCTTCGTCAAGGCGGGCGAGCAGGGCAACTACATCATGGCGATCCCGCTGATCTCCTCCAAGATGCTCGACCTTCTCGGGGTCTATCGCGAAGCTTGGCGGTCCGCCGGCCACCCTGGGAACGGCAAGGTGATGCTCGCCTTCCACATGTTCTGCCACGAGGACGCGGGCAAGGCGGTCGAGATCGCCCGCGATCCGGTGAACCGCTACCTCCAGGCGATCCTCGATTCCGCCCGCCCCTGGGTCGAGGGCGCGGCGAGCAAGGACTACCCGGGCTACGACAAGATGTACCAGGCGCTGCTGAAGGAATCCTTCGAGACCCAGGTCGAATCGGGGGCGGCCTGGGTGGGGACGCCCGAACAGGTCGTCGACCAGATCCGCAGCTACCGGGACAAGGTCGAGTTCGAGGTCGCCTCGATGCAGATCAATTTCGGCCATCTCCCGGCCGACGCGGCCGAGAGCTCGATGCGGCTATTCGGCGAGAAGGTGTTGCCGCAGTTCGCCTGAGCGGGGCGCCCACGCTCACTCGTAGAGATGCGGCCACTTGGCGCGCACCCGCTCCTTCAGCTCGGGGCTCGCCTCGGCGACCGTCGGGAACTCGTCCTTCCAGCCGAACGGGCGGCAGGCATCGACGATGGCGCGGTTGTTGTGGAAGGGCGGCGCGCGCAAGAGCGGGTCGAGCGGGGTCGACCAGGCGCGCTTGATGTACTGGATGTCGTCGGGCGGGTCGCAGCGCGTCGACATCGCCCAGACCACGTCGAACATGTTGGACGGGTCGATGTCCTCGTCCACCACCACCACCCAGCGCCCGGCATAGTTGCCGGCATGGCAGTTGGCGGCCAGCATCGCCGCCTGGCTTGCGTGGCCGGGATACATCTGCCGGATCGCCACCACGTTGAACAGCCGCCCGGCGCCGGCCTCGTGGCACCACACGCCCTGGACGCCCGGCAGCCCCGCCTTTTCGATCTCCTCCCAGATCATCGCCGACTTCACGGTGGCGCGCGCGAAGGTGAAGTTCTCCGGCGGGCGCGACGGGATGGCGAGCGTCAGGATCGGGTCGTCGCGGTGGTAGATGCGCTCGACGCGGACGACCGGCTGCTCGCTGGCGTTCGAGGCGTAATAGCCCATGAACTCGCCGAACGGGCCTTCCTCGCGGGTCTCGCCGGGCAGCATCACGCCCTCGATCGCGACCTCGGCATGGGCCGGAATCGGCAGGCCGTGCACCTCGCTCCTCACCACCGGAATCGCGCGCCCCCTCAGCCCGCCCGCGTAGGCGAGCTCGTCGGTGCCGATGTCGATTTCCTGATGCGCGGTCAGGAACAGAAGCGGGTCCTGGCCGCAGCAGATCAGCACCGGGCAGGGCTCGCCCTTGGCGAAATACTTCTCGCTGATGAACCGTCCGTGCTTGCCGGGCGACATCCAGATCGCCACCGTCTTCGCGTCGTGCACCATCACCCGGTAGGTGGCGCTGTTGACCCAGCCGGTATCGGGGTCGCGCATGACGACAAGGTCCTCGGTGCCGATATAGCGCCCGCCGTCGAGCTCGTGCACAAAGGGGACCGGGAACTTGAGCACGTCGATGTCCTGGCCCCGCAAGACGTTCTCCAGCACCGGCCCCGTCGCCACCTCGACCGGGGGGATGGATTCGAACTCCTCGCGCATGCGGACGCGGTACGCGTTGACGAGGTCGAGCTCGTGGCGCGGCTCGTCGAGCCCCAGCACCACGGCGAGCCGGCGGAACGCGTTGGCGCCGCCCGACATGATGCGGAAGCCTGGCGCGTAGCCCCGGATGTTGTCGAACAGGATGGCGGGCGCGCGGCCCGGCCTGGCCGCGGCGGTGGTCTCGGCGACGGCGCCCACCTCGAACTTCCAGTCCGCGCCGTCCACGCGCTCGATCTCGCCCATCTCCTCGAAGATCGAGATCAGCTCGCGCAGGTCTTCATAGCCCCGGTTCGGGCGCACTGGGTGCGGTCTGGCCCCCTGTTCGGACATGCGCCGTCGGCTTACTCGGCGGCGGCGCGGGCCCCGATCCGAGGCGCGAGGTTGAACAGCCGGTTGGCGTTGCCGCCGAGAATGTTCCGCTTCGCCGTCTCGTCAAGGAAGGGGAGGTCCCAGATCACGCTCGGCGAATCGAAATCCCAGTGCGGCCAGTCGGAGGCGTAGAGCAGCTGGGTCTCGGCGTCGATCGCCTCGAAGGTGGAGCGCAGCAGCCTCTGGTCACGACTCTCCATCGGCTGGCAGGTGTAGTACATCTCGCGGATGTACTCGCTCGGCGCGCGCTTGAGCAGCGGCGCCTCCGACGACCGCATGAAGTACTCGCTGTCGAGCCGCTGCATCATGAACGGCACCCAGGCGAGCCCGCTCTCGATCCAGATCACCGGGAGCTCGGGGAAGCGTTCCGGCAGACCCTCCAGCACCCAGTTGGTCATGTGCACCATGTTGCACAGCACGAAGGAGATCGCGTGCACGCCGATGAAGCGGTCGATCTGGCTGGTCCACTCGTCGTGCCAGGTCGGTCCGGCGTGAAAGCCGAGCGGCAGCCCGGTCTCTTGGATCGCCGCATAGACCTTCATGTACTGGTTGTGGTGCACCGGCTTGTGCCGCACCGAGGTGATGTTGAAGCCGACCACGCCGGGCTTGCCGGCGAACTCCTCGACCGTCTTGAGCGATGCGTCGGCGTCGCAGAACGGCAGGTAGACCATCGTGGTCACGCGCTCGTCGCCAGTGAGCACCTCCTGCGTGAGCCAGCGGTTGTAGGCGAAGGCGAGCTCGACCTCCATCTGCGGGTTGGGGTGGAGGCCGAGCTGCAGCATCGGCGTCGGGAACATCACCTGGTAGTCGATGCCGAGCGCGTCCATCGAGCGCTGCGCCATGACGACATCGCGATGGACGCTGTCGTCCTCGATCTCTTCCAGGCGCGTGCCGCCGGCATGCTGGATGCGGCCGGCGACGTTCTGGAAGTTGAGTCCCGGCTGGGCGTTCAGGAGCCCGCCCGGATTGCTGCCGTCCGGCCGTTCGAAGGCCTGCGCCATGTGGCGCATGACCGGATCCTCGATGTACTCGACGATCCGCGCCCACGAGCTGCTCTCGAAGTGGTGCGCGTCGACATCGATGACCAGCACGTCGTCGAGCCCGCGCTCCTCCTTGTGGCGCTCGGCGTGGGCCAGCACGTCCGAGGTCGAGGTGGCGCGGTCGAACTCCTTGATGTCGAATTCCCTGACGCCGTCTGTCCGTTGGGCCATCGCCGATCTCTCCCGTGTTCCCATCGTCCGACTATAGCATGGCGGAGTCGCGTTTCTCACCTGCGGATGCGCGAGGTGCGACCCAGTTTGCTCGAACTTTCTCGCAGGACTCCGTCAGGCTCACGCTCCGCTCAGCCCCCATAAAGTGGAAATACCTCTTGTAGTTGAAATACAGCTCGCTTCCCATATAGTGGCCGAGACCGGTGCATAGGAGACATCCTCGCCCATGGCACTGTTGCTGGCACAGTACGGTACGCCGCTCCTTCTGGTTGTTGGCTTCCTTTGGCTGCGGAGCGACCTTCGGCGCGTCGAAGGCAAGGTCGACAATCTGGCAAAGGATCATCAGGCCCTGGGCCGAGAGCTCTCCGAACTCAAGGGTAGATTCGATTCCATCGAGGCTCTCGTCGTGCGTCAGGCGGGATCCGTCACGCCCGCCGAATAGCGGCCCCGGTCAGGGCAGGCGTATGCCGACGAACTTGAGCTGCGACAGCTCTTCCATCGCGTAGCGCACGCCCTCGCGGCCGAAGCCGGAGCGCCTGGACCCGCCGAACGGGTAGGTGTCGAGACGGAAGCGGCTGCCCTCGTTGATCCAGAGCGAGCCCACGTCGAGCTCGTCGGCGACCCAGAAGGCGGTGGCGAGGTCGCGGGTGAAGCAGGCGCCCTGGAGCCCGAACTCCGAATCGTTGGCGATGGCGAGCGCGTCTTCCACCCCGTCCGCCGGGATGACGACGGCGACCGGGCCGAACGCCTCCTCCGACATCAGCCTCGCCTCGCGCGGCGGATCGACCACGATCGCGGGGCCCAGGATCGCGTCCCGGCGGGTGGGCGCGAGCGCGAGCGCCGCGCCGCGTTCGACCGCGTCGTCGATCATCGACTGGACCCGATCGGCCGCGGCGGCGCTGACCATCGGCCCGACCGCGGTGGCCTCGTCCGAGGCCTCGCCGACGACGAGCGCCCTTGCCGCGGCGACGAATTTTTCCAGGAACTGGTCAACGACTTCCCGGTCGACGATGACCCGCTGGGCCGAGATGCATTGCTGGCCCGACGCCTCGAAGGCGGAGCCGGCGATCCGCGCCGCCGCGTCGTCGAGGTCGGCGTCGGCGCAGACGATGTTGGCGGCGTTCGAGCCGAGCTCGGCGACGAACTTCTTGGCGCCCGCGGCGCGGGCCAGCGCATCGCCCGCCGCGGTGCCGCCGGTGAACGTCACCGCCGAGACATTCGGGTGTGCCGCCAGCGCCCGCGCGGTCTCCCGGTTGCCGGGCACGATGTTGAACATCCCGTCCGGCAGCCCGGCCCGCTGGAACGCGCGGGCTATGATCAGCGCCGTCTCGACGCCCTGCGGCGCCGGCTTGACGACCGCCGCGTTGCCCATCGCGAGCGCCGGCGCGACCTTCTGGACCAGCAGGTTCGCCGGCGCGTTGAAGGGCGTGATCGCGCCCACCACGCCGTAGGGGACGCGCCGGGTGAAGCCGTGCCGCCCGGCGCCCTGGGCGGCGATGTCGAGCGGCAGGGTCTCGCCCCTCAGCGCGCCGATCTCGGCCGCGACCAGGCGCACGAAGGCCGCCGACCGCCCGGCCTCGAAGGTCGCCGGGCGGACCGGCTTGCCGATGTCGCGGATAAGCGCGGCCACGATCGCCTGCTTCTCCGCCTCGATCTCGTCCGCCGCATCGGCAAGCCACGCGGCGCGGGTCGCCGCCGGCGTGGCACGGTGCGCGCGGAACGCGGCCAGCGCGCTCGCGACCGCCGCATCGACCAGCCCGGCATCGGAATCGACGATTCGCGATGCGACGCTGCCGTCCACCGGCGATATGAGCTCGTAGCGCGCCTGGTCGTCGCGCCTGTCTTCGCGGCCGTCGATCCACGAATCCAAGAGGGCCACCTCCGCCATCGCCATTCTCCCGTCGTTGTGCGGCGATTATCGGCCACCGCGCGTGGCGTGCAACGGCCCGGGCGGAACGATATGCTTGACCCGAAGCAGAGCAGGGGAGGCGATGGCGGCCCGTCCGAATGCCGAGACTGCGGCGGAGGCGATCGTCGACGCGCTGGTCGAAGAGGGCGTCGAGTACGTGTTCGGCGTGACCGGCGACACGGTGCTGCCGATCCTCGATGCGATCTATCACCGCGAGAACGAGATCCACTACATCACCGCGCGCTTCGAGACCGGCGCGACGGCGATGGCCGACGGCTACTCGCGGGTGACCGGCCGGATCGGCTGCTGCCTGTTCCATGTCGGGCCGAGCATCTCCAACACCGTGCTCGGCGTCTGGTCGGCGCAGAAGGACGCGGTGCCGCTGCTCGCGCTGTCGGCCAATCTCGACACGTTCCGGCTTAACCGCAATCTGTGGCACGAGTTCGACGTGATGGGCGTCATGGGCAAGGTCACCAAGTGGAGTGACCAGCTCGTCGAGGCCAAGGACGCGAGGCGGCTGATGCGGACCGCGTTCCAGGCAGCCAAGTCGGGCATGCCGGGGCCGGTCCATCTCGATTTCCCCAAGGATCTGCTGGCGCAGCCGGTCGCGGTGGATTCGTCCGACCTGTCGCTCCGCGGCGGCGCGCATTCGCTGCGCCTCGCCAACGCGCCGCGTCCCGAGGCCTGGGCGGTCGAGGAGGCCGCGGCGCTGCTCGCCGACGCCGAGCGGCCGCTGATCCTGGCCGGCAGGGGGGTGAAATGGGCCGGGGCCTCGGACCGGCTGCGGGCGCTTGCCGAGCGCCTCGCCATCCCCGTCGCGACTACCGAGATGGGACGCGGCGCGATCCCGGAGGACCACGCGCTGGCGGGCGGCATCGCCGGGCATTTCGGCCATTCGACGGCCAACGCGCTGATGCGCGAGGCCGATCTGGTGCTCGGTCTCGGCTCGCGCTTCCTCAACGTCAACACCATCAACTGGCAGACGATTCCGGCGGACGCCAAGATCGTCCAGGTGGAGACCGATCCGATCGAGATCGGCCGGCAATACGCGGTCGCGCTCGGCATCCACGCCTGCTCCGGCGCCTTCCTGGACGACCTGCTGGCCTGGTGCGAGGCGCAAGGCATCGAGGCCGACAGCACGACACGGGAAGCGCGCCAAGCTCGTGTCGCCGAGCTCAGGGCGGATCAGGACCGGCGCTACTACGACACCGAGCTCGACGCGGTGCCGATCAAGCCGCAGCGCATCACCCGGGCGCTGGAGGCGGTCTGCGACCGCGACGCGCTGTTCCTGATCGGCGCCGGGCTGCACACCCAGTTCGCCCATGCCCTGCCCATCCGCTACCCCGACCAGTACCAGTGGGCGGCGGGCTCGGGCACCATGGCCTGGGCCTTCCCCGCCGCGCTCGGCGCCAAGCTCGCCCGGCCGGGACGCCAGGTGGTGGTGCCGATCGGCGACGGCGATTTCGGCATGAACGCGCAGGAGATCGAGACCTCGGTGCGGGAGAACCTGCCGGTGATCGTCGTGGTCTACAACGATTGCAGCTACGGCGCGCTCCGCGTGTTCCAGGAGAACGTCTATGGCGGACGGCAGATCGGCTCCGATTACGGCCAGACCGATTTGGTCAAGCTCGCCGAGGCCTATGGCGCGCGCGGCGAGAAGGTGGAACGCCCCGACGAGCTCGAACCGGCGCTCGAACGCTCCGCCGCCTCGGGCGTGACCAGCGTGATCGACGTCCACATCGACGGCTGGGAGAACCACTACCGCTCGGCCGAATGGGCCGAGTTCCACAAGTTCTGAGGCCGTCCATGCTGCGCCCGCCGGTCACCGCCATCCTCGCCGAGTTCGTCGTCGGCGCGCGCCTCCAGGACCTGCCGCGGGAGGTCAGGCGGGAGGCGGCTCGCACCCTGGTCAACTGGGTGGGCGGCTGCGTCGGCGGCGCGTCGCACGAGGCGCTGGGGACGATCTGGCGCGCCGTCGGGCCGTTCGCCGGCGGCCCGGAGGCCACCGTGCTGGGGAGCGCCAGGCGCACCGATCCGCTCACCGCCTGCCTGCTCAACGGCGCGGGCGGCGCGGTGCTCGACTTCGACGACACCCATCTCAGGACGGTGATCCACCCGGCGAGCCCGATCGCGCCGGCGGTGCTCGCGCTGTCGCAGCACATGCCGGTGTCGGGCGCGGACTTCCTGCACGCGCTGGTGATCGGCATCGAGATCGCCTGCAAGATCGGCAACGGCATCTCGCCCGACCACTATCGCCATGGCTGGCACATCACCGGCACCTGCGGGGTGATCGGCGCGGCGGCGGCGTGCTCCAAGCTGCTCGGCCTCGACGCACAGGGGACGCGCTGGGCCCTGAGCGCGGCGGCGACCCAGGCCGCCGGGCTGCGCGAGATGTTCGGCGGCATGGCGCGCATCCTCCATGCAGGGCGCGCCGCCCAGAACGGCCTCGCCTCGGCGCTGTTCGCGCGCGAGGGGCTGGTGAGCTCGGATGCCGGGATCGAGGCCGAGGCGGGCTTCGCCAAGGTGCTGTCGCGCCGCCACGACTGGGACCGGATGACCGACGCCCTCGGCGAGCGCTGGGAGACGCTGGAGAACACTTATAAGCCGTTCGCCACCGGGATCGTCGCCCACCCGGCGATCGACGGCTGCATCAGGCTGCGCCGTGCGCACGCGCTCGCCGCCGACGAGATCGCCCGCATCGAGGTCGCGGTCAACCCGATCGCGCTGATGCTGACCGACAACCCGGAGCCCAAAACGGCGCTGGAAGCCAGGCTCTCGATCCAGCATGTCTGCGCCACCGGGATCGTCCACGGCGCGGCGGGGATCGCGGAGCTTACGGAGCAGGCGATCGGGCGGGACGACACGGTGGCGCTCAGGGCGCGCGTCGAGGCGCGCCCCGAAGACGGTCTCGAACGCGACCAGGCGCGGGTCCGGATCGAGAGCCATGACGGGCGGACGTTCGAGACCTTCGTCGAGCACGCCTATGGCAGCCTCGAGAACCCGATGACCGACGCCGATCTCGATGCCAAGGTGCACACGCTGGCGGACCCGGTGCTCGGGGCCG
Source organism: Defluviicoccus sp. (assembly GCA_028821395.1). GTDB lineage: Bacteria > Pseudomonadota > Alphaproteobacteria > MPNO01 > MPNO01 > MPNO01. The sequence goes on from JAPPGP010000001.1 coordinate 8,705, forward strand.
ACCGCAGCGAACGGCTGATCACGCTATGCCGCAGCGTCGTGGATCTCCCCGCCGCCGCCACCGTCGCCGAGGCCGCCGAAGCGCCGGGGTGACGCGCCGCCGCCCCGGCGCGTCAGGCCGGATCGACGATTTCCCGCGTCGCGGCCTTCTGGACGAACGCCGAGCGCGTCATCCCCCGCATCCGCGCCGCCTCGTCCAGAGTGTCCAGGAACCCCTTCTCCAGGCTCAGGTTCACCCGCACCACCCTTCTGCGGTCCCGGACATAGGGAATCATCATGAGGACGGCGCCGTCCGCGATGTTTCCGGCAACCTCGTCGCGCACCGCTTCGATGCCGCGCGGCGGCACCGGCTCGCCGTCCTCGAGGAACAGGCTCAACGCCTCGATCGCGTTGGGAACGATGTCCTCGAAGCAGTCGGCGGCCGAATAGCATCCCGGCACCTCGGGGAACTGGATCCCGTAGGCGCTGTCCGGGTCCTTGTCGATGACGGCCACGTAGTGCATGCCTGCCTCCTCGGATCCAGCCCACCCGCCTTGCGGCCTCTCCGGGCTAGGCGGCGATCTCCAGCACCGCCTTGCCGACCACCTTGCGGTCCTCCAGCAGCCCGATCGCGTCCATGTAGCGCTCGAACGGGAAGCGCGCCATGATGTTGGGGTCGATCCTGCCGGCGAGCAGGAGGTCGAACAGGGCTGCCTGCGCCTCCGCCAGAATGGGCGAGCGCCGGTGGATGTAGCTGTTGATGGTCATCCCCAGCACGCCGATGTTCTTCAGCAGCAGGTAGTTGGTGCGGAGCTGCGGGATGGTGCCGGAGGTGAAGCCCGCCACCACGGCGCGCCCCTCGTCGCCGATGGCGCGGAGCGCCGCTTCGAACACCTCGCCGCCGACCAGGTCGAAGACGAGGTCCGCCGGCCGCCTGCCGGTCGCCTCCAAGACCTGGGCGCGGAGGGACTCGCGCAGATTCTCCCGGGTGAGGTCGATCGCCGCGTCGGCGCCGGCCGCGCGCACCGCGTCCGCCTTGGCGGGCGAGGAGAGCCCGGCCAGCACCATACTCGCGCCGAGCGGCTTGGCGAGGTTGACCGCGGCCATGCCGACCCCGCCCGAGGCGCCGTCGATCAGCACGATCTCGCCCTCTTGCAGCCGCCCGCGCGTGGTCAGCGCGTGGTAGGCGGTCTGGTAGGCGAGCCCCATCGCGGCGGCGGCGTCGAACGCGACCCCGTCGGGGAGGGGAAAGCACAGCGCCTCGGGGCAGGCGACCTTCTCGGCGAGCCCGCCATGCACCACATGGGCGATCACCCGGTCGCCTTGCTTCAGCCTCGAGACGCCCGCGCCGAGGGCTGACACCACCCCGGCCGCATCCTTGCCCGGCGTGAAGGGCGGCGGTGGGTTGTTCTGGTACGTGCCGTCGAGCGACAGGAGGTCGGTGAAGTTGATGCCGCAGACCTTCACGTCGACCACCACCTCGTCGTCCGCGGGCGCGGGGTCCGGCACCTCCTCGATCCCGACCGTCCGGTTGGATGTATCGCTGATGACCACCGCCCGCATGCCCCTCTCCCCGCTTCGGCTTGAACCGGGCGTGGTATAGCGGCCCGCAGGCAGCGAGAGAAGACTGCCCCGTCCTTCCCCCACCACGTCATGCCCGGACTTGATCCGGGCATCCACTGGCGCCGCCGCCCCTTCCCGCCGGCCGCCTCGCAGGCGGAGGCGCCGCATGGATGGCCGGATCATCCCCGGACTCGATCCGGGGGCCGGCCATGACGGGCGGGGGCCGGCGGGGAAGGACGCGCCAGCCGCCGGCTCAACCCCCGGTCGCCGCGGCGTGTAGGAATTTCGCGCGGTCTGCTAACCTGTACCCGGCCATGATGAAGAGACATGGCGCGCGCGTGCGGGAGTTCGCGTAGTGGACCCGATGCAGATCACCATGCTGGGCGTGGGCGTGGCGCTGGCCGCGCTGATCGTCACGCTGAACGGATCGCTGCGCCGGGATATCGACAAGCGGCTCGAAGGCGTCGAGAAACGGTTCGACGCGCGCCTCGACGGCATCGACAAGCGCCTCGACGGCATCGAGAAACGCTTCGACGATCGTTTTGACGGCATCGACGCGCGTTTGCGCTCGGTCGAAGAGGGTCTGTCCGAGGTGAAGGGCAGGCTTGCCCTAGTGGAGAGCTTTATCCTCGGTCGCACCGAGGCGGCAGCCGGAGAAGCGCCGGCCGAGTAGCGGCGGGGTGAGCGCGCGGGGCCCGCGGGGGCGTATCGAGGGACCGCCCGCTCTGTGGTAAAACCGGGCCATGCTGAGCGCCGAACAGAACGCGCTGGTGACCGAGACCGGGGCGGGGACCGCGGGCGGGGCGCTGATGCGCCGCTACTGGCAGCCCGCCGCGCTCGCCGAGGAGCTGGCCACAGACCGCCCGCTCGCGCCTGTCCGGCTGATGGGCGAGGATCTGGTGCTGTTCCGCGCCGATGACGGCGAGCCCCGCCTGACTTCCCGGCGCTGCCCGCATCGCGGGGCGGATCTGCGTTTCGGCCGGCTGGAGGACGGCGGCCTGCGCTGCCCGTTCCACGGCTGGCTGTTCGACGGCAAGGGGCGCTGCCTGGAGCAGCCGGCGGAGCCCGAAGGCAGCAACTTCCACACCAAGATCCGCATGCCGGGCTATCCCTGCATCGAGCGCAACGGCGTGGTCTTCGCCTGGCTCGGCCCGGGCGAGCCGCCGCCGCTGCCGGAGTTCGACTGCTTCGCGGCGCCGGATGCGTTCACCTTCGCCTTCAAGGGCTATCTCGAATGCAACTGGCTGCAGGCGCTCGAGGTCGGGATCGACCCGGCGCATGGCTCGTTCCTGCACCGCTTCTTCGAGGATGAGGACCCGGAGGAGGGCTACGGCCTCCAGTTCCGCGACCGGGTGGACGGCGCGAACCGCCCGCTCACCTGGATCATGCGCGAGTTTCCCTGCCCCGAGATCCTGATCGAGGACACCGGCTACGGCATGCGGCTGACGGCGCTGCGCGACCTCGACGCGGCGAGCAGGCACGTCAGGATCACCAACCTTCTCTTCCCCAACGCCATCGTCATCCCGCTCGGCAACGACATGATCATCAGCCAGTGGCACGTGCCGATCGACGACACGCATTGCTGGTGGTACGCCATGTTCACCAGCTACGCAGACACGCTCGACAAGCGGGCGATGCGCGACCAGCGGCTCAAGCTCTACACCCTGCCGGACTACCGGCCGCGGCTGAACAAGGCCAACGATTACGGCTTCGATGCGTCCGAGCAGATTCGCGCGACCTATACCGGCATGGGCGACGACATCAACGTGCACGACCAGTGGGCGGTCGAGTCGCCGGGGCCGATCCACGACCGCAGCGCCGAGCATCTCGGCATCTCCGACCGGGCGATCATCCGCTACCGCAGGCGGCTGATCGCGGCTATCGAGTCGGTCGCTGGCGGCGCCGAGGCGCCGATGCGGGGCAACGGGCCGGGCGAGGCGCCGCTCGCCGTCGACACGGTGGCGCCCCGCGAAGGGTGGGACGAGACCTGGCGCAGCCACGATGCCGCGCGCCGCGCGCGCTCGGGCTGGGCCGCGCCGTGACGGGGTCGAGCGGCCGCGCCGGCTTCGTCGAGCGCCACGGGCTGTGGGACGATGCCGCGCGCGAGGCGGCAGCGGAGATGCTGCGCCGCATCGAGGCGGACGGAATCGAGGTCGTCCGCTTCTCCTTCCCCGACCAGCACGGAATCCTGCGTGGCAAGGCGGTGACGGCAGGCGAGGTGGCGGGCGCGCTCGCGGGCGGCGTGTCGATGACATCGACGCTGCTGGTCAAGGACACCGCGCACAAGACGGTGCCGCCGGTGTTCCGTCCCGGCGCCGGGATCGGCGCGCCCGAGCTCACCGGCGCGGCGGACTTCCTGATGGTCGCCGACCCCGCGACCTTCCGCGCCCTTCCCTGGGCGCCGGCGACCGGCTGGGTGCTGTGCGACATCCGCTGGCCGGACGGGCGGACGATCCCGTATTCGACGCGCGATGTGTGCCGCGCCATGCTGGCCCGTGTGGCCGAGCGGGGCTGGGACTACGTCGCCGGCATCGAGGTCGAGTTCCACATCTTCCGCCTCGAAGACCCGCGGATGGAGGCGCATGGCGCCGGACAGCCGGCCGCGCCGCCCGAGGTCTCGCTGCTCACCCACGGCTACCAGTATCTGACCGAGATCCGGCTCGACGAGCTCGACCCGATCCTCGCCGTTCTGAGGCGCGCGCTGGTGGCGCTCGGCCTGCCGCTGCGCTCGCTCGAGGTCGAGTTCGGGCCGAGCCAGGTCGAGGTGACGTTCCAGCCGGGCGGCGGGCTCGAATCCGCCGACGCGATGATCCTGTTCCGCAACGCCGTGAAGCAGGTCTGCGCGCGGCACGGCTATCACGCGACCTTCATGTGCCGGCCGAAGATCGAGAACGTCTTCGCGAGCGGCTGGCACCTGCACCAGTCGCTTCGCGAAGTCGAAACGGGACGCCCGCTGTTCATGCCCGGGGAGGAGGATGGGGAGGCGCTGCTGTCGTCGCTCGGCCGCCGCTTCGCCGCCGGCATCCTGGAGCACGCGCGCGCCGCGTCGGTTTTCACCACGCCGACGATCAACGGCTACAAGCGCTTCAAGCCGTTCTCGCTCGCCCCCGACCGCGCCGCCTGGTCGCGCGACAACCGGGGCGCCATGCTGCGCATCCTCGGCGGGGCGGGGGAGCCCGGCACCAGGATCGAGAACCGGGCCGGCGAGCCGGCCGCCAACCCCTATCTCTATCTCGCCTCGCAGATCGCCTCCGGGCTTGACGGCATCGACCGGCAGGCCGATCCCGGGGCGGCGACCGAGACGCCCTACGAGGCCGACGCACCCCCATTGCCCACGAGCCTGATCGAGGCGGTGTCGGCACTGCGCGCGGACGAGACGTTCGAGAAGGCGCTGGGCGCGCCCTTCGTCGACTACATCTGCATGATCAAGGAGGCCGAGATCGCCCGCTTCCTGTCGGACGTCACCGACTGGGAACAGCGCGAGTATTTCCGCATCTTCTGAGCCGCGGCCGCGACGCCGCGGCCTTGGACGCGCGCCGCGCTTCCGCTATACGCTCTCCCCTCCGATTCGGCGCTTGTCGGCCGATCCACCCATCGCGTGGGGACGAAACCTGGGATGACCCGAAATGACGTCTGAAACGAAGGTCGCCGTGGTGACGGGGGCCGGCACCGGGATTGGGCGCGCGGCCGTACTTGCGCTGCACAGGGCGGGCTGGCGCATGGCGCTGGCCGGCCGCCGCAGGGAGCCGCTGCAGGAGACCGCCGCGATGGCCGGCGGCGAAATGCTGGTCGTGCCGACCGACGTGGCCGATCCCGACCAGGTGCGGGCGCTGTTCGCGAGCATCGGGGGGACCATGGGGCGGCTCGACCTCTTGTTCAACAATGCCGGCATGGGCGCGCCGCGAATCCCGATGGAAGACCTCGCGGTAGAGGACTGGAAGCGGGTGGTCGACGTGAACCTGACCGGCTCGTTCCTCTGCGCCCGGGAGGCCATCGCAATGATGAAGAGCCAGACCCCGAAGGGCGGGCGGATCATCAACAACGGCTCGGTCTCGGCGCACGCGCCCCGGCCCGACACCGTCGCCTACACCGCGACCAAGCACGCCGTCACCGGGCTGACCAAGAGCATCGCGCTCGACGGGCGCAAGCACGACATCGCCTGCAGCCAGATCGATATCGGCAACGCGGACACCCCGATGGCGGGCCGAATGAAGCACGGCGTGCCCCAGGCCAACGGGGAGATCATGGCGGAGGCGGTGATGGACCCCGATCACTGCGGCGAGATGATCGCCCATATCGCCGGGCTGCCGCTGGAGTCGAACGTGCTGTTCGTGACCATCATGGCAACCAAGATGCCCTTCGTCGGGCGGGGCTGACGGGCCGGAGGAGCGAGATGAACGCCGAGATCAGGAACTGCCTGCCGCCCGACCGGAGCCCACGAAGGCCGGGAATTTCCCTTCCCAGAGGCTCGGTCGACACCCACGTCCACGTGTTCGAGGACCGCTACGAGCTGTCGCCCGGGCGCGGCTACAACCCGCCCGAATCGACGCTCGCCGATCTCGAGCACCTGCACGAGACGCTCGGCGTGGACCGGGTGGTGTTCACCCAGCCCTCTGTCTATGGCGTCGACAACTCGGCGATCATGGACGGCGTCGTGTCGCTGAACGACCGGACGCCCGGGCGCGCCCGCGCCGTCGTCGCGCTGACCATGGATTTCACCGACGAGGAGGTGGCCGCGCTCGACGCCGAGGGTGCGCGCGGCATCCGGCTCAACATGGACAACAAGGGCGGCATGCCGCTCAGGCTCGACCAGATACCCGAGCTCGCCGCCCGCATCGCGCCGTTCGGCTGGCATGTCGAGTTCCTGTTTCCCGGCAAGGACATAATCGAGCTGATGCCGGTCTTCGAGGCGCTCACCGTCCCCATGTCGATCGCCCATTTCGCCTACCAGCCGGCGACGGCGGGCGTCTTCGCGGACGGGTTCCGGGCACTGCTCGCCCTGGTGCGCGGGGGCAACACCTGGATCAAGATCTCCGGCGCCAACCGGGTCAGCGAGACCGACCTGCCGCCCTATGACGACGTGAAGCCGATGGCCGAGGCGCTGATCGAGGCCGCGCCCGAGCGCATCATGTGGGGCACCGACTGGCCGCACCCCAACAAGTACGAGGTCAACCCCAATGACGGCGACCTGGTCGACGCCTTCGGCGACTGGGTGGGCGACAAGGCGATGCGGCGCGCCGTCATGGTCGACACGCCTGCGGCGTTCTACCGATTCTGAAAGGGCTCAGGCGGTTTCTGAAGAGCTCAGGCGGTCTCCAGCAGTCCCGCCTCGTCGCGCGAGAGCCCCGTCTCCGCCGCCGCCGAGACCACGTCCGGGTGCCAGTGGACCTTGCCGGCCTCCGGCCCGCCGATCAGCGTGAGCAGCGTGCCCGTCCCCTCGCCGATATAGCGGAAGCCGCGATAGACCCCGATCGGCACGCTGATTGTGTCGAACGGGTCGAGCTCGATCTCTTGTTCTTCTCCGTCGGCGAGCCAGGTGACGGTCCAGCGCCCGACCAGAGGCATGAAGACCTCCTCGGTGTCGTGCGCGTGCAGCGCGGCGCCGTTGCCGTGCTCGGCCTGGATCATGCCGAGGTTGAAGCCGTGCGCGGGCAGCGGAATGTTGGGGACGAGATCGGGGTTCTCGGATGCTTCGACGACACCCATGCCGATCAGGTTGATCTTGAACCGCCGGTGACCGGGGAGGCGGGTGTCGATATAGGCCTCGCCGGATCCCCGGAGCTCGGAAAACCGGGCGACGCAGCGCTCCATGTCCTGCTTCGAGATGCTCTGGGGGTCCATGCCGCTCCTCCACCCTTGCCGTCTGTGCATCTTCCCCTGTTTATCCCGTCAGGCATAGCCCGTGTTCGGGACGGAAGGACAGGTGGATGGTCTGCCCCGGGGCCGGCTCTTCGTAATGGTCGATCCGTATCGCGATCTCGTGCCGCCCGACCCGCACCCGGCCTTCCAGGAAGCTGCCGAGATAGATCGTGTCGACGACCTCGCCCTCGAACAGGTTTTCGATTCCCGGACCCTCGGGCCTTGCGGTATGCAGCGACACGTCCTCGGGCCGCAGGCTGAGCGTCAGGCGGTCGCCCACCGCGGCGCCGCGCCCCACACGCATCCGAACGAGCAGTGGATCTATCTCCTCGCCGGCAAGCTGCGCGCGGTGGTCGACGGCGAGGAGCGGGAGTTGTCGCCGAGCGAGCTGATGTACATACCCGCCGGCATCGTCCACAGCGTCGACGCGCTGCCCGGCGCCGACGCCAGGTTCTTCACCTGCAAGGACCTGCGTCACGGGATCACGGGCACGCCCGTCGAGACCGCCTGAGCAACCGTCCGGCGGCTTCGTCCAGCGGGAAGACGGTTTCCAGTCGCGGCGGCGATACGGCTCTCCGTGGCCGGACCGATCCGGAAAGGAAGTCCCATGCAACCGGAGATCGAAGTCGGAGTCGTCGGGCTCGGCAACATGGGCGGCGGGATCGCCCGCAATCTCGCCCGGGCCGGGCATGCGGCGGCGGGGTGGGACACCGCCGAAGCAGCCCGCGCGCGCGTTGCGGGAGAGCTCCCGCTCGCCGCCCCGGAAGAGATGGCGGCGGCGGGTGCCACGATCTTCTTCGTGGTCCCGGCGAGCCCCGATATCGAGGCCGGTCTCGGCCCGCTTCTCGCCGGCGCGGCGGACGGCGCGACGATCTACGACCTGACGACATCGTATCCCGACGACACGCGGCGGCTGGCGGAACGGGCGACGGCGGGAGGCGTCCCCTATCTCGATGCCGGCATGAGCGGCGGCGCTTCGGGCGCCGACGCGGGCACGCTGACGCTGATGGTCGGCGGCGACAGGACCGCCTTCGAGCGGACCCGGCATTTTCTCGATGCAATCGCCGCCGACGTCTTCCATCTCGGCGACAGCGGCGCCGGCCACACCATGAAGCTGGTCCACAACATGGTTTGCCACACCGTCTTCCTCGCGACCTGCGAGGGCGGAAGGCTGTGCGAGAGGGCGGGGCTCCGCCTGGAAGACATGATCGCGGTGTTCAACGTCTCCAACGCGCGGAGCTATGCGAGCGAATTCCGTTTCCCGGCGCACATCCTGTCGGGGAGCTGGGACGCGAGGTCGCGGATCCACAATCTCGGCAAGGATCTGGAAATGGCCATGCGCCTGGCAGAGGCCAGCGGGGCGGACACGGCCTGTTCCGGCGCCACCTACCGATTTCTCCAGGCGGCGCTCGGCCTCGGCATGTCGGAGGACGATTTCTCGCTGCTCTACCGGGACTTCGAGCGCATCCGCGAACGCCGCGACGCCGAGTGACGCGGGGACCCGGGCGCCGCGCTCAGACGGCGGCGCGCATCGCATCCAGCGCGCGTTCGAAATTGGCGGGCTCGGGTTCGAGCTCTCCGTTGCGGATGCGCCGCGTGATCTCGACCACGGCGGCGTTGGCGGGGGCCGGCCGGCCCGCCGCCAGGCTCTCTTCCGCGACGAGGCCGTTGATCAGGTCCACCTCGCTGTAGCGTCCCTTCATGTGGTCCTGCAGCACGCAGTCGCGTGCCGTCGGTCCGATATCGGCCACCAGCTTGTCGAACAGGGTTTCCAGCAGCCTGTTGGACTCCGCGATGTCGTCCGGCGTCAGGCCAAACAGCGGCTGGATGCGGTACTCCCGCCGCTGGCCCACGGCGAGCGACTCGGTGCCGACTTTCATAAGGAAATCCCGGAACCCGGGCAGGCGGGCGGCTTCGGCGACCGGAAGCCCCAGCATCGCGACCGGGCCCAGGCTCATCGAGTTGACCACCAGCTTCATCCACTTGGCGGCGACGATGTCGTCGCACACCGAGACCGTGCCCACGTCGGCCAGTATCCCCTCTATCTCCGTCAGCCTGCCGGCCATCGCCGCATCCAGCGCGCCGATCCCGAGCCAGGTTCCGGACGGCGGCGTATTGCGCTGCGCGACGCCCGGGGTGAACAGCTCCGCCGACAGCTCGATCACGCAACCCACGGTCCTGTCGGGCCCGACCACCTCCGCGATCTCGCCCGCGGTCATCGCGTTCTGGATGCCCACCATCAGCCCGTCCGGGGCGAGGTAGGGCTCGATCAGCCGCGCCGCCCAGCCGGTGTCGTAGGCCTTCACCATCAGGAACACGTGGTCGAAGGTCCGGTTGAGCGCACACAGGTCGCAGAGATGATGGGCGTCGACCCCGGCGTGCACCTCCTGGTCCGGCCACCGCACGATGAGGCCGTTCGCCCGCATCGCCTCCACGTGCTCGGGCCACTGGTCGATCAGGGTGACGTCGTGCCCGGCGCTGACCAGGTCCACGGCAACGCAGCTCCCGTTGGCGCCGGTGCCGAGTATGGCGATCCTCTTGTCCAAGGCCTCAAGCCCTTCCTTTGTCCACCACCGTCATGGCCGGACTCGTTCCACTGCTGCCCGGTTTAACCTTCCCCTCGGACCGCGCCCGGTCCCCCCCGCCCCGCCCATGGATGCCCGGAACAAGTCCGGGCATGACGCGTGGAGTGGTGCGGCGTCGAGAGGCATGAAACTTCGGCACCGGGAATCCGGGTGCGGATGATGGAGAGGCAGGAGAAAGGCTTCAAGGGAGGCGCGCGGCCCGGCGGGCTTGTGTTGTCGCGATCCGGCCGCATGATGACCGCAGGCTCTGGAGGTGTCCGGTCATGTTCAGAATTTCGGGTATCGATTGCTGCGCGGTGAGTATTCCGCTCGCCTCGCCGATCAGGATGGCGGGGGAGGAGATCCTGTCGGCGGACAACCTCGTCGTCCGCATCGGCGACGGGGAGGGCAGTTTCGGCTGGGGCGAGGCGGCCTCGGCTCCGCTGATGACCGGAGAGACGGCCAAGGGCATGGTAGCGGCGGCCCGGTTCATGGCCGAGCGCCTGGACGGGGCGGAGGTTGGCGAGCCGGCAGAGCTGCACCGGACGATCGAGAAGCTGATCTACGGCAACCACGGCGCCAAGGCGGCAATCGAGATCGCATTGGTCGACCTGATGGGGAAGCGGGCGAACCGGCCCGTCTGCGAGCTGCTGGGCGGCAGGGTGCGCGACGAGGCGGTCATGCTGACGATGGTCGCGGGCGGCGATCCGGAGAGCGAGCTCGACAGCGCGCGAAAGCAGCGCGCCGCCGGGTTCTCCGCCTTCAAGGTGAAGATTGGCACCTTCACGCCCGAGCGCGACCTGGAGCGGGTCGCTGCCGTACGCGCGGCGGCGGGGAGCGAGGTGCGCATCTCGGCCGACGCGAACCAGGGCTATGGCAGGGACGACGCGCTCCGCTTCGCCGAAGGCGCGGCGCAGGCGGGACTCGACTTCATGGAGCAGCTCGTCGCGGCGGACGACCTCGAAGGCATGGCCGCCTGCGCGCGTTCCTCCAGCGTCCCGCTCGGCGCCGACGAGGGGCTGCATTCGGTCGCCGACATCCGCCGGCACAGCGAGACCGGGGCGGCGAGCGGCGGCAGCCTCAAGACCATCAAGCTCGGCGGCGCCTTCGCCGTGATGGACGCGGCGCGGCTGATGCGCGACCTCGGCATGCACGTCAACCTCGCCGGCAAGGTCGCGGAGACCGGCATCGCAAGCGCGGCGGTCGCGCATCTCTCGCTCGCCGTCCCGCAGCTCGACTGGGACACCAGCATCACCTGCCAATACCTCGCCGACGACATCGTCGCCGAGAAGCTGCGGATCGTCGACGGCCGTCTCCGCCCGCCGGACCGGCCGGGCCTCGGCATAGCCGTCGACGAAGCGAGGCTCGCGAAGTACAGATCGGTGCATTGAGGACCAAGTGCCGGTAATGGACACAATCGAAGCATCGGGCTTTCCGCTGGGCTTCCGTGTAAGTGCCGGAGAGAGGCCTTGCGCGGTCGCGGGACGGAGAGCCTGTGTCGTCGAGGCGCGCAAGATGGCCTCGGCGCACCAGAAGGAGGCGGTGGTCCGCCTGGGAGGGGAGCGCGGCGCGTGGCGTCTGGTCAGCGACGAGGGCGTCCATCTCGGCGGTACCGACCTCGCCCCGTTCCCGCTCGGCTTCTTCAACGCCGGGCTGCACGCCGACCTCGCCGGGCGGCTGGTCTCGCTCGCGAAGGCGCGCGGGATCGGGCTCGCCGGGCTGGGCATCCGGCTGAAGAACTTTTACTCGATGACCGGGTCCTTCTTCCGCGGCGACGGGCAGGGCTTCGCGGAGCCGGTCGAAATCGAGGTCGCGCTCGACTCCGAGGCGGACGGCGCGACCCTTTCGGAGCTGGTCGGCGATGCCGTCGACGCCTCGCCCGGACTGGCGCTCATGCGGGCGCCGGTCGAGACCGGCTTCGCCCTCTACGTCAACGGCCGGCGCCGTCCCCTGACCACCATGCCCGCGTCCGGGGCCGCGGATGCGCCGGACCCGTTCGCGACCTATGCCGAGCCGCCGGCGCCGGAGGGCGAGGGGGCGGGCGCCGCCGACCCGATTCGCAAGACGGGCGAACGGGAGGCGGGAACCGTCAAGCCGGCGCCGGCGGGAACCTCCACCCGAATCGTCAGGATCGTCGACGGGTCCTGCCGGCTGGTCCAACCGGACGGGCTCACCGAGACCGAGACCTGGCTCGCCTTGCCGGGCGCGAGCCACTTTTCGCTGCGTTCCGACGAACGCGCGGACCGGGACGAGGCGCCGCAGGGGCTCGCTCTGTTGTGGGCCGGGCTCGCGTTCTGCTTCATGACCCAGCTCGACCGCTATATCGAGCACATGAAGTTCGCCATCGACGGCGTGCGCCTGGTCCAGTACTGCCCCGACGCCGCGGAGATCGCGGCCGGCCGGCCGGTCGACACGCATCTGTTCCTCAACGGGCGGGAGGAGTTGGAGACCTACGAGACGCTGATGCGGATCGCCGCGCGCACCTGCTACCTGCATGCGACGCTGGCTGCGTCGCTCGAGCCGCGCGTGAGCGTGCTGCACAGGGAAACGGCGATCCGGTGACCGGCAAGCCACCGCGCGGGCTCGCGCGCGGGCTCACCAATTACGGCGATGCCGATTTCGCGCTCTATCTGCGAAAATCCTTCGCCAAGTCGATGGGCTACGGCAACGCCATGCTGGACAGGCCGGTCGTCGGCATCGCCTGCACGCCGTCGGGCTTCAACAACTGCCACCGCCACTTCCCCGAGCTGCTGGAGGCGGTCAAGCGCGGGGTTCTCGCCGCCGGCGGGCTGCCGCTCGAATTCCCGACGATCTCGCTCGGCGAGGTGTTCCTCAGCCCGACCAGCCTCAAATTCCGCAACCTGATGGCGATGGACACCGAGGAGATGATCCGCGCCCAGCCGATGGACGCGGTGGTCCTCATGGGCGGGTGCGACAAGACCGTGCCGGCGCAGTTGATGGGCGCGGTCTCCGTCGACCGCCCGGCGATCCAGCTCGTCGCCGGTCCGATGATGACCTCGCGCCACGGCGGGGAACGGCTCGGCGCCTGCACCGACTGCCGCCGCTTCTGGGCGCGGTACAGGGCGGGCGCCATCGGCGCCGACGACATCGCCGCGGTCGAGGGCAGGTTGGCCACCACCGCCGGCACCTGCGCGGTGATGGGAACGGCCTCGACCATGGCCTGCATCGCCGAGACGCTGGGCCTCTGTCTGCCCGGCACCGCGGCGATTCCCGCCGTCCATGCCGACCGGCTACGCGCCGCGGAGGCGACGGGGACGGCCGCGATGGCGCTGCTGCGCGATCCGGTCAGGCCGACCGAGATCGTCACCCGCGACGCGGTGGAGAACGCGCTCCGCGCACTGCTCGCGCTCGGTGGCTCGACCAACGCCGTCATCCACCTCACCGCCATCGCCGGACGCGCCGGCGTCGACATCCCGCTCGCCTGGCTCAACGAGCTCTCCGACACCACCCCGGTCCTGGTGGATCTCAAGCCGGTCGGCGAGCACTACATGGAGGATTTCTTCGCCGCCGGCGGCATGGGCGCGGTGCTGCGCGAGCTCCGCCCGCTGCTCAACCTGGATTGCCGGACGGTGGCCGGAGAGACCCTCGGCGAACGGCTGGAGCGCGAGGCGGGGCCGGTGGACCGGACGGTGATCGCCGCCGCCTCGGCGCCGTTCGAGCCCGAGGGCGGGCTGGTCGCCCTGTTCGGCTCGCTCGCCCCCGGCGGGGCGATCCTCAAGCGCTCCGCCGCCGATCCGGCGTTGTTCGAACGCGAGGGAAGGGCGGTGGTGTTCTGCTCGCTGCGGGACCTCGCCGAGCGAATCGACGACCCGGAGCTCGACGTAGCGCCGGGGGATTTCCTCGTCCTGCAGAATGCCGGCCCCAAAAGCCCGTCCGGGATGCCGGAGGCGGGCTACCTGCCGATCCCGGCGAAGCTCGCCGCCGAAGGCGTGCGCGACATGGTGCGGATCTCGGATGCGCGCATGTCGGGCACAGCCTACGGCACCGTCGTGCTCCACGTCACGCCCGAAGCCGCCGTCGGCGGCCCGCTCGCGCTGGTGCGCTCGGGCGACCGGATCCGCCTCTCGGTCGCCGAACGCCGGATCGACCTCCTGGTGGGCGAGGCCGAGCTCGAGCGCCGCGGACGCGCGCTGCCAGCCCCTCAAGACCCGTCCGAGCGCCGCGGCTACGACCGGCTCTACACCGAGGAGGTGCTACAGGCCGACCGGGGCTGCGACTTCGCCTTCATGCTGCCGCGCTGAGCGCGTCTCAGCGCGGCTTCGACGGAGCCTGGTTCTCGCCGCGCTCGACGCCGTCGAGATAGGCCCGCACCGTCTCCCGGTTGCGTTCGCGGAACTGCTGGAAATCGGGCTTGCGGCGGTCGAGAAACGCCTGCATGCCCTCCAGCGACTCCTCGGTCCCCCAGATATTGGCGAGCAGCTCCATGCCCTGCTGCCACGAGGCGTAGAGCAGGTCGGACTCGAAGTTGAGCGACTTCTTGGTCGCGCGCAGGGTCTGGCCGCTATAGCCCTTGATCGCCTCGCACCACTCCTCCGTCGCCTGCCTGAGCTCGGCCTTGGGGACGTAGCGGTTGATCAGCCCGACGCGCACCGCCTCCTCCGCGTCGAAGGTGCGGCAGAGGAAGATCATCTCGCGCGCCAGCCGCTCGCCGATCAGCCGCGGGATGTACTGGGTCGCGCCGACCGTCGGGCACGCCCCCACGCGAGCGCCGGTCTGGCCGAAATACGCATCGTCCGCCGCGATCACCAGGTCGCACCACAGCGCGAGCTCGTGCCCGCCGCCGACGCAGGGGCCGTGCACCATGGCGATGACCGGGATGGGCAGGCCGCGGATGGTCATCGCGACCTTGAGCATGCGGTCGTTCCACATATAGGCGTTGGCCTTGTTGAGGCGCATCATGGCGCGGAAGTCGCCGCCCGACGAGAACGCCCGGTCCCCCGCCCCGGTGACCACGGCGCAGGCGATCGACGGGTCCTCGCGGGTCGAGGAGAGCGCGTCGGCCAGCTCGTCCAGCGTCTGCTCGCGGAAAGCGTTCAGCACGTGCGGACGGTCGATCGAGACCCAGGCCACGTTGTCGTCGACCTCGTAGAGGATGTCGGTGTAGCTGCGCTCGTCGGTCTGGCTGCTCATGGCCGCGTGGCTCCTGTCGCGTGGGGGTTCCGGGAATCCGGACTGACTATACCGGGAGCCCCACCGCTGCAATTGCTTGCCCCGGGCTCCCGGTATAGGCATTGGCGGACGGATTCCGGTATCGGCGGGAGCGGCGCGGGCGAATGGGTGAGGACGGGCCGCTCTGGCGCCCCACCGATGAGATCCTCCGGCAGACCAACATGCGCGCCTTCATGGCGCGGCACGGGCTGTCGGACATCGACGACCTGATGCGCCAGGCCGAGGCGCGGCCGCGCTGGTACTGGGAGTCGCTGATCGACTTCTTCGACATCCGGTTCGATGCGCCGTTCACCGACGTGCTCGACATCTCGGAGGGGATCGAGTGGCCCAAATGGTGCGTCGGCGGCACGACGAACGTGGCCGCGAACTGCCTCGACCGGCATCGCGGCACGCCGTCATGGTCGAAACCGGCGATCGTCTGGGAGGGGGAGGACGGCGCGACGCGGCGCTGGAGCTACGCCGAGCTCTCGCGCGAGACCGACCGCCTCGCCGGGCTGCTTGGCGGGCGCGGCGTGGGTCGGGGCGACGTCGTGGCGATCTACATGCCGATGGTCCCCGAAGCCGCCGCCGCCTTGTTCGCCATCGCCAAGATCGGCGCCATCGCCATGCCGCTGTTCTCCGGCTTCGGCGTGCAGCCGCTGATCGACCGCCTGGCGGACAGCGGGGCCCGCGCGGTGGTCACGACCGATCTCGCGTGGCGGCGCGGCCGGCCGATCGCGCTCGACGCCACCGTCGCCCGTGCCCTGCCCGAGGCCGGGACCGTACATACCGTCGTCGTGCTGCGCCGCGGCGAGGACGCGCGCCGCGAGACCGGGGCACGGCATGTCGACTGGCGGACCGGCCAGCCGCCCGCGCCGCCGGAGCTGCCGACGGAGCCGTTCGACGCCGAGACGCCGGTCATGCTGATGTACACCTCCGGCACCACCGGCAAGCCCAAGGGCACCATCCATACCCATTGCGGCGTCCTGGTGAAGAACGCGCTCGACATGGGGTTGTGCATCGACCTCAAGCCGTCCGACCGGCTGTTGTGGATGAGCGACATGGGTTGGATCGTCGGCCCCAAGATCGTGATCAGCGCGGCGTTGACGGGTGCCACCCTGGTGCTCGCCGAAGGCACCCCCGACTGGCCGGACCCGGCCCGCATGTGGCAAGTGGCCGCGCGCCACGGGGTTACCATCCTGGGCGTGGTGCCGACGATGGTGCGCCAGGCGATGCGGGCGGGCGGCGAGGCCGCGCTCGCCGGGCTCGATCTGTCCGCCCTGCGCGCGACGATCTCGGTCGGGGAGCCATGGACGAGCGAGGCCTGGGAGTGGTTCTTCCGCCACGTCTGCAAGCAGCGCCTGCCGATCCTCAACTACGCCGGCGGCACCGAGTGCGGCGGCGCCGTCCTGATCGGCAGCTTCATGCGCCCCATCGGACCATGTGCGTTCTCCCACGAGGTGCCGGGCTGCGGTGCCGACGTCGTCGATGCCGGGGGAGCTTCGCTGCCGCCGGGCGAGGTGGGGGAGCTGGTGCTGCGCTGCCCGTCCATCGGCATGACCCGCGGCCTGTGGAACGAGCCCGAGCGCTACATCGAGGCGTATTGGCGGCCGATACCCGGGCTGTGGCTGCAGGGCGACCTCGCCTCGCGCGGTGTCGACGGATCGTGGTACCTGCACGGGCGGTCCGACGACACCATCAACATCGCCGGCAAGCGCACCGGGCCGGCGGAGGTCGAGGCGGTGCTGAACGGCACCGGGCTGGTCTCCGAATCGGCGGTCGTCGGCGTGCCCGACCCGGTGACGGGCTCGGCGCTCGCCTGCGTGTGCGTGCCGGCGTCGGCGGAGGGCGGCGGGGAAGACCTGACGCAGGCGCTGACCGATGCCGTGGCCGAGCGTCTCGGCGCGGCGTATCGGCCCAAACGGGTCGTGTTCGCGCCCGACCTGCCGCGCACAAGGAACCAGAAGATCATGCGCCGCCTCGTCCGCGCAACGCTGACCGGCGAGCCGATGGGCGATCTCAGCTCGCTCGCCAACCCGGAGTCCCTGGAGGCGATCCGCCAGGCCGGCGCAAGCCCGGTTTAGAGCCGCCGCACCGCCTGCTCGACCGCCAGGCCGACGCGGATCAGGTGGGCGTCGGCGCCGGTATCGTCCACCACCATCAGCCCGGCCGGCGCCTCGCCCGCCTCGTGAATCGGAATCGAGAGCGCGCAGCGGTCGAGAAAGTTGCCGAAGGTGGTGTTGCGCAGGATGAACGGGTTCATCTCCCAGTACAGCTCGTCGCTCGCCAGGATGTCGTCGATCGGCGGCGCGACGATGGCGACCGTCGGCATCAGCAGCGCGTCGTAGCCGACGCCGATCGCATCCGCCCGCGCCCGGATGTCCGCCCGAGCGCGGATCACGTCCAGCAGGTCGGCGCCCGAGATGTCGGCGCCGCGCTCGATCCGCGCGCGCACCCGGGGATCGACCATGTTCCCCTTCGCCGCCAGCCGCTCGCGGTGCAGCGCCCAGGCCTCGGCGCCCAGGATGCCGCCCGCCGCGCTGACCTCGCGAATCCGGGCGAAGGGCTCGAAGGCGATGTCGGTGAGCAGGGCGCCGGCTTCGGACAGCCGGTCGAGCGCCGACCGGAAGGCTGCGCCCACATGTTCGTCCATGCCGTCCTGCACGATCGTCGTCGGCACCCCGAAGCGCAGCCCCCGCAGCGGCAGAGCTTCCGGGCGGGCCCAGACGTCCTCGCCCGCCATCGCCGCGTCGAGCAGGGCGCAGCAGGCGACGGTGGGCGCGAGCGGCCCCGCGGAATCGAGCGTGTTCGACAGCGGGAACACGCCGTCGAGCGGAATCCGACCGGTGGTCGTCTTGAAGCCGGTCACCCCGCAGAGCGCCGCCGGGATGCGCACCGAGCCGCCGGTATCGCTGCCGATGGCGGCGGCGGCCATGCCGTCGGCGACCGAGACCGCGGCGCCTGAGGACGATCCCCCGGGAATGCGCCCGCGCGCGCGGTCCCAGGGGTTCGCGGGCGTGCCGAAATGCGGGTTGATGCCGATCCCCGAATAGGCGAACTCGGTGAGATTGGTGCGCCCGAGCACGATGGCGCCGGCCGCCCGCAGCCTGGCGACGACGGTCGAATCGCGCTCGGCCGGCGGCTCGTCGGCAAGCGTCGGCGAGGCCGCGGTGGTGACCTCGCCCGCCACGTCGAACAGATCCTTCATCGAGACCGGCAGGCCGGCGAGGGGGGAGGGGACCACGCCCGCCTTGCGCAGCGCGTCGCTCGCGTCGGCCTCGGCGCGGGCGCGCTCGGCGTCGAGGAAGACGAAGGCCCGCCCGCCTTCGCCCTCCGGCGCCTCGATGGCGGCGAGCGCCCGCTCCACCAGGTCGCGGCTTGTGGTCCGCCCGGCGGCGAGGTCGTCGGCAAGCGACCGAAGCGGTCGGGTTCCAAGCATCGCGGCGTGTCTCCCGTTGCTGCGGCGCGGGATCTGACCACATCGCAAAGCGTGGGCCAAGCGCGGAGGGCACCGAGCGTCCCTCGATGCGCCGCCCCGCACGAGCGCGACAATTTCAGCCTTCGATATCCTCGAAATACGCCAGTGCCGGCAAGTTCCGGCGTTGATGAACGATCCGCAGAACCACCGGCTCGCCACCGGCGGCGGCGATGCGGGCGAAGAAGATGACGTGGCGACCGCAATTCACCGAACGCAGACCCGCGGCGAACAGGCTTCGATCGCGACCGCCATCGGGGTCCGCCGCGATCCGCTCGAATGCCCGCACCAGGCCACGGTAATACGTCAACCACCGCTCTCGACCCCAAGTCTCGACCGTGTGTTGCCGGATATCGTCCAAATCCCGACGCGCCAGCCGCGACAACCTGACGGTCATGGGGCCGTGCTTATCTTCCGCCGGCGTCCGGCTCGTAAGCCAGCGGATCGAATTCTTCGAATCCACCGGCTTCCGCTTCCAGCACGGCTTCTTCCAGATCCGCCTTCAACGCGTAGAACTGCCGTGCCCCGTCCCGCTCCATCAGCAACCGGATGCCCGCGCGCACGACCTCGCTCAGATTGGCGTAGGCGCCGGCCCTGATCTGCCCGCGAACGTAGGTCTCCATTTGTTCGGTAAGGTGAACGTTCGGCATTCGGGCGATCCAGTATGTCCGAAAACATCAGATACTGATATACGGTCCTCGATCGGTCCGATGCAAGTCACTCGATCGCGCAGGAAATCCGTTGCCGGGTGGCGGCGTGCACGCCGGGTGGTAAGTTCCGCCGTTTTTCCGGGAGGCGGAGCCGATGAAATCGGAGAAAGCGACTTTTGCCGGGGCGGGCGGGGATGCGCTTGTCGCCCGGCTGGAGAGCCCGGCGGGCGAGATCCGCGCCTATGCCCTGTTCGCGCATTGCTTCACCTGCTCGAAGGACATCTTCGCCGCCTCGCGGATCGCGGCCGCGCTCGCCTCGAACGGGATCGCCACCCTCCGCTTCGACTTCACCGGGCTGGGCGCGAGCGGCGGCGACTTCGCCAACACGAACTTCTCGTCCAATGTGGGCGACCTGATCGCGGCCGCGGACTGGCTGCGCGCCGAGCGCGAGGCGCCGTCGATCCTGATCGGCCACAGCCTCGGCGGGGCCGCCGTGCTGGCCGCCGCCGGGGCGGTGGAGGAGGCGGTGGGCGTGGCGACCATCGGCGCGCCGAGCGACCCCGGCCACGTCGCCCATTTGTTCGAGGACGACATCGCCGCGATCGAGCGCGACGGCGAGGCCGATGTGAGGATCGCCGGACGGCCGTTCCGCATCCGCAAGCAGTTTCTGGACGACATCCAGGGTCAGCGCCTGCGCGACAAGGTAGCCGGGCTGCGCAAGGCGCTGCTGGTCATGCACGCGCCGCTCGACCGGACGGTCGGGATCGACAACGCGGCGGAGATCTTCCAGGCCGCCAGGCACCCCAAAAGCTTCGTCTCGCTCGACAGCGCGGACCACCTGCTGACGCGGCGCGAGGACGCGGTCTATGCCGCCGAAATGGTGGCCGCCTGGGCGAGCCGTTTCCTGCCGCCGAAGCGCGCCTCCGGGGCGGAGGCCGAGGCCGGCGCGGTGGTGGTGGCGGAGAACGGAATCGGCAGGTTCGGCCAGGACATCGCGGCGGGCGAACACCGGCTCCGGGCCGACGAGCCGGCATCGGTGGGCGGTCTCGACCGGGGGCCAACGCCTTACCAGCTGCTCTCGTCGGCGCTCGGCACCTGCACCACGATGACGCTCCGCATGTACGCCCAACGCAAGCAATGGCCGCTCGAACGCGCCGCCGTCACCGTGCGCCAGCAGAAGATCCACGCCGCCGACTGCGCCGAGTGCGAGACCGCGGACGGCAAAATCGACTCCTTCGAGCGCGAGATCGAGCTGGTTGGACCGCTGGATGAGGAACAGCGTGCCAGGCTGTTGGAAATAGCCGACAAATGCCCGGTCCACAGGACCCCGCACGGGGAGGTGAGGGTGACGACGACGCTGCGGCCGGTAGCTGAATGAAAAAATAAAGATTGGTATTTAACCACCTATAATAAAGCTATTTTCTGCCGTCCGACCGCTGAACCGGGACCACGCGTCGCCTCCATCGGAGCCCGCCGGGACGGAGGACCGGGAAGGAGATATCTCCGCCCCCGCCAATCAGAGCCTCGCTTGACCCTGCAACCGATGCCCCATACCTTCCCGCCGCGTCCCCGACGCCGGCACCGGTGCGCGCATAGCTCAGGTGGTAGAGCAACTGACTTTTAATCAGTGGGTCCCAGGTTCGAGTCCTGGTGCGCGCACCAATCTTTTCAACGGGTTAGGTCGCAATGTTCAAACTGCGTGTATCCCTATCCCCGCTTGCCAACTCCCGCCACCCACCCCAATAGCGTGCCCGCACAACCACACCGCCCAGGGAGGAACCCATGTCCACCTATGTTCTCGTCCACGGCGCCTGGCATTCCGGCGATCTGCTGGAGGCCACGGCCGAGCCGATCCGCGCGGCGGGTCACGAGGCGCATTGCCCGACGCTCGCCGGCAACCGGCCGGGCGACGCGAAGACCGTCGGGCTCTCCGATGCCGTCGGGTCGATCGTCGACTATCTCGCCGACAACGATCTCTCCGACGTGATCCTGATGGGGCATTCCTATGGCGGCATGGTGATCACCGGCGTCGCCGACCGGGCGGCCGAGCGCATCCGCCGGCTGGTCTACTGGAACGCCTTCGTGCCGAATGACGGCGAATCGCTCAACGACATGGTGCCGCCGCACTACGTCGCGCTGTTCGAGCAGATCGCCGCCGAGATCGGCGACGGCTCGGTCGTCATGCCCTATCCGATCTGGCGCGAGGCGTTCATGAACGACGCCGACGCGGACTTGTCCCAGTCCGCCTACGACAAGCTCAACCCGCACCCCTTCGGCACCTTCACCGAGAAGATCTCGCTGTCGGCGAACCCGGCGGAGATGGAGCTCGCCAAGTCCTACATCAACTGCACCGAGGACACCTCGCTGCCGCATTCGATGACCTGGCACCCCAGGCTGTCCGAGAAGCTCGGTCTGTTCCGCCTAGTCCAGATCCCGGGCGGGCACGAGGTCTGCTTCACCGCGCCGGACCGCCTCGCCCGGGCGATCATGGACGCCGGGCGCGACTAGCGCCGGAACAGCAGCCCGTCGAGCGAATACCGTCCCGGGCCGAGCGCGATCACGGCGAACAGGATGACCGCCCAGAACATGTGGGCGCTGAACCAGGCGTCGGGGTAGACGAAGAGCTGGATCACCATGGTCATGACGAACATGCCGAGCGCGCTGAGCCGGGTCAGCAGGCCGAGCACCAGCAGGATCGGCAGGACGTGCTCGGCGATGGCGGTGACATGCGCGGTCAGCTCCGGCATCGGCATGCCGAACTCCTCGCGGAACAGGAAATACTGGCTGTCCTTGACCGAGAAGATGTTCCACCCCTCGACCTTGGTGCGGCCGGAGCGCCAGAACACGATGGCGATCGGCAGCCGGAGGATGAGCAGCGCGACCGGCCCGAGCCGGCGCTCGACGGGCTCGGCGATCCGGTGACCGAGATCGACCGCCTGCCTGACCAGCCCGGCCGCGCCGGCCGCCGTCGGTGTGCCGTTGCTCATGCCTCTGCTCCTTCGCCCGTTGCGCCCGCGAGCCCGGCGAAGGCGCCGGAAGCGAGCAGGTTCCTGAACGCCGGGACGACGTCGAAATCTCCGTCGAGCGCGGCCGCGTCCGCCGCCGCCGTCATCGGGTCGCCGCCCGACAGCAGCGTCCCGGCGAAGGCGCAGCCGGCGGGGTCGAACGCCTCGACACGGACCGAGAGCGCCGGCCTGACGACCAGCGCGCCGCCGGCGTCGGCGGCGATGACGAGCTCTTCCCCGGACGGCAAGTCGCCGGCATTGGCCTGCCAGATCCGGGCAATCGGCCAGGACGAGCGCACCAGCCGGGTCGCCGGGTGGGGCGCGAGCCGCACCGTCCCGACGCCCGCGCCGAGCGCAGCCAGCGCCGCCGGGTCGAGCGCCGGCGCATCGGCGGCGTGGAGCGACTCAAGCACCGCGCGCTCCAGCCTGGCGACATCGGCGAGGTAGGGCAGGTCGCGGGCCGGCGGGAAATTGGCGACGAACCCGGCGAAGCCGGCGCCGTAGAGGTTGAGGGTGCGGGCCGCCGACGGGCGGCCGGACGCGTAGGTGAGGGCCATCGCCTCGAAGAAGCGCTCGCCGACGATCCGCCGCAGCGCGGGATAGGCCGCCGTCAGCGCCTCGATCAGGGCGACGCGCACGTTGTTGCGATAGACCCGGAAGCGCCGCCGGGCGGGCCCGGAAAGCCCGGCCGGCGCGGCATCCGGCGCCGGGTCCCCGAGCGCGGCGGCGAACTCCGCCTGTATCGAGGCGAGCTTCATGCGGGCACGGGCTCGGGAAGGCGCGCAAGCGCTAGGTCCGCCTTCTTCGCTTCGGCGAACAGCACCTCCCAGGCCGGGATGTCCTTGTCCCACTCCACCAGGGTGGGCCTGGCGCCGATGCGCCCGATCAGCCGGTCGTAGAGCCGCCAGACCGCGCCGTCGACCGGCGCGCCGTGGCTGTCGATCAGCAGCCGCTCGCCGTCGGCATCGTCGACGCCGAACCCGGCGAGATGGATTTCCCCGACCAGCGTGCCCGGGATCGCGTCGACATAGGATTCGGCGTCAAGACCGGTATTGACCGCGCTGACATGGATGTTGTTGAGGTCGACGAGCAGCCCGCACCCGGTACGCCGCGCGGCTTCGACGACAAACGAGAGCTCGTCCATCTCGCGGTCGGGCAGGACCAGGTAGCTCGCCGGGTTCTCGATCAGGACCGCCCGGCCGAGCGCCTCCTGCATCTCGTCGACATTGTCGCACAGAAGGTCGAGTCCTGCCGCGCTGAGACTGGGCGGCAGCAGGTCGGCGAACCACACGCCGCCATGCGCCGACCAGGCGATGTGCTCGGAGACCAGGCCCGGCTCGAACCGCTCGGCAAGCGCGCCGAGGGCTGCCAGATGATCGCGGTCGAGCCGCTCGGCGCCGCCGAGCGACAGGCCGACGCCGTGCAGCGACAGCGGCCAGGCCCCGCGCAGGGCCTCGAGCGTGGCGAGCCTCGGCCCGCCGGCGACCATGTAGTTCTCCGGATGGACCTCGAACCAGCCGATATCGGGAGCTTCCCCGAAGACCGCCTCGGCGTGCTCGCCCTTGAAGCTCGCGCCGGCCCGGGACGGAACCGGCGACGGTTCGGCGGCGAAGCGAGGGGAGGCGGGCATTGCCAGACGGAAACCGCCCGGCCGCCGCGGGGCCCCCCCCGCGGCGCGCCGGGCGTTGCAGGATCAGGACTTCGGAATATCGCGGTCGAGCTCCTTGAGGCTGCCCATTACCTCGCGGCCGTCCTTGGTCTTGAAGGTCATCTTCTCGCAGGTGCCGGCGGGGACCAGCGTCCAGGCGTTGCCCTGGTAGTCGACGGTCGAGCTGCCCGCGCAGGTCGTGCCCGGGCCCGCCTTGCAGTCGTTCTTGCCGGCGAGCGAAACGCCGTAGCACTTCTCCTTCTTGTCCGCCGCTTCGGCGACGTCGGAAGCGGCGAAACTGGCGGCGGCGAGCAGCGCGGCCGCCATGATCAGGGGGCTTTTCTTCATCGGACGTTCTCTCCTCGGTGGCAGGATGCCGGCACGGACCCAATCGTCCGGCAGGCGGCAGGCGGCACCATTCCGCCATGCCGGCGACCATATGGGACGCCGGCGGTCCGCCGCAAGAAGGGGCCGTGTCGTCAGGGCGGAGTCGCGAACAATTGATCGCCGGGCGGCAAGCGGCGCGCAAAACTTGCTATTTCAGGTTGTCTTTTCGCTCCGTGGAGCGGTTTCTCCCGTCTACCCGCCGGCACCCCAGATCAGGTAGCCGATCGCCGCGCCGAGGCGGCCGAACACGCCGACCCGGCCCACATCGGCGCCAGCGAGCAGGGGCACCTCCAGCGTGTCGAAATTGGGCGCGGTGACCAACAGCCTGGCGATCTCCGCGCCCTCTTCGATGGGCGCCGGAACCGGACCGTCGAAGACGACCTTGACCTCGAGTCCGCGGCGGGAGGCGCGCGGCAGGGACACCTTGACGTCGCGCGCGGCAACCAGGGGGACGGTGTCCTCCTTGCCGAGCCAGACATCGGCCCGTTCGACCTCCGCGCCGCGCTCGAACAGCGTGTAGTTGCGGAACGACTGAAACGCCCAGTTGAGCAGGCGGCGCGCCTCGAAAGACCGGATCCGGGCGCTCTCCATGCCGGTGAGCACCATGACCACGCGTCGGTCTTCGCGTATCGCGGATGCCACCAGGCTGTAGCCGGAGTCCCTTGTATGGCCGGTCTTCAGCCCGTCCGCCCCGGTATCTCGATACAGCAGCGGGTTGCGGTTGCCCTGCTTGATCTTGTTGTAGCGGAACGATTTCTCGGCGAAATAGGGGTAGTACTCCGGGAAATCCTCGATGATCCGGCGGGCCAGCACGGCGAGGTCCCGCGGGCTCATCACATGGTTGTCCGCCGGCCACCCGGTCGAGTTCGCCAGGTGGCTGTCGGTCAGCCCGAGCTCCCGCGCCTTCTGGTTCATCGCATCGGAGAACGCGCTCTCCGAGCCCGACAGCCCCTCGGCGAGGACGATGCTGGCGTCGTTGCCCGATTGCACGATGATCCCGCGCAGCAGGTCCTCGACCCGCACCTCCCTGTCGACCTCGACGAACATCCTGGACCCGCCCATCCGCCAGGCCTTGCGGCTGACGACGAACTTGTCGTCGAGCGAGAGCCGGCCGGCCTTGAGCTCCTCGAAGGCCATGTAGGCGGTCATCAGCTTGCTCATCGAGGCCGGCGGCGAAGGGGTGTCGGCGTCCTTCGCGAGCAGCACCGCGCCGGTTTGCAGGTCGAGGATATAGGCCTGCTTGGCCACCGTCTCCATCGCGCCCGGCGTCCCGGCGGCGAGGCCGAGCACGGCGACGCAGCAGCCGACGCCGGCGGCGAACCTGCGGATCGGCCGGGCGGTTGACTTCATTCGAGGCTCCCTGGGGCGCGGCGATTCAACTGATAGGGCATGCGGGTGCCGTCGTCCACCCCCGGGCGGCGCTGCGGGGCTTGAGCCGACGGACGAACCGCTTCAATCTTGGCCGGTTCGCACAGGAACGGAGCGTGAGCCATGAAACACGACATCCCCGTCTTCGACGGCGACGGCCATGTCCTCGAGCCCGACCGGGAGCTCGCCGAGCATTACGAGGGCAGGTGGACGGGCAACCGCCGCCTCGAAGGCATGACCATCTTCCCGAGCCTCGACGGCTGGTCGCGGAGCTCGATCGTCGCGGAAGGCGACGAAGGCGCGAGGTACTGGTCGACCGACGCCGGTATCTGGGCCGAGATCCTCGACAAGATCGGGCTCGAAGGCAGCGTCCTCTACCCGACCTCGGGGCTCGCCTACGGGCTGATGCAGAGCGAGGAGTTCCAGACCGCCACCTGCATCGCCTACAACAACTGGCTGGAAGAGCGCTACACCAGGAAGGACAGCCGGCTCTGGGGCGTCGGGCTGATTCCCTATAACGACGTCGAGGCGGCGAAGAAGGAGGTTGCCCGCTGCGCCACCGAGCGGGTCAATTTCGGCGCTATGCTGCTGCCGACGGTCACCGTCAACGGCAAGTATTTCGGCGACGAGTGCTACTGGCCGATCTATGAGGAAGCCGAACGCCAGGGCATGACCATCGCGTTCCACGGTGCGGTGAGCCGCGGTTTCGGGCTCGACAACCTGAAGCCGTTCCTCAAGGTCCATACCCTCGAGCATCCGGTCCCGCTGATGATCCAGATGACCGACATGATGTTCAACGGCGTGTTCGAGACCTTCCCCAATCTCAAATTCGCGTTTCTCGAAGGCGGCTGCGCCTGGATCACCTTCATGATGGACCGGCTGGACTACGAGTACGATTCGGTGTTCGGCGCGCCGGTGCGTCCGAAGCTCAAGAAGAAGCCGTCCGAGATCATCCGCGATACCGAGAGCATCTGGCTGTCCTGCGAGATGGGGGAGAAGAGCCTCAAATACGTCATCGACGCGATGGGGTCGGACCGGATCATCTACGCCTCCGACTTCCCGCACGAGCCGACGGAGGAGGACCTGACCGCCGACGTACCCGACTTCCTCGCCGACAACGAGTACTCGATGGAGGTCAAGGAAAAGATCCTCTACCACAACACCAAGGCGCTCTACGGCATCCAGTAGCCGAAAGCGCTTGGCTCGCGCCCGCCCGGCCGCCCCGCGCCGGCCGGGTCCGCGCGGTGCGCGGCCCCGGTCGACGGGACGATGGCGGCGGGCTGAACGGAGGCGGCGGGGATGCGGATCTTCTCGCGCAAGAAGCGGCCGATGCATCTCGGCCGCTACCCGATGGAGAAGATCCGGCGGGTCGAGCGCCCGACGACGCTGATCACCGACGCGGTCAGGCAGGTGCCCAAGCGCGCGGGCTTCTTCGTCCGCGCCTTCTACGGCGATCTCGGCCCAAGGCCGGCCAAGGAGATCCGCCGCTTCATCACCAAGAACCCGTTGAACGCCGCGATCGGCCATCTGCACTGGAAGCACGTGCCGGCCCACAAGGGCGATGCGGCAGAGGAAAGGGCGCCGCTGCCCGACGATCCGGAAGAGCTCACCCGGCACGTCAAGTCGCTCTGCTACTTCCTCGACGCCGACATGGTCGGGGTCTGCGAGGTTCCCGAATACGCCTGGTTCTCGCATGAGAGCGACGGCACGCCGATCGCGACACGGCACAGATACGCCGTCGTCATCGTCATCGACCAGGGCTGGGACACCTTCGAGGCCTCGTCCGGGGACGACTGGATCTCGGGCGCCCAGAGCTACCGCGCCTATCTCAACGGCTCGACCACGGCGACCATCGTCGCCGACTACATCCGGCGCCTCGGCTACCCGGCGCAGGCCCATTCCAACGCCCATGGCGACGTGATGCAGATCCCGCTGATGCTGCTCGCCGGTCTCGGCGAGATGAGCCGGATCGGCGAGCTCGTCCTCAACCCGTTCATCGGGCCGCGCCACAAGACCGCGGTGGTCACCACCGACCTGCCGCTGGTGCCCGACAAGCCGATCGATTTCGGGCTCCAGGATTTTTGCGACAAGTGCCGCAAATGCGCCCGCGAATGCCCGGCCCAGGCGATCCCCTACGGCGACAAGGTGCTCTACAACGGCTACGAGATCTGGAAGCCCGATGTCGAGAAATGCACCAGGTACCGGGTGACCAATCTGAAGGGATCGGCCTGCGGGCGCTGCATGAAGATGTGCCCGTGGAACAAGGAGGGGCTGCTCGCCCACCGTCTGGCGATGTGGGCGGCGATCAGGTTGCCGTTCTCGCGCCGCTTCCTGATCTGGCTCGACGACGCGCTGGGCTACGGCAAGCGCAACCCGGTCAAGCGCTGGTGGCTCGACCTGGTGAAGGAGGGTGGCCGGGTCGTCGCCGCGCGCGCCGCCAACGAGCGCGACCTGTCGCTGGAGCGCGGTGTCTCCGGCGGCAACGAGCGGGTCGCGACCTACCCGGTGGACAAGCTGCCGACGGCCGACGACAGGGAGACCGTGCCCATCGACCGCGGGGCCGGGCTCGACGACACGAGGGCGGCGGAGCGGGAGCTCGCGGCGCTGAAGGCGGGGCGGTCGCGCGATCGGCCGACCGCCTAACCGCCGAGCACGCCCTCGGCCTCGATCTCGACGGTCATCTCGGGCGCGGCGAGCGCGCTCACCTCCACCAGGGTCGAGACCGGGAAGTCGCCCGAGAAGAACTCGCGGCGGGCGCGCCACACCTCTTCGCGGTTGCGGATGTCGGTGACGAAGATGTTGACCCTGACGATGTCGGACATGGTGCCGCCGGCGGCCTCGATCAGGCGCTGGATCTTGATCAGGCAGGTCCTCGCCTGTTCGTACTCGTCCATCTCGGCGAGCGGCTTGAAATCGGCGCCGCGGGCGGTCATGCCGGCGATGAAGACCCGGTCGCCCGCCACCAGGCAATTCGACCATGTTTCCGGCGGCGGCTCCGCCACCTCCGACGACTGAACCCGTTCGATCGCCATTCTCCCTCTCCCGGCCAAATGTTTCCGCGCCAGTTTCGGCGCGCCCGGAGAGCCGGGCAAGCCCCCGCTTGCCGCTGGGCGACGCGCGCCGTAACTTGCCCGCGCGCCGCGCGCGCGGAACTTCGTCACACAAGGCCATCCGATGGGCAGGAGCCCGCTTCGACCCAGCTCCGACGGGCTCGCGATGCGC
Organism: Defluviicoccus sp.; assembly: GCA_028821395.1. Lineage (GTDB taxonomy): Bacteria > Pseudomonadota > Alphaproteobacteria > MPNO01 > MPNO01 > MPNO01. The sequence continues at coordinate 37,593 of JAPPGP010000001.1, forward strand.
GTGCTCACCTCGCCCTATCTCGCGGTCACCGTCGCCATGCTGTGCTGGGCTGCCAGCACCGTGGTGGTCCGCGGCCTGCGCGAAGAGGTTCCGCCGATGGGGCTCTCGTTCTGGCGCACCCTGCTCGGCGCGGCCGTTGTCCTGCCCTTCGCCTGGCGTCCGCTGGTGCAGCAGATCCACCTCGTCCGGCGGCATTTCTGGATCATCCTGGTTCTGTCCTTCCTGCTGTTCGTGGGCGGCAACGCCGTCCTTTTCCTGTCGCTGCAATACACGATCGCGATCAATGTCGGGGTGCTGAACTCCTTCGAGCCGGTGCTCATCATCGTCGCCGCCTGGGCGATCTTCCGCGACCGTGTGACGGCCAACCAGATCGCCGGCGTCGTGGTCTCCCTGCTCGGCGTGTTCGCGTTGATCGCGCGCGGCGATCCCCGGGCGATCCTCGCCCTCGACTTCAACGCCGGCGACATCCTGGTGTTGTTCGCCTATGTGAGCTGGGCGCTCTACGCCGTCTATCTCCGGCTCGCCCCGCGCGCGCTGGAGCAGGGCGTGATGCTCTTCCTGCTCCTGTTCCTGGGCGCGCTGATGATGATCCCGCTCTACCTGATCGAGTGGGCCGTCGATCGGCCGATGACCTGGGGGCTTCCCTCGATCGGCGCGGTCGTCGGGCTCGCGCTGTTCTCTTCGGTCTTCGCGGTCTATCTGTGGAACTACGCGATCCAACGTCTCGGCCCCTCTTTGGCGGGGATCTTCGTCCACCTGATCGTGGCCTTCACCGTGATCATGGCGATCGCGTTCCTTGGCGAGGTCTTCGCCTGGTTCCACGGCCTCGGTATCGCCCTGATCGGCGCCGGGATCTATCTCTCGATCTATCGCGGCCGCGGCGAGGGCGGCTAGCCCGCAGCTCTCACCCCTGTCACGGCCTGCGTCGCGCCCAGGCGTTCGATCCGCCAGGAGCGGGCCGAAGAGCGTATTGGGCAATACGGTCGAGGCCCGCGACGCAGCGGGTGGGCGCCCGGGCGCGACCCTTCGGACAGCACCGCAGGGCTCGTTTTTTGTCCGCCCGGCGAGCGGCGTGAGATGATCTTCGGGCT
>JAPPGP010000164.1 GCA_028821395.1 Defluviicoccus sp.
TTACCCCCGGAAACCAATGACTTCCAGGACCGTCTTCCTATCAGGCCGACAAGACTTTCTTATGGCGCACGGACCGGGCAGGAACCCGACTCCCAAACCGCCTGTTGAGCGCCCTTTTCGGGCCGCTTAAACGCTCTTTCTGCGCCTCCCGCGTCAGCTCGCTCTCAGCCGCAAACCCGCAGCACGCCTAGCGTTCCGCGCCGCCGTCCGTCACGCCTCATCCCGGCAGGTCCGCCTTTATCCGGGGTAGTCCGGGGTCCGGGAGTCGGGTTCCTGCCCGTTACATATTGGATAGGAAATCCTGATGAACCCGAAGCCCGACTGCCGGTCGGCACCCCGCGGCCACGCGCCGGATTCCGCCCGCCGCACCGCCCGCGGCTCGGGCGAAGGCAATGGGCGCTCCGCGCGGCCCTCGTGCCGAGCGCGCGGTGACCCGCGCGGCGGCGAGGGCCCGCCTCGCTCGCGATCGTCCCGGCATGAATTCAGGCATCCGCGGCGAAGGATTCGCTATGCTGCCCGGGACGGCGGAGCCGGAGGACGACGATGGACGCCGATCTGCTGATTTTACTCGGCGCGCTGGCGGCCTGGACCTGCGCCGCGTTCTGGCTGGGCCGCTGGGTCGAACGCCGGCATCATCGCGAAGCGGGCGCCAGCGAGCCGCCGACCGCGCGGCAACTCCTGTTTCTCGATCATCTCGCCGACGAGGCCGGGATGGGCAGGCCGCCGGTGCGGACGCGGATCGAGGCGGCGGCGGCGATCGACGACCTGATCGAGGAGCGGCGCCTGCGGGAGGCGCGGGAGTGACGGCCGGCCCCGGGGGGGCTGTCGCTGGGCTCGGCCACAGACGGCGCGGCGGACTGCTGCGCGGAGATCGCGGCGCGGGTCATCGAACCGTGCTTCCTGCACCTCGCGCGCCGTTACCTCCAAGACCGCACTCTTCCTTCGGCACTGCTGGCGCGCTCAGGCCAGGCAAGGCGTGGAGCGCGCCGCGATCAGCTATGCTTTGAGGGACGGCGGAACCGGAGGGGCTGGGATGGACACCGGTTTACTGATCCTGCTGGCTGCGCTGGCGGCGTGGACCGTTGCCGCGTTCCTGGTTGGCTGCTGGATCGAGGGCCGGCGCCACCGCGAGGCGGGTGCCAGGGAGCCGCCGACCGCGCGGCAGCTTGCCTTCATCGCCGATCTGGCGGACGAGCTCGGGACCACCGTGCCGTCGCCGCGGACGCGGGCGGAGGCGGCGACGATGATCGACGATCTACTGAAGGAGCGGCGCGGGCGGGGCGAGCCGGAATGACGGCCGTGCCGGGCATGTCCCGCACCGTCGAGCTGGCGCCCGCCGCGGAGCTCGAACACGCGCGCCTGGCGGCCGAAATCCCCGGCTTCGAGGAGGCCTACGCGGAGTTGATCGCGGCGATCGACGCCGGGCCGCGACGGGGCCGGCCGATGGTGGGCGGCCGCTGGGCGCGCGCCCTCGCGAACCGGGGCAGGCCGCGGGTGCGGGTCGTCTACACCTTCAACGAGACCGGGATACGAGTGCGCGACATCCATGCCACGCGGGCGGAATACCTGCCTTCGGCCACCAAGGACTGACAGGGCGATCCGGCGGGGAGCCGAACCATTGCCGTCGGGAAGGGAGAAATCATGACGACGATCCGGCGTTTTCGGGGCCGTGCCGCCGCGCTGCTTCTGATCCTCGCGGTGCCCGCCGCCGCAGGCGAGAACCGGGGCACGGCCAGGGAAGCTCGGGACATGGTGGCGCGCGCCATCGCCTACTACGACGAGATGGGGGCCTCGGCCGCGTTCGCGAAGTTCAATCACGACCCCGCGCCGGAGTTTCTGGACCGCGATCTCTACATATTCGTCGGCGGGCGCGATGAGGGCATGGTGGCGCACGCGGTCGACCCATCCCTGCTGGGGGTCAAGTATTCGAGCTTCGTCGATGCCGACGGCACGCGGTTCGGCGAGGAGATGCGCGAGGCCGTCACGCCGGACGGGATCCGGGTCGATTACAAGTTCAGGAACCCGGTGACCGGAAAGATCGAGCGGAAGTCGAGCTGGGCCGTGCTGCACGACGGCTATGTCTTCGGCGTCGGCATCTACAGGCCGTGAAAGGCGGTCGATGCGCATGATTTCCAAACCGATCGCGATCCTCCTGGGTCTTGCCTTGGCGCTGGGCGCCTGCTCGAGCGGTGGCGACGCCCCGATGGCGGAGGACGAAGGCGGGATCCGGTTTACCCGGAACTCGTCCTTCGAGAACCGGACTCTTCGGGTCTTCCTGACGCTGCCCGACATCGGCGACCGGTCGGTCAACCAATTCGACGACGGCACCCTTCGGGGGAGGCCGGCGGCGCCCATTCCCGGCCATGCGGCGGCGGAGTGGGACTACTTCAAACAAACCGCCGAGGGCACGTCGCAGGCCTTCGCCCTGGTCAGCTACGACGCGGGGGATCCGGCCGACTATCTGATGATGGGCTGGTGGCTGGAGTTTCCCGGTCAGTGGCGGGATCGGGCGCGGGAGGGTTCGATCCCGGCGGCCATCGTGGACGGCCCCGGGATCGACCCGTCGGCGCCGCGCGACCCTCCCCCGGTCGAGGGGCGGGCGACCTACACCGGACGGGCCCTCGGGCTGTTCACCTACGTTGCGAATTGGGGGCCGGAAGCGCCCGCTCCCTTTGTCGAGGAATATGGCGGGACGGCCACGATCGAGGCCGACTTCGCCGCCGCTACGCTCAGCGGCCGCATCGGCGACATACACACCCGGCGCGGGATACTCGCAGACCGCCAAGACCATGTGCAGGTGGTCTCTGTGCCATTCATCGACGGCTACGAGCTGGACCTGGGCGCCGCGCCGCTCGATCCGAACGGCACCTTCGAGAGCGACGACGTGAGGGTGCGGCACCGCGAGAGGACTGTCGCCGGTTCGAAGGGGGGCTGGGGCGGCGCGGTTTCCGGCATTCCCGACGGCGCCGGCAACCCGCGCCTCGTGGCGGGTGCGCACAAGATCGCGTTCGAGGAGGACGGCGGCAGCACCGGCGTCTTCCACGGGGCGTTCATCGCCCCGAGCGAAGAATTGAGGGCGGACGGACCTCGCTGAGAAGCGGTCCTGCTTTTCCGGTTGCCCGGACTACCGCCGACGCGGCCTCCTGCCCTCGGGCCGTCGCGCGCGACGGGCACGAGGCCGCACCTTGCGGGAGGAGACGCGGCGATGACGGTTTCGATCCGCGCAATGCTGGAGCGATGGGCGACCCCGCGCGTGGCGCTGGCGGCGCTGGCCGTCGCCGTCGCCTGCATCGCGGGGCTGGTCTGGCGCCGGGACCGGCTGGGCGGCCTCGAACTCCTCGACAGCCGCTTCTGGTACACCCCCGGCGAGGCGGCGGCGCTGTTCGAGGCGCTCGACCGCCTCGACGCCGGCGCGCGCACGCTCTACGCGGCGACCGGCCTCACGATCGACATGGTCTTTCCGGCGGCCTACGGGCTGCTGTTCGCGATCCTGCTGTTCCGCCTGTTCCGGGCGCCGTTCTTCCTGCTGCCGCTGGCGACGGCGGCCGCGGACGTGCTGGAGAACGCGGCCGTCGCCGCGCTGGCGCTGAGCTACGCCGGCGCGCCGTCGCCGCTGGCGTGGCTGGCCGCGGCGTTCACCCTGGTTGCGGCGCTCTGCGGCTACGCCGGGCTGGCGGCGGTATTCGTCGGCGCCGTCCGCTGGCCGTGGCGGCGCCGGCGGGGTTGACGGCTCAAGGCGAGGATGCCCCGGCCTCCTTCCCTCCTGCTCTTCCTCGCCCTGCTCCTGCCGGCGGCCGAGGTTTCGGCCCGGTGCCTCACGCTCGAGCGCGGGCGGATCGGCCCGGTGGGCTACTGGATCAACGCCTGCGGCCACGGCGTCACGGTGCGATGGACGACGGAGACCGGGCGCGCCGGGATCCGCTGGGTGCGGGCGCATGAAGTGATCTGGGCCCGCCTCGGGCCGCCGGGCGAAAGGGTCTCGTGGCGGGAGTGCCGGTCCGACACGCCCCACGCATCTTTGATGCAAACGACGAATGCCGCATTCCCTGTTTGCCTGGGCGCTGTTTTCCTTTACAAACAAGGGGTTGTCACTTCAACGGCCAGTCGTTCCCTTCCGTTCCGAACCTC
>JAPPGP010000066.1 GCA_028821395.1 Defluviicoccus sp.
GGCGCCAGTTCCGCCGCGACGCCGGCGCCGAGGAGTGGGAGACCAAGGGCGCGGCCGTCGGCGCGGCGGCGGCGAGCGGGGAGGCGGCGGCGGGCCGGGGGTGATCTCCGAAGCTCTACGCCGCCGACTGGCGGGGCGTCACGCGCTCGGCGAACTCGCGCCCCGATTCGATCTCCGCCCGGCGAAGCTCCCAGGTCTTCTGCAGGTTCAGCCAGAGCTGCGGCGTCGTCCCGAAATACCGCGCAGCCGCAGCGCAGTGTCCGCGCTTACGCCGCGCTGGCCGTTCAGGATCGTGGTCACCCGGTTGACCGGGACGCCCAGAACCTTCGAAAGGGCATTGGCCGACAGCCCGAGCTCGTCGAGTTGCTCGCGCAGAATCTCACGCGGATGCACCGGCCTCATGCCGTTCTTCGCATTCATCTCGCACCCTTCAGTGGTAGTCCACGATCCCCACGTCGCACGGCCCGTCGTCGGTCCCTCGGAAACAGATGCGCCACCGCGCGATTATCCGAATGCCGTGCTGACCCGTGCGGTCGCCGCGCAATGCTTCGAGCCGGTTGCCCGACAACGCGGCGAGGTCGCGCAGTGTCTCCGCACTGTCCGGAAGGGTCAGCCGGCGGGCGGCCCGATAGTCGATTCCGTGAAACGCCGCGACGCGCTGTCCCTCGAAGAAGCGTCGTGTCTTTCGATCCTTGAAGCTCCGTATCATCCGCGCGGACTGTAACGTCCGTTACGGCGCGCGCAAATGTATCCTGCCGTGGCGACGCCGGCGCCGAGGAGTGGGAGACCAAGGGCGCCGCTGTTGGCGCGGCGGCGGCGAGCCGGGAGGCGGCTGCGGGCGGGAGATGATCGTTCTTGCGAAGCGCGTGGCGGGTAAGCGGCTCAGCCGTCGCTGTCCCTGTGGAGCGCCCGGATGACGGCCTCCGGATCCCGATCGATGACCGTCAACAATACGCGGGCCGCGTGGTCGGGGACGCGGCGCCCCTGCTCCCATTCCTGCAGGGCTCGCACGTCCAGACCGAAGCAGTCCGCGAATTTCTGCCGGCTCAGACGCAGCCGCTTGCGCAGCGCGACAATCCGTTCGGCCGCGGGATCGTCGACGATCCGACAGGACAGTTCAGTCTCGCCGCGAACATGGGCGAGAACCTCCCCCAGCGCGGTTTCGAGCTCGCGTCCGAGCCCGCTGCGTTCGGTGGTCATGCTCCTGTCGTCTCCTTCTTGAACGCGGACAAACTGCGGCATCGCCGCACCCAAATCAACCGGTCCCTTAGCGGCGGGTTCGGCGGACCCGGCCCTTGGTGGTCATGCCGTGCCGTGCTATGCAAAACTGGCAGGGAACGACCGGGAGACGGGGGGATGGAGGCGGTCACCGACGAGGCGCCGGGCGAAGACGCCTCGAGCGCCGTTGCCGAGCTCCGGCGGCGCGCCGAGGATGCCGCGGAGGACTTCAGGACCCGGGTCGCCGACGCCGAACGGAACCGTCGAGTTCCGGCCGAGAACATGGCCCGCATCCGCAATTCGGGCCTGCTCCGGGTCATCCAGGCGCGCAGCTGCGGCGGCCACGAGCTGTCGATGCGCGCCCATCTCGACGTGATCTCGGCGATTGGCGAGGGGTGTTCGTCGACCGCCTGGGTGCTCGGCGTCATGCACGCCCATAGCTGGATGATGGCCCATTTCCCGGGCGAGGCGCGGGACGACGTCTACGCCGCCGATCCGGACACGATGATCTCCGCAGTGATCGGGCCGCGCGGCAGGGCGGTGCTGAACGGCGACGGGTCGGCGACGCTGAGCGGGTTCTGGCCGTTCGGCTCGGGCTGCGAGCACGCATCCTGGCTGCTGCTTGGCGCCGAGCTGTACGACGCGGCGGGCGGGATGGTCGACGAGGCCGACTTCTTGGTGCCGACGAGCGACGTCGACATCCAGGACGACTGGTTCGTCGCCGGCCTCGCGGGCACCGGAAGCTGCTCGATCAAGGTGGACGGGCTCGCCGTGCCGGCGCACCGGCGGCTCTCGATCCCGGCCCTGATCGAGGGCAAGACGCCCGGCATGGCGGAGGGCTATGACGGCTGGCTGCACAAGGCCGAGGCGGTTCCGGTACTCGCGCTCTGCCTGTGCGGCGGCGCGCTCGGGCTCGCCCGGGCGGCGCTCGCCGAGTTCCGCCGCACGGTCCAGGCCAAGCCGGTCGCCTACACGCCGCACATCCATTCCGAATGGTCGGCGACCCATATCAAGCTCGGCGAGGCGGCCTCGCTGATCGACGCGGCGCATCTCATGCTCTACCGGGTGGCCGACGACATCGACTCCCACGCCCGGTCGGGGACGCCGATGTCGATGGAGATGCGTGCCCGCATACGCATGGACTGCTCGCAGGGGGTGCGGTTCGCGCTCGACGGCGCGGAGAAGCTGTTCCTGATGGCCGGCGGCTCCAGCCTCGCGCTCAGGAGCCCGCTGCAACAGGCCTCGCGCGACCTGCACGCGATCAACATGCACGGGCTGCTGCTGCCCGAGGCGAGCGCCGAGCTGTACGGACGGGTGCTGCTCGGGCTGGAACCCAATACGCCCATAATCTAAGATAAATCAGACATCTGCACTCCGATTCTCGCAACGAACATCAAGGGGAGGACACGATGACCACGAGCAAGAAGGGAACCGTATCGCGCAGGCGCGCCCTCAAATACGGCGGCGGCGTGTTCGCCGCGGCCGCGGCGTCGGGCTTCCCGGCGCCCGCCATCCATGCCGCGAGGACGGTGAAGATCGGCTTCGTCAGCCCGCAATCCGGGCCGCTCGCGGCTTTCGGCGAGGCCGACCGCTTCGTGCTCGCCGACGCGCGCGCGGCGATCGGCGACGGGATCACCATCGGCAAGAAGAAGTATCCGGTCGAGATCATCTCGCGCGATTCGCAGTCCAACCCCAACCGTGCCGCCGAGGTCGCCGCCGAGCTGATCCTCAAGCACGAGGTCAATCTGATGATCGGCTCGTCGAGCGGCACCACGGTCAACCCGGTCTCCGACCAGGCCGAGGCCAACGAGGTGCCCTGCGTGACCGCCGACACGCCCTGGCAGATCGTCTATTTCGGCCGCGGCGCCACGCCCGACAAGCCCTTCAAGTGGACCTACCACTTTTTCTGGGGCTTCGAGGACATGTTCAGCATCTTCATGGACATGTGGGATGCGCTCGGCACCAACAAGAAGATCGGCAGCCTGATCGAGAACAGCGAGGACGGGGTCAACGGGGGCGATCCCAAGCGCGGCTTCCGGCCGCCGATGGAGGCCCGCGGGTTCGAGTACATCCAGCCGCCGCTGTTCACCATGGGAAGCCCCGATTTCACCGCCCAGATCGCGGAGTTCAAGAAGCAGGGCGTGGAGATCCTGACCGGCATCGCGACGCCGCCCGACTTCACGACCTTCTGGACCCAGGCGGCGCAGCAGGGGCTGATCAAGCAGCTCAAGGCCGGGACCATGGCCAAGGCGCTGCTGTTCCCGCCGGCGGTCGCGGCGCTCGGCGACCGCGGCCACGGGCTGACCACGGAGGTGTGGTGGTCGTCCTCGCACCCATTCAAGTCCAACCTGACCGGCAAGTCGTCGCGCGAGTTCGCCGATGCCTATACCGCCAAGACCAAGCGGCAATGGACCCAGCCGCTCGGCTTCAAGCACGCCAATATCGAGGTGGCGATCGACGTCCTGAAGCGCTGCGGCGATCCCGGCGATTCGAATGCGATCCTGAACGCGATCGAGAACACCAACTACGAATCGATCGTCGGCCCGGTCTCGTGGAAGTTCGGGGACGCGCGCAACCCGGTCAAGAACGCCTGCCGCACGCCGTTGGTCGGCGGCCAGTGGAAGCGCGGCAAGACGTTCAAGTACGAGCTCGACCTGGTGCATAACGCGCGGGCGCCGGAAATTCCGTTGACCGGCAAGCTCGAGTCGCTGAGCTGAGGCGGCTTCGGCGCCGGTGAGGGTCCTTCGATACGCCCGTCTGCGGCGGGCTATTCGGGATGAGGAGAAGTTGGCAGGCCTCGAGCAAACCGCCTTCTCCCGGGTAGGCCCGGCGGGCCGTATCGAGGGACGGCTCGCGCCATGAGCGCGATCCTCTCCGTCGAAAACCTGTCCAAGAGCTTCGGGTCGCTCCTGGTCGTCGATTCGTTCGACATGGCGCTCGCGGACGGCGAGGCGCTCGGCATCATCGGCCCCAACGGGGCGGGGAAGAGCACGCTGTTCAACCTGATCACCGGCAGCCTGCCGCCCGACGGCGGCAGGATCGTGTTCGCCGGCGAGGACATCACGCGCCTGCCCGCTCATCTCCGCTGCCGCGCCGGGATCGGGCGCTCCTACCAGATCCCGCACCCGTTCGGCGGGATGACGGTGTTCGAGAACCTGCTGGTCGGCGGCGCGTTCGGCGCCGGGCAGTCGGAGGCCGCCTCGTACGGCCACTGCGTCGAGGTGCTGGAACGCACCGGGCTCGCGGCCAAGGCGAACGCGCTGGCCGGCTCGCTGACGCTGCTGGAGCGCAAGCGGCTCGAGCTCGCCCGGGCGCTGGCCACCCGCCCGCGTGTCCTCCTGCTCGACGAGATCGCCGGCGGGCTGACCGAGCACGAGATCCAGGAGCTCGTCGCCACCATCGGGGAGATCCGCGGCCACGGCGTTTCCATCGTCTGGGTCGAGCACATCGTGCATGCGCTGATGTCGGTGGTCGACCGGCTGCTGGTGATCGATTTCGGCCGCAAGCTGGACGAGGGTGACCCCCAGGCGGTGATCGACAACCCCGTCGTGCGCGAGGTCTATCTCGGAATCGCCGTCGAATGAGCCTCCTGGAGATCCGCAACCTCGATGCGTTCTACGGCGATTTCCAGGCGCTGTTCGGTCTCGACTTCGACCTCGACGAGCACGAGACCGTGGCCGCGATCGGCGCCAACGGCGCCGGCAAGACGACGCTGCTCCGGGCGATCACCGGCATGGTCGACGCGACCAGCGAGGCGCTCGCCTATCGCGGCGAGAGCATCCAGTCCCGCGAGGCCGCAGATATCGTGGCGCTGGGGATCGCTATGGTGCCGGAGGGCCGGCGCCTCTTCCCGAGCCTGAGTGTCGAGGAGAACCTGATCATCGGCGGCCATTCGGGCAGGCCGGGGCGCTGGTCGCTGGACCGCGTCTACGAGCTGTTCCCGGCGCTGCGCAACCGGCGCGCGGTTCCCGGCACCGCGCTCAGCGGCGGCGAGCAGCAGATGACGGCGATCGGCCGGGCGTTGATGTCCAACCCCGACCTGATCCTGTTCGACGAGCTCTCGCTCGGCCTCGCCCCCGTGGTGGTGGGCGAGATCTACGAGGTCTTGCCGGCGATCAAGGCCGAGGGCACCGCCATGGTGGTGGTCGAGCAGGACATCAACCGCGCCCTCGACGTGGCCGACCGGGTCTACTGCCTCCAGGAAGGCCGCCTCGCGCTGACCGGCGCGCCCGCGAGCCTGACCCGCGACCGGATCGCGGCGGCCTATTTCGGGACGTGAAATCTATTCCTGGTAGAATCACATTTGAGGAAATTCTTCCTATACTGGTCGCGTGAGCGCCGAGATCGTCACCATGCTGGGCGGCTTCGCGACGCTGTTCGCGTCCGGCGGCACGTTCGCGATGTTCATGTTCCGGCTGTTCGTGCGGCTGGAGAGCAGGGTGGATGCCTTGGCGGGCGAGGTCTCCGAGTTGCGCGGCGAGGTCGTGGATCTGCGTGGCGATCTGACCGCGCTGTCTCGCGAGGTCTCCGAGCTGCGCGGCGATCTGACCGTACTGTCTCGCGAGGTCTCCGAGTTGCGCGGCGAGGTCGTGGATCTGCGTGGCGGTCTGACCGCACTGTCTCGCGAGGTCTCCGAGCTGCGCGGCGAATTCCGTGGTCGCTTCGGCGCCCAGCCGGCGGTGGAATGATGGTGAACGCCGAGATCGTGACCATGCTGGGTGTCGGTGTGGCCCTTGCACTGTTCATCTGACGCGTATTCGCCTTGCCGGACAAGCGCATGGACCGGTTCGAAGACAAGGTCGACGGCTTTGCCGAACGTCTGGCGCGGCTGGAAGGCGCGGTCGATCTGCTGACCAAATTCCTGATCGACCGGGAGCGCGGTCAACCGGCCACGGCGGAATGACCGTGTAGCCGATGGCCCGGCCCGCCGCCGGCTGAAATTCGCACGGGCTCATAGTCCCCGGGAACGCGAAGCGCGCGCGGCCGGGCCTCTCTCGCTATGCTCTGCCGATGATCGAGTGGATCAACAGCATCGTGCAGGGGGTGCTGACCGGCGGGCTCTATGCGCTGTTCGCCGCTGGGCTCGCCATCATCTTCGGCGTGATGCGGCTGGTGAACATCGCCCACGGCGACCTGATCGTGCTCGCCGCCTTCATCGCCATGGTGGTGATCGAGACCGCCGGGGTCGATCCCTTCGTCAGCATGATCGCCGTGCTGCCGTTCATGTTCTTCTTCGGCTACGTGTTGCAGCGCGGCGTCCTCAACTACACCCTCGGCGACGACCTCCTGCCGCCGCTTCTGGTGACCTTCGGCATCTCGATCGTCATCCAGAACCTGCTGCTGGAAGTATTTTCCGCCGATTCGCAGCGCCTCAATGCCGGCGCCATCGAGACCGCCAGCATACGGCTGGCCGAGGGTATCGAGATCGGCACCCTGCCGCTGATCGTCTTCGTCATCGCGGTGACGCTGATTGCCGCGCTCCAGATCGGCTTCAGCCGCACAAGGCTCGGCCGGGCGTTCCGCGCCACCTCGGACGATCCGTCCACCGCCCGGCTGATGGGGATCAAGCAGAAGCACGTCTTCGGCCTCGCCATGGCGGTCTCGCTGGTGCTGGTGGCGATCGCCGGCATCTTCATCGGCATCCGGACCAATTTCGATCCCGCGCTCGGGCCGTCGCGGCTGCTGTTCGCCTTCGAGGCGGTGATCATCGGCGGGCTCGGCTCGATGTGGGGCACGCTCGCCGGAGGCGTCATCCTCGGCGTGGCGCAGAATATCGGCGCCAAGATCGACCCCGGCTGGCAGATCCTCGCCGGCCATATCGCCTTCCTGGTCATCCTGGTGCTCAGGCCCAACGGGCTGTTCCCGAGGACCCGCGATGAGTAGCCGGGTGATCCGCTCGACCCGGGCGAGTCGGATCGGCATGGCGGTGGGCGCGGGGCTGATCCTGGTGCTGCTTACCGTCCCCTGGTGGGGCGACCGGGCGTCGATGCGCCTGCTGGTCGAAATCTTTTACATCCTGGCGCTGGCGCAGCTCTGGAACCTGCTGGCCGGCTATGGCGGGCTGGTCTCGGTCGGCCAGCAGGCCTTTGTCGGGCTGGGCGGCTACCTGCTGTTCATCCTGGTCATCTTTCTCGACATCGGCACGATCTGGACGGTGCCGATGGCGGGCGTCCTCGGCGCGCTGATCTCGCTCCCCATCGCCTTCATCGTGTTCCGGCTGCGGGGCCACTATTTCGCCATCGGCACCTGGGTGGTCGCCGAGGTGTTTCTGCTCGGCTTCGCCCAGGTGAAGGAGCTCGGCGGCGGCTCCGGCATGAGCCTGCCGATCGCCGCGATCAAGTCCATTGCCGCCTCCCGGGCGGACCGGGACGCCACGGTCTACTTTCTCGCGCTGGCGCTCGCGGTCGCGGTGATCGTCGGCATCTACCTGCTGCTGCGCTCGCGCTACGGGCTCGCGCTCACCGCGATCCGCGACTCGGAAGAGGCCTCGCGCAGCCTCGGCGTCGACAATTTCCGGGCCAAGCTGCTGGTCTACATCCTCGCCGCCTTCGGCACTTCGGCGATCGGCGCGCTGATCTACATCACCAAGATCCGCATCACGCCCGCCGCCGCCTTCGACATCAACTGGACTGTGACCATAATCTTCATCGTGGTGATCGGCGGCATCGGGTCGATCGAGGGGCCGATCGTCGGCACGCTGATCTTCTTCCTGCTGCGCGAGCCGCTCGCCCCCTACGGCACCTGGTACCTGATCCTGCTCGGACTGACCGCAGTGGTGGTCATGCTGAAGGCGCCGAAGGGTCTGTGGGGGCTGTTCTCGCAGCGTTTCGACATCGCCCTGTTCCCGGTGCAGCGGCGTCTGGTGCGGGCGGCGGACGACAAGCCGGGCTGAGCGCCGGTTTGCGGATCCCCCGGGCGCATGCCGCGATCTTCGCGCTGGGTTTCTTCGGCCTCGGCTTCGTGCCGATGATGACCGTGGCCGTGCCGCTCTGGGCGCTCGACATCGGGGCGACGCCGCTGATGATCGGGCTGGTGCTGGGCGCCCGCGCGGCACTCTCCGTCGTGCTGTCGATCCCGGGCGGCGCGCTGATGGACCGGCTCGGCATCAACCGGATCGCGGCCGCCGCCGCAGTCGCGACCGCGGCGCTGTTCCCGCTCTACCCGGCGCTGCCCTCGGTCGCGGTGCTGATTGTGCTCCAGCTCCTGACCGGCTTCGCCCAGGCGCTGGTGTGGATGGCCGCGCAGGCCCATGTCGGGCGGATCAACCGGGACGATCCCGGGCTGATGGGGCGGTTCAGCTTCGTCTCCACCTCGGGGAACCTGGTCGCGCCGGTGCTGTGCGGGATGGCGTGGGACGCGTTCGGCCCCATCGGCGCGTTCTCGCTGATCGGCGCCTGGGGCCTCGCCACCCTCATGGTGATCGGCTTCCTGCCGCGCGACGTGCGGCGGGACGACACGCCGGAGGAGGGCAGGGCGCGCCGGTCCTGGATCGGCGACTACCGGGACGCGCTCGGGATGATGGCGGCGCCCGCGGTCGCTTTCGTGGTCGCGTGCTCCTTCCTGATGACCTGCGTGCACGCGCTCAGGCACTCGTTCTACCCGGTCTATCTGGAGTCGCTCGACTTCGGCGGGGCCACCATCGGCGTTCTGGTCGCCGTCGGCTCGGTGGTGGCGGGGCTCTCCGGCCTCACGGCGGGGCCGATCTCGCGCAGGGTGCGGCCCAACATACTGCTGGTGGCGACCGTCGGCACCGCCGCGGCGCTGCTCTCCAGCGTCGTGCTGTTCCACGAGTTCTGGCAGCTGCTCGGCATCGCCACGGGGTGGGGCGTGGCCTCCGGCATCGCATTTCCGTTGATGCTGTACGTGCTGGCCCGTTCGGTGAACGCCGAGCGGCAGGGGATGAGCGTCGGCATCCGGTCCACGGTCAACCGATTCGCCGGCTTCGTGGTTCCCGTCGCCATCGGGGCGGCGGTCGAGGGATTCGGCCTCGAGATCGCGTTCTTCGGCTTCGGCGCGGTTATGCTCACGGCGCTCGGCCTCATCGCGCTCCGCCTGATGCCGGAGGTCGGGCGCGGATAACGGATCGCTGATACGCCATGGAAATCGTCATCGGGACATCGGAGCTCGGCAGCACCTTCTACACCCAGGCCGAGGCCATCGCGGCGGTCGCGCGGGAGCAGGGGGCGTTCGAGCGGGTCGACATCTTCGCCACGCCCACCGCCAGCGTGGGCAATGCCGAGCGCCTGGAGTCGGGCGAGCTCGCGTTCGGCTTTCTCGCCGCCAACTGGATCGGCCGGGCGGCGCGCGGCGAGGCGCCGTTCGGGCGCGCGCTGGATGTCCGCATGGCGGCGCCCGCGAATTCCGGACCGATGTTCTTCATCGCGCTCGCCGACTCGGCGATCGAGACGGTCGACGATCTGCGCGGCAAGCGGGTCTCCATAGGCCCGGCCGGCAGCGGCATGGCGCAGCACGTGGCGACGATGTTCGGCGTGCTCGGCATCGGCTTCGAGACCTTCGAGCCGGTCCATCTCAACTTCCTCGACGGCGCCAACGCGCTCGCCGCGGGGGAGATCGACGCCCAGTTCCAGTGCCCGATCCCCAACCGGGTGATGACCGAGCTCGCCGAACGCGCCGACATCCGGGTCCTCGACTACGGCCCGGGCCAGCTCTCCACGCTGCTCGACCGGGTGGGGTTCTACCGCCCGGCGCAGGTAAGGGCGGGCGCGCTCCGCGGCCACGACCGCGACAGCCCGCAGATCGGCGTGCTCAACGTCGTCGCCACCCATGCGAGCACAGCGGACGACACGGTGGGCCGGCTCGCCCGGCTGATGGCGTCAGGGCACGCGCGCCTCGCCGAGCTCAACCCGCTGTTCGACGGGCTGGGCGCCCTGTTCGACCCGCTGCGCGAGGCGGGCGAGGCCGGGCTCGAGATCGACGGCGTTCCCCTCCATCCGGGCGCAGCCGCGGCCTATCGCGCGCTCGGGCTGATCGGGTCCTGAGCGCCGGCGAACTCGCGCACGAGTTCGAGCGCCAGCGCCTTGTTCTCCGGCGTGCCGCTGATCTGCAGGATGGGCTCCTCGATCCCCGCCTCGAGATAGAGGGCGAGCAGCCCGCGGCAGTCGGAAGGGGTGCCGCCGACGCAGAACGCCTCGATCGCCTCGTCCGGGATCATCGCCGCCGCTTGGGCGAGGTCGCGGCGCCCGACCGCGTCCATGATCGCCGCGTGGTCGATGGGGAGCCCCGAACTCGCGATGTTGTCGGCGTGCCGCGCGCTGCGGAACAGATAGGCGAGCTTGGTCTTCAAATCGTCCACCGCCACCCGGCCGTCGGGCGATACGGAGAAATAGATCAGGCTCGCCCGGCGGAGCGAGTCGCGCTCCCCTCCCGCCGCCGCCGCGCCCTCGTCGGCGAAGGCGAGGCAGCGCCGGGTCGATTCGAGGGTGAGCCCGCCCGACAGCAGCACCCCGTCGGCAATCCGCCCGGACAGGCGCAGCACCTGCGGGCCGGTCGAGGCGACATAGATCGGCAGCGGCGCAGGCGGGGCGAAATTCATGTAGGCGCCGTCGAGGCGGTAGGCCGGCCCGTCGCGCGTCACCCGCTCGCCGGTCCAGAGCGCGCGGAGGTCGGCCACCATGTTTCCGATGGCGGCAACCGGGCGCACCGGCTCGTGCCCCGATTCCTTGAGGTTGAGCAGGTTGCCGACCGACACCGCGACGGCGACGCGCCCCGGCGCGAGCTCCGCCAGCGTCGCCAGCGCCATCGCCGTCGGCGCCGGGTGCCACAGATAGGGGCTGATCGCGGTCGGCACCAGCCGCACGGTCTCCGTCGCCCCGGCGATCGCCGCGCAGGCGGTCACCGCCTCGCGCCAGCCCATGTGCTCGGCGACCCAGACGCTGCCGGCGCCCGCGGCTTCGGCGCCCCGGGCGAGGCGGATCATCTCGCGCGCGTCGTCGAACCCGTCGAACACGACGCCGATCTCGACCGTCATTCCCGTCCTCCGTCGCTCGACGCTTGATGGCGGCCGCCCCGCCTGTGATCCTGCCGCCGCCGAAACGGAAGGGCGGGGCCATGCTCTACATCATCTACCAGATCGACAAGCCCGGTTCGGAAGAGATCCGGGCGGGCGCCCGGGAAGACCATTTCGCCTATCTCGACGCGCATGAGGACATCCTGGTGCTGGGTGGCGCGCTGCTCGGCGAGGACGGCAGGACTCGTACCGGCAGCGTGCTGATCGTCAACGTGCCTTCGCGCGAGGCGGCCGAGGCCTTCTCCAACGACGAGCCCTTCCGCAAGGCCGGTCTGTTCCAGCGGGTCGAGATCAACCGCATGCGCCGGGGGCAGTGGAACCCGGAAGCCGCGCCGAAGACCGCCGAGGGCAACTGAGGCCGGGTCAGGCGGCGATCCCCTCGGGCAGAGGGTCGCGCTCGCCGAGCACGGCGGTCCGCCAGATCTCGTTCATGCAGGCCCAGCGCGTCTTGACCGCGACGGTGGCGATCTCGACCGCGCGGGCGGCCATCTCCTCGCTCCGGATCAGCCGCTCGACGAGCCGAATCTGGCGGCTCGAATGGTCGGCATCGGCGATGTAGTGCTCGGCGAAGAACTCGATCGCCGGGTGGTCCATCTCCATCCCGTGGAACTTCTTGAAGGCGGGCAGGGTGCGTTCGCCGTTGATCGCCGGCTGCTGCCCCTCCTGGGTCGACTGCATGGCGACGATCACCGGGAACGCCTCGTCGCGCACCGTCGCGAGGTAGAAATAGGACCGCGCCCGCCAGGCCGGCAGCTGCTCGGTGGCGCGGACCTCGTCGTCGGTCATGCCGGCGAACCGGCAGTAGCGGAAGATCAGCTCCATGTGGTCGTGCGGCTCGCGGTCCTCGCCGGGGCCGGCGACCAGCCCTTCCTCCTCGGCCAGGTTCTCCAGGATGAAGCGCCGCCCCTCGGGCGGCGCCTTGGCGTAGATCAGCCCGAAGCTCGGCAGCGCCCTGCGCACGTGCTGGTAGTGCTGCGCCATCAGCGTCGCCATCGCCTCCAGCCCGACGCCGCCGTCGTGGAAGCCGAGATAGAACGGGTGGTCCTTGGTGTGCCAAGTCTCGCGCAGGGCGACAATCTCGTCCGCCGTCCGCTTTCCGATCGGGTTCGCCGCGCCGTCCATCGCTTTCTCCCGGGCTTCGTCCGCCGCCCAGCGTGATAGCGAACCCGGCGGGGCCGTTCAACCGGCTGCGGCTGGACAAAGCGGTCCCGATATGGCGTCTAAGCGCGCACCGGCAGCGACGGAGGCGGACAGGCGATGAGCTATGACGGGCTGAGGCCCTATCTCCAGGTCCTGGAGCAGCGGGGCATGATGCGCTGGGTCGACAAGGAGGTCGACAAGGACTGGGAGATCTCGGCCGTGCTGCGAATGATCTTCCGCGCGATGTCGGAACAGAATCGCTACGGCATCGGCTTCCGCAACATCAAGAACTATCCCGGCGGGCGCGTCGTCGCCGGGGTGGTGGCGTCCTCGCGCGAGATGATCGCCACCGCGATCGGCTGCGAGCCGAACTTCGCCGCCATCCATCGCAAGGTGATCGAGGGCATCGCCAACCCGATCGAGCCGGTGATCGTGGACGACGGCCCGTGCAAGGAGGTCGTCGTTTCCGGCGACGACGTGGACCTCAACGCGCTGCCCATCCCGGTATGGACGCCGGAAAAGGACGCCGGGCCCTATCTCACGCCGCTCTGGGTGACCAAGGACCCCGACGACGGGCGGCGCAATATCGGCATCCGGCGCTGCCAGATAAAGGGCCGGGACAAGACCGGGATATTGTTCGGCGCGCCCGACCGCGGCGGCGCCATCCACTGGGAGAAGTGGAAGGCACGCGGCGAGAACATGCCGGCGGCGATCTTCATCGGCGGCGACCCGGTGCAGTACGTGGTGGCGCCGGCGCGCTACGGCGCCGACGAGCTCGCGGTCGCCGGCGGCATCCGCGGCGAGGCGATCCCGATGGTGCGCTGCGAGACCGTCGACCTCGAAGTGCCGGCGCATGCCGAGATCGTCATCGAGGGCGAGGTGCTGACCGATTCGCTCGAACCCGAGGGCCCGTTCGGCGAGTTCACCGGCTATATGGCGGGCGGCCGCCACGCGCCGGTGTTCAAGGTCAACTGCATCACCCACCGCAGGGACCCGATCCTGCTCGGCATCATCAGCCAGCTGCCGCCGTCCGAGAGCAGCATGATCAAGCGCTCGCTGCTGGAGGCCGGGCTGAAGAAGCACCTCAGCGAGGACCTCCGCATCCCCGGCATTGCCGACGTGCACGCGCTGGAAGCCGGCGGCTGCACGGCGACGCTGTGGATCTCGCTGAAGAAGATGTATGCCGGGCATGTCGACCAGGCCGTGTTCGGCAGCTTCGGCCATATGGGGATGAGCTATTTCAAGTGGATCGTCGTCACCGACGACGACATCGACATCGAGGACCCGTTCATGCGCGACTGGATCCTCGCCTGGCGGGTCCGCCCGGAGCACGACGTGCGGGTCATCGAGACCCCGGCGGCGGTCGAGCTCGACCCGTCCTCCTTCGGCCCCGACGCGCCCGAGGGCGGCCAGGCGCCGGGCGCCAAGGTGGTCATCGACGCCACCCGCAAATGGCACTATCCGGGGATCTCGCTGCCGCCGCTGGAGAAGCTGCGCGAGGTCGCCGCCGACTGGGAGAGCTACGGCCTGCCGCCGCTCGAGGACCTCAAGCTGCCGCGCGGCGAGTAGGGGTCAGGGCGCCGCGTCGATCTCGCACCAGACTGGGGTGTGGTCGGACGCCTTGGGCTTGCCGCGCGGTTTGCGGTCGATGCCCGACGCCGACAGCCGGTCGGCGGCCTGCGGCGACAGCAGCAGGTGGTCGATCAGCAGGCCGAAATCCTTCTGCCAGGCGCCGCCCTGGTAGTCCCAGAAGCTGTAGGAATGCGGCGCGCGGTTGAAGGCGCGGTAGGCGTCGGTCAGCCCGAGATGGACCATCGCGCGGTAGCGCGAGCGCGACTCCGGCCGGCACAGCGCATCGCCGGCCCAGCCCTCGGGGTCGTAGCAGTCGCCGTCCGTCGGCACCACGTTGTAGTCGCCGCCCAGCACCAGCGCCTCCTCGTGGCGCAGCAGGTCGCCGACATGTGCCTTGAGCCGGTCCATCCAGCGCAGCTTGTAGTCGAATTTCTCGCCCGGCGCCGGATTGCCGTTGGGCAGGTAGATCGAGGCCACCCTGAGATCGCCCACGAAGGCCTCGATATAGCGCGCCTGGTCGTCCTCCGGATCGCCCGGGAGGCCGGTGCACACGTCCTCGATCGGTTGTCTGGCGAAGATGCCGACGCCGTTGAAATTCTTCTGGCCGCAGATCGCCACGTTGTAGCCCGCGTCCTCGATCGCCTCGCGCGGGAAGGTCTCGTCGGTCGCCTTGAGCTCCTGGGCGAGCACGATGTCGGGCGAGAACTCGGCCAGCCATTCGAGCACGCGCGGCAGCCGGGCGCGGATCGAGTTGACATTCCAGGTCGCGATCCGGGTCATCCGACCGCGAACGAGACCCCGCAGCCGCAGGTCGATGCCGCGTTCGGGTTGCGGACGGTAAAATAGGCGCCGACCAACTCCTCGACATAGTGGATCTCGGCGCCGGCCAGGAATTCGAGCGAGATGTCGTCGATCACCACCCGCACGCCGTCGCGCGCGAACACGGTGTCGTCGCCGTTACAGGCATCATCGAAGTCGAAGCTGTACTGGAAGCCGGAGCAGCCGCCGCCGCCCACCGCCACCCGGAGCATCTGCCCGGAAGCGTCGCCTGCCGCCTCGAGCTCGCGGATCCGGCGCACCGCCGAATCGCTGATGGTGACCGCCGCCGCGACCGTTTCCACGCCCTCCGACATGGCTGAGTATCTAGGCTGCGAATACTGGCCGGTCAAGCCGCATGGCCGGAACAAGTCCGGCTCTGACGCGGTAGGGACGGGGTGCGGAAACGCGCGAAATCCTGTAACAGGACGCCACGCCGCGCCGGTTCCATTTTGGGCGGATGGGCGCCAGGCCCCCGGGGTGCACATGAACGTATATGGCAACATGAGGACGCTTTTCCGAGGGGCGGTCGACGACATCGCCGCCGAGCGCGGCATGACCGCGCCCGACGCCGACTTCTCGGTCGAGCCGCCGCGCGATGCGCGCCACGGCGAAGTATCGAGCAATGCCGCCCTGGTGTTCGCGAGCACGTTGGGCATGAAGCCGCGCGATCTCGCGGATCGCCTGGTCGCGCGCCTCGAAGAGAAGCAAGAGATGTTGGAGATTTCGGTGGCGGGGCCGGGTTTCGTCAATCTCGTGCTCGAACGCGATATCTGGCGCGAGCGGCTGCGCGAAATCCTGGCCGCCGGCATCTCCTGGGGCGATTCGGATTTCGGCGCGGGACGGCGGGTCAATGTCGAATACGTCTCGGTGAACCCGACCGGGCCGATGCATGTCGGCCACGGGCGCGGCGCGGTGGTGGGCGACGCGCTTGCCGCCCTGCTGGCGAAGGCGGGGTTTGCGGTGACCCGCGAGTACTACGTCAACGACGCCGGGGTGCAGGTCGACCTGCTCGCGCGCTCGCTCTACCACCGCTACCGCGAGGCCGCGGGCGACGCGCCGGGCGCCATGGGGGAGGATTTCTATCCCGGCGACTATCTCGCCGAGACCGGCGAGGCGCTGCTCGCGGAAGACGGGACGAGATGGCTGGGTGCGGCGGAAGAACACTGGTTGCCGCCGGTCCGCGACTTCGCCATCGAGGCGATGATGGCGCTGATCCGCGACGACCTCGCGGCGCTCGGCGTCGAGCACGACGTGTTCGCCTCGGAACGGGAGCTTGCGGCTTCGGGTGCGGTGGAACGCACGCTGTTGGAGCTCGAAGGACGCGGGCTGCTGCATGTCGGCGTGCTCGAGCCGCCCAAGGGCAAGGCGGATGAGGATTGGGAGGCGAGGCCGCAGACCCTGTTCCGCTCCACCGCGTTCGGCGACGATTCGGACCGGGCGATTCGCAAATCCGACGGCAGCTGGACCTATTTTGCTACCGACATGGCCTATCACCGCGACAAGTTCGAACGCGGCTTCCCGGTACTGATCGACGTGTGGGGCGCCGACCACAAGGGCTACGTAAAGCGCATGGAGGCGGCGGTCGAGGCGCTGAGCGCGGGCGAGGCCCGGTTCTCGGTGCTGATCTGCAACCTGGTCAACCTGTCCGAGGCGGGCCGGCCGGTAAAGATGTCTAAGCGCGCGGGAACCTATGTGACGCTGCGCGAGGTGGTCGACCGCGTCGGCAAGGACGTGGTCCGCTTCATCATGCTGACCCGGGGCAACGAGGCCCCGCTCGATTTCGATCTCGCCCGGGCGGTCGAGCAATCCAGGGACAACCCGGTATTTTACGTGCAATACGCCCATGCCCGGGCCTGTTCGGCGCTCAGGAACGCGGCCGAGGCGTTCCCGGGCGAGGATTTTTCCGACGACGCGCTTGGCCGCGCCACGCTCGACCTGCTGGAGGGCGAAGAGGAGCTCGCGCTGATTCGCAAGCTGGCTGGATGGCCGCGCATTGTGGAAGCCGCCGCGGAGGCCGCCGAGCCGCACCGCATCGCCTATGCGCTGTCCGACATCGCCGCTGCGTTCCACGGGCTGTGGAATCTGGGCAATGTCGATGACTCCCGCCGCTTCGTGGTCGCCGGCGACCCGGCGCTCAGCCGCGCGCGCCTCGCTTTGGTCCGCGCCACCGCACTCGTCGTCGCCTCGGGGCTCGACATCATGGGGGTCGCGCCGGTCGAGGAGATGCGCTGATGGCGAAGGGCCCCGCATCGGGCGGGCGCGAAAGACCGGACGGCCGGGGCGGGCGGAGATGGCTGCGCGGGTTCGTCTCCGGCACGGTCGGAGTCGCGGCGCTCGTCGCCTCGGCCGGATTGCTGCTGCACGCCTACAGCGAGGCGCGGTCGTCGGCGGCCGGGCGAGCCGAATTGCTCATCAGGGCCGAGCCCGGTCCGTTCAAGGTGAAGCCCGAATCGCCGGGCGGACGCAGGGTTCGCGACCGGGACAAGAAGATCTACGACCGCATCGGGGCGGTTCCCGCGGGCGAGCCCGTCGAACGCCTGCTGCCCGAACCCGAGGTGCCGCTGCCGCCGGAGAAGGTCCTGGCGGCGAAGACGGACCCTCCGCCCGCGGAGGCGATGCCGGCCGTCCCGGCGCCGAATGCGCCGGCAGAGACGGAAGCGAAGCCCGCACCGCCGAAGGCCGCACCCGCCCAGGCGCCGCCCGCGCCGGCGGTCCAACGCAAATATCGGCTCCAGCTCGCGGCGCTGCGCTCCCGGGCTGCCGCCAGAAAGGCCTGGAATCGGCTTCGCAGCCAGAACCGCAAGCTCCTCGGGGAGCGCGAGCTGGAGATAGAGCGGAAGGACCTCGGCCCGCCCAAGGGCGTCTATTACAGGCTTCTCGTCGGGCCGGCGACGGATCGGGAGTCGGCGCGGCTTCTATGCGCGGCTCTCGCCAAGCGCAAGGTCGGCTGCCTTGTCGTTCAGCGCTGAGCGGGCGCATCCCGCGGCGATCGTGTTCGGCTGTGCCGGCGCGGAGCTGGGGCACGACGAGCGCGCCCTGTTCGCCGAGGCGGACCCTCTCGGCTTCATCCTGTTCGCACGCAATTGCCGCGAGCCGGCACAGCTACGGGAGCTGGTCGCGGCGCTGCGCGACAGCGTGGGGCGGCGGGACGCGCCGGTCCTGATCGACCAGGAAGGCGGCAGGGTGCAGCGCCTAGCGCCGCCGCATTGGCGGCGCCGGCCGCCCTGGCGCAGCTTCGGCGACATGGCGGCGGCAGAGGGACTCGACCGCGCGGTCGCGGCCGCCCGGGCCGCCGCGCGGGAGATCGCCGGCGAGCTCGCCGAGCTCGGGATCGACGTCAACTGCCTGCCGCTGCTGGACGTACCGGCGCCGGGCGGGCACGCGGTGATCGGCGACCGCGCGTTCTCCTGCGACCCGGCGGCGGTCGCGGCGCTCGGGCGCGCGGTCTGCGAGGGTCTGCTCGCCGGTGGCATCGTTCCGGTGGTCAAGCACATGCCGGGGCACGGGCGGGCGGCGGTCGACAGCCACCTCGCCCTTCCCGTGGTCGAAGCGCCGGCGGCCGAGCTCGCGGCCGATTTCGCCCCGTTCCGGGCGCTGCGCGACATGCCCTGGGCGATGACCGCCCATGTCGTCTACACCGCCTTCGACGCCAGCGCGCCGGCGACCCAGTCCCGCGCCGTGGTGGCGCAGGCGGTCCGCGGCGCGATCGGCTTCGACGGCCTGCTGATCTCGGACGATCTCTGCATGGAGGCCCTGTCGGGCGGCCCGGCGGCCCGGGCGCGGGCGGCGCTCAAGGCGGGCTGCGACGCGGTTCTCCACTGCAACGGCGAGCTCGCCGCGATGCGCGAGGCGATGGAGGGGGTGGACGCGATGACCGGCCGCGCCATGGCGCGGTTTCGGCGCGGCCGCGCGATGGCAAGCGGCGAGATGCCGCGGGCGGCGGAGGGCGCGAGCGCATGACGGAGCTTGTATACACCGCCTCGACCTGGATCCTTCCGGTGTTGATCGCGATCACCCTGCACGAGGCCGCGCACGGCTACGTCGCCTGGAAGCTCGGCGACGATACCGCGAAGCGCTTGGGGCGGGTGACCTTCAACCCGCTGCGCCATGTCGATCCTTGGGGCACGATCGTCGTACCGGGGCTGCTGCTGTCGTTCAGCAATTTCGTCTTCGGCTGGGCGAAGCCGGTGCCGGTCGATTTCAGCCGTCTGGAAAGCCCCCGGCGGGACATGGTCTGGGTCGCCGCGGCGGGGCCGGCGGTGAACATCGCGCTGGCCACGGCTTCGGCCGCGCTGCTGCACCTGGTGCCGCTGCTGCCGGGCGCGGCCCAGCTCTGGGTGGTGGAGAATTTGCAGCACTCGATCCTGATCAACCTGGTGCTCGCTGTGTTCAACCTGCTGCCGCTGCCGCCGCTCGACGGCGGGCGCATCGCGGTCGGTCTGTTACCGCTCGGGCTCGCCCGGCCGCTCGCCCGGATGGAGCGATTCGGGCTGTTCGTGATAATAGGCGTCCTGTTCATCCTGCCTTACGCGGGGCGGGAGCTCGGGGTCGACCTCAACGTCTTCCCCTGGCTGATCGGGACGCCGGTTCGGTTCCTGATGGACGTTATCGCGGGATTCACGGGGCTGGCACCCTGATCGAAGACGCAAATCGGGCGGAGGAGCGGTTTCAGCCGATGCGGCGCGGCGAAACCCTCGTGCTCGATCTCGACGGGTACGAAGGGCCAATCGACGTGCTGCTGGCGCTGGCGCGCCAGCAGAAGGTGGATCTCGCCCGGATATCCATTCTCGAGCTTGCCGAGCAGTATCTCGCGTTCATCGCCGCTGCGCGCCGCCTCGACCTGGAGATCGCCGCCGACTACTTGGTGATGGCGGCCTGGCTGGTCTATCTCAAGTCGCGGCTGCTGCTGCCCGAGGAGGAGGACGACGAGGCGCCGAGCGGACCGGAGCTCGCCGAGGCGCTCGCCTTCCAGCTCCGCCGCCTCGAAGCGATGCAGGACCGGGGCCGTCAGATCATGGCCCGGCCGTTGCTCGGGCGCGACGTCTTCGCCCGCGGCGACCCGCAGGAGACCGAGGTGGTTCGCCGCCCGGTATACGAGGTTTCGCTGTTCGACCTCCTGTCGGCCTATGGCGAGAGCCGCAGGCGGCGCGTCGACGCGGTGCTGGAGATCGAGCCCAGCACGCTCTTCTCGGTCGCCGACGCGATCGAGCGGCTGGCCGGGCTCGGGCTCGGCACCGTCGACTGGCAGACGCTGTTCGAATTCCTGCCGCCCGAGGCCGGGGGTGGGATCCGGCTGCGCTCGGCGGTCGCCTCCACCTTCGTGGCCGGGCTGGAGCTTGCACGCATGGGGCGAATCGAGTTCCGGCAATCGAACCCGTTCGGCCCTATATACATACGTGGACGGAATGGCACCGCACCGGTCCGGGAGGCCGGAAATGAAGCATGATCTGCGCCTCATGGAAGCGATCCTGTTCGCCGCTTGCGAACCGCTGGACGAGGCCGCGCTTGCCGGGCGATTCGCCGAGGACACCGATGTCGCGGCCCTGATCGATGCGCTGGTGGCAGATTACGCGCCGCGCGGCGTCAATCTCGTGCGCGTCGGCGGCGGCTGGTGCTTCCGCACCGCCGAGGATCTCGCCGGTCACATGAGGGTGGAGCGCAAGGTGACCCGCAAGCCCTCGCGCGCGGCGGTGGAGACGCTCGCCGTCATCGCCTATCACCAGCCGGTGACGCGCAGCGAGGTCGAGCACATCCGCGGCGTCGCGGCGAGCCGCGGCACCTTCGACTTCCTGCTCGAAGCCGGCTGGATCCGCCCTATCGGCAAGCGCCGCACCCCGGGGCGCCCGGTGACCTGGGGAACGACGGACGGGTTCTTGGTCCATTTCGGGCTGTCGAGCCTCGACGACCTGCCCGGGATGGACGAGCTCAAGGCGACCGGGCTGCTGGATGTCCGCCCGGCGAGCACCGTCATCGGCGCCGCGCTGCCGCCCGACGAGGCGGCCGGAGAGGGTTCGCGCGACGACAGTGTCGTACACCTTCCCATCGATCGGGCGGGCGAGTCGGACGACATTCCGGAGTTTGCCCCGGCCGCCGCCGCCGAGTAGACCGGAGCGGTCTGCCGCAAAGGCGAGTGCACGACCTCGCGGTTTCTTGTATATACGCGGTCTGCCATCGCCGTCGGCGACGGAAATGGCGGAACGGAAGGCAGGAGCACCCGCGATGGGATCGTTTAGCATCTGGCATTGGCTCGTCGTCCTCGTAGTGGTTCTTGTCCTGTTCGGAGGCGGCGGGAAGCTGTCGCGCCTCATGGGCGATGCGGCGCGTGGCATCAACGCTTTCAAGAAGGGCCTGAAGGACACCGATCCGGCGGGCACGGTGTCGGCGGAGGCGAAAGACCCGGCGAAGGAGATCCCGGCGGAAGCCCGGGAACGGGACGAGACCGCCAAGAGCTGAGGACCTGGACCGAGGGCGCGGCGGCGCGCGCGAATGGAAGCCGGACGCCCCGCTTGAGCGGCAACCCCATGACGGATCGGCCGGCCGATGCTTGACATCGGCAGTTGGGAATTCCTGATCGTTATCGTGATCGCGTTGATCGTGATCGGTCCCAAGGACCTGCCCGCGCTGGTCCGCACGGTGAGCTACTGGGTGCGCCGCGCGCGCGAGCTCGCGCGCGAGTTCCAGGGCGGGCTCGAGGACATGGCGCGCGAGGCCGAGCTCGACAAGGTCAAGGACTCGCTGACCGCCGAGATCGACCCCGACGGCATGGTCAACACGATCAAGCGCGAGATCGAGGACGAGATCGAGGACGAGTGGCCCGACGAGGTGACGGCGCTCGACTACCTCGACCAGGAACCGGCCAAGCCCGCGGCGACCGAGGACCGGGCCGAACCGGATACCGAGGCAACCGTCGAGGCCGTAGAAACGGTCGAGGCCGCGAAAACCGCCGAGGTCGCGGAAGGCGGCGACGCCCCTCCCGAAGCGGTCGATGAGGAGGCGGTCGCCGCCAAGGCGGAGTCGAGCGCGTGAACGATGCGGTGAACGAAACGGCCGACGAGAACCCGCGCGACAAGGCGATGCCGCTGCTCGACCACCTGATCGAGCTGCGCACCCGGCTGATCTACTGCGCCATCGGCTTCATCGTCACCTTCTTCGCCTGTTTCTTCGTCGCCGAGGAGATCTTCGCCTTCCTGGTCCGGCCGCTGGCCGCCGCGCTCGACGAGCGCGAGGGCAGCCGGATGATCTTCACCGCCCTGCACGAGGCGTTCTTCACCTATGTCAAGGTGGCGTTCTGGACCGCCGCGCTGATCGCCTTCCCGCTGATCTCGATGCAGATTTGGCTGTTCGTAGCCCCCGGCCTGTACAAGAACGAGCGCCGGGCCTTCCTGCCCTTCCTGATCGCCACG
Source organism: Defluviicoccus sp. (assembly GCA_028821395.1). GTDB lineage: Bacteria > Pseudomonadota > Alphaproteobacteria > MPNO01 > MPNO01 > MPNO01. The sequence goes on from JAPPGP010000066.1 coordinate 22,180, forward strand.
CCCATCCTGTTCTCCATGGGCGCCGCGCTGGTCTATTACGGCGTGATGCCGGTGGCGTGGGAGTTCTTTCTCGACTTCCAGAAACCCGCCGATCCCGGCGACCTGGCAATCGAGGTGGAGCCCAAGGTCGACCAGTATTTGTCGCTGGTGATGCGGCTGATCTTCGCCTTCGGTATCGGCTTCGAGCTGCCGGTCTTCCTGATGCTGCTGGCGCGCGCCGGGATCGTCACCGCCGACGGGCTCGCCGCCAAGCGGCGCTACGCCATCGTCGCGGTGTTCGTCGCCGCGGCGATCCTGACCCCGCCCGACGTCTTCAGCCAGATCGGGCTCGCCTTGCCGATCATCCTGCTGTACGAAGCCTCGATTTTCGGGGCCCGCGTCATGGAGCGCAAACGCGCCGAGCGCGAAGCCGCCGAGGACGCGTCCGCATAGCCGGGCTTTCTGCGATGGCGGAGTAGGCATGCTCGATCTGCGTTGGATCAGGGAGAACCCCCGCGACCTCGACCACGGGCTGCAACGCCGCGGCCTCAAGCCGATGAGCGAGCGCATTCGGGCGCTGGACGGGGGCCGGCGCAATTTGCAGACCGGCATCCAGGGCTTGCAGACCCGTCGTAACGAGGCGTCCCGCGAGATCGGTGCCGCGAAGAAGGAGGGCAGGGACTCGGCCTCGCTGAGGAACGAGGTTGCGGACATCAAGAACCAGATACCGGTGCTTGAGAACCAACTCGCTGAGATCGACGCTGAGATCGAAGCGCTGCTGGCGGACCTTCCCAACCTGCCGGCCGGGGACGTTCCCGACGGTCCCGACGAGAGCGCCAATGTCGAGCTCCGCCGCGTCGGCGCGCCGCCCGAATTCGGCTTCGCGGAGCGGGACCATGTCGCGATCGGCGAAGCGCTCGGCATGATGGATTTCGCCGCCGCCTCCAGGCTTTCCGGCGCGCGCTTCGTGGTGCTCAACGCCGCGCTCGCCCGGCTCGAGCGCGCGCTGGCCGCCTTCATGCTGGATCTGCACACGACCGAGTTCGGCTACACCGAGACCAGCACCCCCTTCCTGGTGCGCGACGCCGCGCTGTTCGGCACCGGTCAGCTCCCCAAGTTCGCCGAGGATCTGTTCAAGACCGACACCGACCACTGGCTGATCCCGACCGCGGAGGTACCGCTGACCAATCTGGTGGCGGGCGAGATTCTCGACGCCGCCGACCTGCCGCTGCGCTACGTCGCGCTCACCCCGTGCTTCCGGTCGGAGGCGGGCGCCGCCGGGCGCGACACCCGCGGCATGCTGCGCCAGCACCAGTTCCACAAGGTCGAGCTGGTCAGCGTCACCCGTCCGGAGGACTCGCCCGCCGAGCACGAGCGCATGACCGCCGCCGCGGAAGAGGTGCTGAAGCGGCTCCAAATCCCCTACCGGGTGGTCGTGCTGTCGACCGGCGACATGGGCTTCGCGGCGGAGAAGACCTATGACATTGAGGTCTGGCTGCCGGGGCAGAGCGCCTATCGCGAGATTTCCAGCTGCTCGAACTGCGGCGCCTTCCAGGCGCGGCGGATGCGCGCGCGCTACCGCCCGGAAGACCGCAGGGGAACCGCCTTGGTGCACACACTCAACGGCTCCGGCGTCGCCGTCGGCCGGCTGCTGATCGCGGTGCTGGAGAACGGCCAGCAGGCAGACGGGTCGGTCGCCTTGCCGGCGGCGCTCGGCCCCTATATGGGCGGTCTCGACGCCATCCGGCCGGCGCGCCGGGGGTAGCCGGGCCGCGCGGGAGCTCTTCCGTGATCGAATACGAGTCGAGGATCCGGCTGATCGAGGAGCTCCGCAGCCACGGCATCACCGACCGCGGCGTGCTGGCGGCGATCGAGCGGGTGCCGCGCGAGATGTTCGTGCCGCCGGCCTTCCGCGCCCGGGCGCATGACAACTCGGCGCTGCCCATCGGCCACGGCCAGACCATCTCCCAGCCCGCCGTGGTCGCCTACATGACGCGGGAGCTCGAGCTGGAGAAGCGCATGAAGGTGCTCGAGATCGGCACCGGATCGGGCTACCAGGCAGCAGTGCTCGCCGGGCTGTGCCGCCGCGTCTATACCGTCGAGCGGTTGCGGCCCCTGCTGCGCGAGGCCGAGCGGCGCTTCGAGACGCTCCGCCTCGCCAACGTCACCACCAGGTGGGACGACGGCTCCAGGGGCTGGCCCGAGGTGGCGCCGTTCGAGCGCATCATCGTGACCGCCGCCGCGATCGACGTCCCGCCGGTCCTGCTCGACCAGCTGGCGCCGGACGGGATCATGATCCTGCCGGTGGGCGGCGAGGAGGAGGATCAGCAGCTCCTGAAGTGCCGCCGGCGGGGCGACTCGGTGGATTACGAGACGCTGTGGCCGGTGCGTTTCGTCCCGCTGCTGCCCGACACGGAGGACGAGTCCCCGACCTGACTCCCGATTCGCTTGCACGCATTGCATTCGGAATCGGTTGAGATTAAGCTACGAAAGAGTTGATTTAGCGGACTCTTTTCAACGTGCTGAGAACCGTCATCCTGATGGTGGCGTTGCTTGCCGTCTCCGCCTGCGGCGGCGGCCGCGACTATTCCGGCCCCGGCACGACTTGGAGCCCCGGCCCGGCGGCGAGCGCGGGCGGGCCCGCGGCGGGCGTCGCGGTGGTCCGGCGCGGCGATTCGCTCTACCGGATCGCGCGCCGCAACGGGGTCCCGCTACGCGAGCTCATCACCCTCAACCGGCTCAGCCCGCCCTATCGCATCCATCCCGGCCAGAAGCTTCTGCTGCCTGGCGAGAAGCATCACGTGGTGCGGCGCGGCGACTCGCTTGAGCGCATAGCCCGGCGCTACGGCGTGTCCGCCCGCCGACTCGCCGCGGCCAACGGAATCGACCCGCCTTACCGCATCTATCCGGGCCAGGGGCTGCGCCTGCCCGGGTCCGGCCGGGTGGTGGGGTACCGGATCGCGAAACGCCCCGCGCCGCCGCCGCGGCGGGCGAAGTCCGGACCGCCGCGCTCGGTCTCGCTCGCCCCGCCGCCGCCACGCGCTGGCAAGCGGTTCCTGTGGCCGGTCCGGGGGCCGGTCGCGCTCGGCTTCGGCAACCGCGGCAAGGGGGTGCGCAATGACGGAATCAACATTCTGGCGCGGCGCGGCACCGGCGTGCGGGCGACGGAGAACGGGGTGGTCGCCTATTCCGGCAACGCGGTGCGCGGCTTCGGCAATCTGGTGCTGATCAAGCACGCCGGCGGCTGGATGAGCGCGTATGCCCATAACGACGTGCTGCTGGTCCGCACCGGGCAGAAGGTGCGCCGCGGCGAGACCATCTCGCGGGTCGGCTCGACCGGCAGCGTAAGCCGGCCGCAGCTCCATTTCGAGCTGAGGCGGGGGCGCCGCGCGGTCGACCCGCTGCGCTATCTGGGGCCGCCCAGAAGGTCGATCAGCGCGCTTCCGGCCGATCCAGCCGCACCCCGGTCCGGCCGGCCAGGTCCTGTATGAACTGCCAGGCGACCCGGCCGGACCGGGCGCCCCTCGTCACCGACCATTCCTTCGCCTCGGCGCGCAGCCGCTCGCGCGGAACCGCAAACCCGTAACGGTCCGCATAGCCCTCGACGATGCGGAAATAGGTCTCCTGGTCGCAGTTGTGGAAGCCCAGCCAGAGGCCGAACCGGTCCGACAGCGACACCTTCTCGTCGACCGCCTCGGCCGGGACGATGGCGGTGGATTGCTCGTTCTCGATCATCTCGCGCGGCATCAGGTGGCGGCGGTTCGAGGTGGCGTAGAAGACGACGTTGGCGGGCCTGCCCTCGATCCCGCCCTCCAGCAGCGCCTTGAGCGACTTGAACGTGGTGTCCTCCGCCTCGAAGGAGAGGTCGTCGCAGAACAGAATGAAGCGGCGCGCGACCCGGCGCAGCGTCGCCAGCAGCACCGGCAGGCTGGAGAGGTCCTCGCGATGCACCTCGACCAGCCCGAGCCCGCCGCCGATCTCCGCGTTGACCGCCCCGTGCACCGACTTGACCAGCGAGCTCTTCCCCATGCCCCTCGCGCCCCACAGGAGCGCGTTGTTGGCGGGCAAACCCTGCGCGAAGCGCCGCGTGTTCTCCATCAGCGTCGCCGCCGGCCGGTCGATTCCGACCAGCAGCTCCAGGTCGAGCCGGTTGACGCCGCGGACCGGGACCAGGCGGCTGTCCTCGGCGTGCCAGACGAAGGCCTCGCCGTGGCTGAGGTCCGCCGGCTCCGCCCGGGGGGGCGCCGCGCGCTCCAGCGCATCGGCGATTCGCGCCAGGAGGGCCCGGATCTTCGCGCCGTCCGCTTCGCCGTTTCCGTCCCGCGCCATACCCCGCTTCCCCGATTCCCGGCCGGCGCGAGACCCTAAACCACCCCACCTTCCAGTCAAGGGCGCGGCCGGGGAACCGGTTGCATGTGCGAAGGCGGGCGCTATAGTCCGTGCGGTCGCGAAGCCCGGTGCCCGCGGTTTGTCGAGGCGGCTCCTCGCGCCGCCCAGCGAATTGGACGGAGGGTCACCCCATGTTGATAGCGCCGGCGTTCGCCCAGGACGGGGGAGGGGGGATGGGTGGTCTCGAACCGCTGATACCGCTGGTTCTGATTTTCGTGGTGTTCTACTTTCTGCTCATACGCCCGCAGCAGAAGAAGGCCAAGGCGCATCGCGAGATGATCGCCGGGCTCAGGCGCGGCGACCGGGTGGTCACGTCGGGCGGAATCGTCGGCCAGGTCCAGCGCGTGCTCGGCGACAACGAGCTCAGCGTCCAGATCGCCGAGGGCGTCCGGGTCCGGGTGATGCGCACGATGATCGCCGAGCTGGTCGCCAAGCCCGAGCCGAGCCGTGCCCGGGACGCCGATTACGACGACGATGACGACGAAGAATACGACGAGGATGACGAGGAAGAAGAGCGCCGCCCGCGGAGAAGCCGATCGCGCAGGCGGCGGAGCGAGCGCGCCCGCGACGACGGCGTCGACGACGATGACGAGGCGGACGACCCGGATGAGGACAGGCGTTAGACGCCGCAATCCGCCCGCGGACGGCAGGGGTAAGCGGAGCGTCGATCGGCCGGTGCGATGATCTATTTCGCCAAGTGGAAGATCGTGCTGGTCGCGGTGGTTTGCGTGCTCGGGATCTTCTATGCCGCGCCCAACGTGGTCGACCGCAGCCTGCTGGAAGGCATCCCCGACGGGCTTCCGAACAAGCAGATCAGCCTCGGCCTCGATCTCCAGGGCGGGTCCCATCTGCTGCTGGAAGTCGAGGTCGACGCGGTGATCCGCGAGCGGCTGGTGGCGCTGGTCGATGCCGCGCGGACCGAGCTGAGACGGGCCCGGATCGGCTATCGCGGGCTCGGCATCCAGGGCCAGGCCATCGCCTTCACGGTCCGCGAGCCCGGCAAGATCGACGAGGCGCGCCGCATCGCCCAGCGCCTCGAGACCGGCACCGAGATCGACGAGAGCGGCGGGCGCTTCACCATCTCGCTGACCGAGCAGACGGTGCGCGACGTAAAGACCTCCGCGGTCAACCAGTCGATCGAGATCGTGCGCCGGCGGATCGACGAGACCGGGGTGCGCGAGCCGGCGATCCAGCGCCAGGGCGCCGACCGGATCCTCGTCCAGCTGCCGGGCGTCAAGGACCCCGAGCGCATCAAGCGCCTGCTCGGCAAGACCGCCAAGATGAATTTCCGCCTGGTCGACCCGTCGATGTCGGCCGAGCAGGCGCGCCGCGGCCGGCCGCCGCCGGGCTCCGAGCTGGTGCCCGCCGACAACGAGATCGGCCCCGACGGCGAGCCGGTGCAGTACCTCGTCCGCAAGCGGGTGATGGTGGGCGGCGACACCCTGGTCGACGCCCAGCCCACGGTGCAGGACGCCCAGCCGGTCGTGAGCTTCCGCTTCGATGCGGTCGGCGCAAGGCGCTTCGGCGACACCACGCGGCGCAATGTCGGGCGGCCCTTCGCCATCGTGCTGGACGGCAAGGTGATCTCGGCGCCGGTGATCCGCGAGCCGATCCTCGGCGGCACCGGGATCATCTCCGGCAACTTCACCGTCCAGTCGGCGCGCGATCTCGCGCTGCTGCTGCGCGCCGGCGCGCTGCCGGCGCCGCTCACCGTGCTGGAGGAACGCACCGTCGGCCCCGGCATGGGCGCCGATTCGATCCGGGCCGGCAAGATCGCGAGCGTGCTCGCCATCGTCATCGTGATCGTCTTCATGGCGGCGACCTACGGCATGTTCGGCGTGATGGCCGACATCGCGCTGGCGCTCAACATGATCCTGATCGGCGCCGCGCTCTCGCTGCTGCAGGCGACGCTCACCCTGCCGGGGATCGCCGGGATCGTGCTCACCATCGGCATGGCGGTCGATGCGAACGTGCTGATCTTCGAGCGAATACGCGAGGAGCAGCGCAACGGGCGAACGCCGATCTCGGCGATCGATGCGGGCTATCAGCGCGCTCTGACCACCATCATCGACGCCAATCTGACCACCTTCATCGCCGCGGTGCTCCTGTTCCAGTTCGGCTCGGGGCCGATCAAGGGGTTCGCGGTGACGCTGGCGATCGGGCTGCTGACCTCGATGTTCACCGCGATCATGGTCACCAGGCTGATGGTCATCACCTGGCTGCGGCGCCGCCGGCCGCAGGTCCTGCCCCTCTGAACGGCGGAACGACGCGATGCGACTCGTCAGCTTCATCCCGACCGGAACCCGGATCGACTTCATGCGCTGGCGTCGGACCGCCGGCATGGCGTCGATCGCGCTGGTGGTGCTGTCGGCGGCGCTGTTCCTCGGCATCGGGCTCAACTACGGCATCGATTTCCGCGGCGGAATCCTGGTCGAGATTCGCACCGAGGGGCCGGCGGATATCGGTGCGCTACGCTCCCAACTATCCACTCTCGATCTCGGCGAGGTCGAGCTCCAGGAGTTCGGCGAGCCGACCGACGTGCTGATCCGCATCGAGCGCCAGTCCGGCGCCGAGCGCGAGCAGCTCAAGGCGGTCGAGGTGGTCAAAGAGGCGCTCGGCCCCGGGGTCGACTATCGAAGGGTGGAGTTCGTCGGCCCCAAGGTGGGGGCGGAGCTGATCGAGGCCGGGATCACCGCCGTGCTGCTCGCGCTCGCGGCGATGCTGATCTATATCTGGTTCCGCTTCGAATGGCAGTTCGGCGTCGGCGCGGTGATCGCGCTGATGCACGACGTGATCCTGACCATCGGGATCTTCTCGCTGCTCGGGCTCGAATTCAACCTGTCGACCGTGGCCGCGGTGCTGACCATCGCCGGCTACTCGATCAACGACACGGTCGTGATCTACGACCGCGTGCGCGAGAACCTGCGCAAGTACAAGACCCTGCCGATCGACGACCTGCTGAACCTCAGCGTCAACGACACATTGTCGCGGACCATCCTGACCAGCGTGACCACCCTGCTCGCGCTGTTCTGCCTGTTCTTCTTCGGCGGGCAGGTGATCAAGGGGTTCAGCTTCGCCATGATCTGGGGGGTCGTCATCGGTACCTACTCCTCGATCTGGGTCGCGGTGCCGCTGCTGGTCTACATGAAGCTCAAGCGCGGCGGGCTCATCGTCGGCGAGGTCGACGACGAGGGCGCCGCGAGCTGAGCGGATGACCGAAATCGCGTCGGTCGACCCGCAGGGCCGGAGCGTCATCCAGTCCTACGGCGACGGCCGGTTCCGCATCTCCGGGACGACCTTCGAGGGCTCGGTGATCGTCCTCGTCGACGCCGTCCTTCCCTGGCCGGGGGGCGATGCGGGGGAGGTGTCGCTGGGGGACTTCGCCCCGGTCGTCGATGCCGATCCCGCGGTGGAGATCCTGCTGATCGGCACCGGCAACGCCATGCGACCGCTCGACCGCGAGCTGGCGGCGGCGCTCAAGGTCCGCGGCATCGTCGCCGACGCGATGGACACCGGCGCCGCCTGCCGCACCTTCAACGTGCTCGCCGGCGAGGAACGCCGGGTCGCCGCCGCGCTGTCGGCGACCGGCTGAGCCGGAATCGAAACGGGGGCCGCGGCGGCCCCCGTTCCAGCTATGGATCGGCCTAGAACAGGTTCTGAGCCGATGTCATCGCATACAGCATCGGGATCGACAGCATCGTGTTGGTCCGCGAGAACAGCATCGCGCGGCGCCCGGCCGCGGCCTTCGCGTCGTCCGCCGCATCGACCATGCCGAGGGCGATCTTCTGCGCCGGCCAGATGATGAACCAGACGTTGAACCACATGATGGTGCCGAGCCACATGCCGATGCCGATCTGGGTGTGCTTGGCGACACCGTCGGTCAGCCCGATCAGGACCGCCTCGACGAAATAGCCGCTCAGCAGCGCCAGGATCAGCCCGGTGACGATCGTCCACATCGCCCCCCAGCGGAACCAGAACAGCGCCGCGGGCGCGATCACGCCGGTGATCGCCGGCCGCTTGTCGGCGTCGATCTTGGGCATGTTCGGGATCTGGACAAAGTTGAAGTAGTAGAGGATGCCGATCCACATGATCCCGCCCAGCACATGCAGCCAGCGGAACAGGAACGACCACCAGGCCAGGTCGAGCGCCAGGCCTTCGCCGTGCCACCACAGCACGGCAATGACCAATACGACCGCGAGCACGAAACCCGCGATGATCGTATTGTTGAGGTCCGTCAGGATCTTCGCCATCTTTCCCCCCGGTTAACGAGGCTGCGCCGGACGCAGCCCGACTCCATGTCGTTAGCGTAGCGGCAAGTTTCGGCGCCTACCCGAGTCGCGTCAAGCCGCGCGCGCTCCGTCGGGGATGCGGCCGGCGATCTCGGCGGCGCGAAATCCCGACAGAATGCTGCCCTCGATGGTCGCCGGCAGCCCGGTCGCGGTCCAGTCGCCGGCGAGAAAGACGTTGCAGAATGCCGTGCCGGTCGCCGGCCGGCGCGCGATCCCGGCCGGGGTCTGGGCGATGGTCGCTCGGTGCTCCTTGACGATCCGCCAGGGAGGCAGCGGGTCCGCGGGACGGCCGAGCACGGGCGCGATCTCCCGCCACAGCAATTCGGCAAGCTCCCGTCCCGGCCGGTCGATCAGCCGGTCGGCGGCGCTCACCGTGACCGAGACCGCCTCGCCGCGGGCGAACAGCCATTGCGACTCGCTGCCCGTCAGGCCGAGAAAGGGCATGCCGCCCGGCAGCTCCACCTTGCGGTCGGTGCGGAAATGCGCGTTCAGGATCGGGTTCGAGCGCTGCGGCGTCTCGATATCCGGCATCAAGGACGCACAGGCTTCCGGGGGAACCGCGAGCACCACGGCCTCGTCGTCCGCGATGCCGACGCTGTGGTCCGCGAAGCCGATCGCCGTGGCGCGGCCGCCGTCCAGCGCAATGGAGCGCAGCCGCGCATGGAACCGAAGCGCGGCGCCGTGTTCGGCCAGGCGGCGCAGCGCCGGATCGACCAGCGCCGCCGACAGCCCGTCGGGAAAGAAGAACGGGCGGCTCGCGCGCTCGCCGCGCAGGAAGCCGGCCCGCAGGGCGGACCAGAGCAGAAGCGCCGAGCCCTCGCTCGCGTCGGTGTTGAGCACCGCCCGGCAGAGCGGCTGCCAGAAACGCTCATAGAGGAGTCCCGTCTCGCCGACGCGGTCGCGCACCGTGTCTCCCGGCCCGGCGCGGGCGAGGCGGGCGATCCCGAGATACTCCGCGAGCCGCGAACCCCCGACCCGGCGGCGCCGGTCGAGCAGCCAAAGCGGGATCGGCCCCCTGCCGGGCGCGACCCGCCAGCTTTCGCCGTTCGCCACGTCGACGAAGGGAAAGGCGGCGGGCGCGATCTCCTCGATCGCGTCCGCCGCGCCGGCTTCGGCGAGATAGGCCAGCGTCGCCCGGTTGGCGCCGAGCACCATGTGGCTGCCGTTGTCGATAACGCAGCCGAGCGTGTCGTCGAAGAACGACCGGCAGCGCCCGCCGGCGTGGCCCGCGGCCTCGTAGACCGCCACCCGCGTCCCGTCCCTTGCGAGCCGGAGCGCGCAGGCGAGCCCGGAAAGCCCGGCGCCGACGACATGCACCCTAGCCGGCATGCCCCACGGGCGGTGTGCGGACGGGCCGGAACCCCTGTATCGGATCGCCGGTCACCCGCCCCGCTTTCGCTGGAAACGGACCCGGAAGCGCACCGCCCAGCGGTCGAGCGCGGTGAGCCCGATCGGTCCGGCCAGCGGGTCGCGCCGCCGGAGCCGGCGCGCGAGCCGGCTGCGCTCGGCGATCTCCGTCATCGCCACCTCGCGCAGGGCCGGATCGGAGATCGCGCCCGCGGCAGCGAACCCATCCGCCATCATCGGGTCGACTCGGTCGAGCAGCCGGACCAGCACCGATTGCAGCCCGCGCCGAGCGCTGCGCTTCGCCAGGTCTTCGGGCGCGACTTCGGCGGCGCGCAGCCAGTCGCCCGGCAGGTAGATCCTGTCATGGCTGCGGAATGCCTCGCCGCAATCGAGCGCGAGGTCGAGCAGATGGGCCGCCACGCAGTAGCTCCCGAGCTTCTGCCGCCCGGCCTCGTCCAGCCCGGAGGCCGCGGCGAGTTCTTCGGCGAACGGGGCGACCGCGAAGCCGGCATAGGAGACCAGCTCGCTCCAGCTTCGGAAGCGCCGCGCGACGAGGGCCTTCTGCTGCGCCTGGTAGGCCCGTTTCATCGCCGCGTCTTTGGCGGCGCCGGCGAGGCTCGCGAGCGCGTCGCGGCGCTCGTCCACCGGCCGCGTTGAATCGTCGGCGAGCGCGCGCGCGTCCTCCAGCGCGGCGGCGCAGGCGACGATCTCCGGCCAGGCTTCCAGCCGCCGCGTATCCAATGGCGTCGTCGGGCGCATGCGCCCAATATACGCGGGAATGGCAACGGCGCGATGTCCTCGGAACCCCGATCCTACTGTGCGGCGGAGGTGCGCCGCCTCGACCGCGAGCGCTATTTGGCGGCGCTGTTCGCCCCTTCCGGGCGGCGCGAGGCGCTGTTCGCGCTCTATGCCTTCAACCTGGAAGTCGCGAAGACCGCGGAGGTGGTCTCGGAGCCGATGCTGGGCGAGATCCGGCTGCAATGGTGGCGCGAGGCGCTCGACGGGATCTTTGCCGGATCTGTGCGCGAGCACCCGGTGGTTGCCGCGCTGGCCGAGGCGGTCGAGGCCCACGAGCTCGACCGCGCCCGCTTCGAGGCGATCGTCGACGGCCGCGCCGCCGACCTCGATCCCGATCCGCCGCCCGACATGTACGCGCTGGAGGCCTATGCCGGCGCCACCGCGGTGCCGCTGGTCGAGCTCGCCTGCCAAATTCTCGGGGCGGGGGAGGCGATGGCGGCAGCCCGGGCGGCGGGGCTGGGGCTCGGCCTCGCCGGGGTGTTGCGCGCGGTGCCCTTCCACGCCCGACAGCGCCGGCTCTACGTCCCGCTGTCGCTGCTGAGCGATGCCGGGATCGCCGCGGCCACGCTGTTCGACCGGGCGCCGCCGGTGGCCTTCGCCGAGGCGGTCGCGCCGATCGCCGAGCGGGCGCGCGCCCATATCGCCGCCGTCCGCCAGGCGCGGCGCGACGTTCCGCGCACGGCGCGGGCGGCGTTTCTGCCGCTTGCCGTCGCCGAGGCCCATCTCAGCCGTCTCGCGCGCAACGGGCACGACGCGTTCGATCCGCGAATCGGGATCTCGCCCCTCGCAGCCCAGCTCCGCATCGCGCTCGCGGCGCTGGGCGGGCGCTACTCGGCGGCGTCCGCCGGGCGGCCGGACCAGCCTTCAAGATCGGCCAGCGCGCGGCTGCAATAGGCCCGCTTGCGCTCCCGCCCGCGCCGGCGTTCGGCGAGCGGCGGCAGGAGGCCGAAATTGACGTTCATCGGCTGGAACAGCTCTTGCTCGGCGCCGCCGGTGATGTGGCCCAAGAGCGCGCCGAGCGCGGTGGTCGGCGGCGGCGGCGCGGAGCTCCGCCCCTGGCTGTCGGCGGCGGCGAAGCGGCCCGCCAGCAGGCCGATGGCCGCGCTCTCGACATAGCCCTCCACCCCGGTGATCTGCCCGGCGAAGCGGAGCCTCGGCGCGGCGCGCAGCCGGAGCGAGGAGTCCAGCAGCTTGGGCGCGTTGATGAAGGTGTTGCGGTGCAGCCCGCCGAGCCGGGCGAACTCGGCGCGCTCCAGCCCCGGGATGGTGCGGAACACGCGGACCTGCTCGCCGTGGCGCAGCTTGGTCTGGAACCCGACCAGGTTGTAGAGCGTGCCCAAGGCGTTGTCCTGGCGGAGCTGGACCACCGCGTGCGGGCGCCGTCCGCTGCGCGGGTCGGTGAGCCCGACCGGCTTCATCGGGCCGAAGCGCAGCGTCTCGCGCCCGCGCGCGGCCATCACCTCGATCGGCAGGCAGCCCTCGAAATAGGGGGTGTCGCGCTCCCAGTCCTTGAATTCCGTCTTGTCCGCCGCCAGGAGCGCGTCGATGAAGCCGCCGTACTGCGCCTCGTCCATCGGGCAGTTGATGTAGTCCGACCCGGTGCCCGCGGGGCCGGTCTTGTCGTAGCGGCTCTGCAACCAGGCGGTGCCGAAATCGATGGTCTCGCGGTAGACGATCGGCGCGATGGCATCGAAGAAGGCGAGCGAGTCCTCGCCGGTGAGCGCGCGGATCGCCTCGGCCAGCGGCGGCGAGGTCAGCGGCCCGGTGGCGACGATGGCGTTGTCCCAGTCCTCGGGCGGCAGGCCGGCGATCTCGCCGCGCTCGACGGCGATCGACGGCTCGGCCTCGATCGCCGCCTCGACCGCTTGCGAGAATCCGTCGCGGTCGACCGCCAGCGCGCCGCCGGCCGGCACCTTGCTGGCATCGGCGGCGGCGAGGATCAGCGAGTCCAGGCGCCGCATCTCTTCGTGCAGCAGGCCGATCGCCGAGGTCTCGGCGTCGTCCGAGCGGAACGAATTCGAGCAGACGAGCTCGGCGAGCCCGGCGGTCCGGTGGACCTCCGTTGCGCGCTCCGGGCGCATCTCGTGCAGCACCGCGCGGGCGCCGGCGCGGGCGACCTGCCACGCCGCCTCGCAGCCGGCGAGTCCGCCGCCGACGATGTGGACCGGAATCATTCGCCGGCCGCGGCGTCCGGCCGCAGGGCGGCGCCGTTGAGCACCCGGGTAAGGTACCGGCCGGTGAAGCTCGCCTCCACCCGCGCCACCTCCTCGGGCGTTCCGGCGGCGACGATCTGCCCGCCCTTGTCGCCGCCCTCGGGTCCGAGGTCGACGATCCAGTCGGCGGTCTTGACGACCTCCAGGTTGTGCTCGATCACGATCACCGTGTTGCCCTGGTCGACCAAGGCGTGGAGCACGGCGAGCAGGTTGCGCACGTCCTCGAAATGGAGCCCCGTGGTGGGCTCGTCGAGGATGTAGACCGTCTTGCCGGTCGAGCGGCGGGACAGCTCCTTCGACAGCTTCACCCGCTGCGCCTCGCCGCCCGACAGCGTCGTCGCCTGCTGGCCGATCTTGATGTAGCCGAGCCCCACCTTCTGCAGCATCAGCAGCTTGTCGCGGATCGCCGGCACCGCGCCGAAGAAGGCGCAGCCCTCGTCGACCGTCATGTCGAGCACCTCGGCGATCGACTTGCCGCGGAAGCCGATCTCCAGGGTCTCCCGGTTGTAGCGCGCGCCCTTGCACAGATCGCAGCGGACATAGACGTCGGGCAGGAAGTGCATCTCGATCTTGATCTCGCCGTCGCCCTGGCAGGCTTCGCAGCGCCCGCCCTTGACGTTGAACGAGAACCGGCCCGGCTTGTAGCCGCGCGCCCGCGACTCCGGCAGGTTGGCGAACCAGTCGCGGATCGGGGTGAAGGCGCCGGTATAGGTCGCCGGGTTGGAACGCGGCGTTCTGCCGATCGGCGACTGGTCGATGTCGACGATCTTGTCGATCAGCTCCAGCCCCTCGATCCCGTCATGCGCGCCGGGATGGGCGCGGGCGCCGTGGATGCGCCGCGCGATCGCCTTGTAGAGGGTCTCGACGATCAGCGTCGACTTGCCGCTGCCCGACACCCCGGTGACGCAGACGAAGGCGCCGAGCGGGATCTCTGCCGAGACCGAGTCGAGGTTGTTGGCGCTGGCGCCTTCGATGCGGATGCGCCGGTCGGGGCGGATCGGGCGGCGGTCGGCGGGCACCTCGATCGCACGGTCGCCGCGGAGATATTTTGCCGTCAGGCTCCTGCGCGAGCGGATCACCGCCTGCGGCTTGCCCGACGCGATCACCTCGCCGCCATGCACGCCGGCGCCGGGGCCGAGGTCGATCAGGTGGTCGGCGGAGCGGATCGCCTCCTCGTCGTGCTCGACGACGATCACCGTGTTGCCGAGGTCGCGCAGCCGCTTCAGCGTCTCCAGCAGGCGCACGTTGTCGCGCTGGTGCAGCCCGATCGAGGGCTCGTCGAGCACGTAGAGCACGCCGGTCAGCCCCGAGCCGATCTGCGAGGCGAGCCGGATGCGCTGGCTCTCGCCGCCCGAAAGCGTCGCCGAGCTGCGCGACAGGGTGAGGTATTCGAGCCCGACATTGGCGAGGAAGCCGAGCCGCTCGTTGATCTCCTTGAGAATCGAGCGGGCGATCTCCCGGCTCTTCGGCGGCAGCGTGGCGTTGAGCCCGCCGAACCAGTCGACAGCCTCGGCGATCGACATGTCGGCGACCTGGCTGATATGGAGCCCGGCGAGCCTGACCGCCAGCGCCTCCGGCTTGAGCCGCATGCCGTGGCAGGTGTCGCAGTCCTGCACGTTCTGGTAGCGCCCGAGCTCTTCGCGCACCCAGGACGAATCGGTCTCGCGGAAGCGCCGCTCCATGTTCGGCAGCACGCCCTCGAAGGGCCGGTTTATGGTGTAGCTGCGCTTGCCGTCGTTGTAGGACATCTCGACCGGGTCTTCGCCGGTGCCGTAGAGGATGCCGTCCTGGATGCCGCGTCCGAGCTCGGCGAACGGGGCCGACATCGAGGCCCCGAAATAGCGGGCGAGCGATTCGAGCGTCTGCTCGTAATAGCTCGACGACGAGCTCGCCCACGGCGCGATGGCGCCCGCGCGCAGCGATTTCGCCGGGTCCGGCACCACCAGGTCTGGATCGAAGAACATCCGCGTGCCCAGCCCGTCGCAGGCCGGACACGCGCCGAACGGGTTGTTGAAGGAGAACAGCCTGGGCTCGATCTCGTCGATGGTGAAGCCGGAGACCGGGCAGGCGAACTTGGCCGAGAAGATCGTGCGTTCGCCGGAATCCGCGTCCTCCGCCACCGCGATGCCTTCGGTGAGCGCCAGCGCCGTCTCCAGCGAATCGGCCACCCGGTTGCCCGGATCGGGGCGCACCACCAGCCGGTCGACCACCACCTCGATGTCGTGCTTGAGCTTCTTGTCGAGCGCCGGCACGGCGTCGATGTCGTAGAGCGCGCCGTCGACCTTGACGCGCGCGAAACCCTGCTTCTGCAGGTCGCGGAACTCCTTGCGGTACTCCCCCTTGCGCCCGCGCACGATGGGCGCCAGCAGGTAGATCCGCGTGCCGTCCTCCATCGCCTGCATGCGGTCTACCATCTGCGAGACCGTCTGGCTCTCGATGGGGAGGCCGGTGGCGGGCGAGTAGGGGACGCCGACGCGGGCGAACAGGAGCCGCATGTAGTCGTAGATCTCGGTCACCGTGCCGACGGTCGAGCGCGGGTTGCGCGAGGTGGTCTTCTGCTCGATCGAGATCGCCGGCGACAGCCCGTCGATCGAATCGACGTCCGGCTTCTGCATCAGCTCGAGGAACTGCCTGGCATAGGCCGACAGGCTCTCGACATAGCGCCGCTGGCCCTCGGCGTAGATCGTGTCGAAGGCGAGCGTCGACTTGCCCGACCCCGACAGCCCGGTGAGCACGACGAGGGCGTTGCGCGGAATCTCCACGTCGACGTTCTTGAGATTGTGCTCGCGGGCGCCGCGAACGACGATCTTGGATTGCATGCCGCTTCGTGCCAGGGGCCGCGGCCCGGGGCCGCCCGGCCATAACTACATCCGCCTTGGCCGGGCCGCAATGGTAGTGTCCCCACCTGTCCCCGACACGTCATGCCCGGACTCGTTCCCGGCATCTATCGGCGGGGGCGGGCTCCGTGGATGGCCGGATCAAGTCCGGCCATGACGTGGTGGGGAAGTGCCGACGCCCCCCACCCGTCGTGGGGGGGGGGGGGGGGGGGGGGGCAGGGGGGGGGGGGGGGGGGGGGGGGGGGGGG
>JAPPGP010000196.1 GCA_028821395.1 Defluviicoccus sp.
CCTTCTGGGGGGGCTTATCACGTGGGCCCCCAGGGGGGGGGCCGGGGTTTTGGGGCGGGGGGGTTGCTTATTGTGGATCGGATGGCCGTTGGGGGGGGGGGGGGGGGGGGGGGGGCCCCCCCCCGCGATCCCGATCCCTACCACTTGAACTTGCACTGGGTGTAGTAGGAATCCTTGTGGTTCTCCTTGACCACGCCGGTGGTCACGATCACCGGATTGCCGTCCGCATCCGCGCGAACCTCGCGCCGGTAGAAGTTCTGGATCGGGATGTGGTTGGTGTTGTAGGTGAACTTGCCGCGCGTCGACGGGAAGTCCGCCTTCTCCATCGCCGCCACCATCGCCTTGACGTCGTCCGGATTGCCCTTCGCGCCCTTGACGCCGCTGTCGACCAGCATCGGCATGTCATAGGCCTGGGCGGAGAACATCGACGGGTGGTAGCCGTACTTCTTCTTGAAGTCGGCGATGAAGCGCTTGTTCACCGGGTCGTCGGAGTTGTTGTTCCAGTACGACGTGTGATAGGTGCCGATCGCCGCCTTGCCGTGCCCGCCCAGCGTCAGGTAGTCGACCGTGAAGACGGAATAGAACGGGATCTTCTCGTGCAGCCCGGCCGCCCGGTACTGCTTGACGAAGGCGATCCCCATCGGCCCGGGCACGAAGCCGAACAGCGCCGCCGGCTTGGCAGCGCGGATCTGCGAGATCTCGGCCTGGTAGTCGCGCTGGCCGAGGCGGTAGAGGATGCGCTTGGCGACCTTGCCCTTATAGGTCCGCTCGAACCCGGTGAGCATGTCCTTGCCGGCCTGGTAGTTGGCCGAGATCAGGAACACGTTGTCGAGCTTCTCCTGGTTCATCAGCTCGCCCATCGCCTCGGGCGTCTGGTCGTTGTTCCACGAGGTGGTGAAGAAATACGGGCTGCAGTTCTTGCCGGCCATCGCCGACCATCCGGCATTGGTCGAGATGATGATCTTCTTGGAGCGGATCACCCGCTTCTGCACCGCCGCCAGCACGTTCGACCAGGTGATGCCGGCGACCAGATGGACCTTGTCCTTCTTGAGCAGCTTGTCGGCCTGCTGGCGGCCCACGTCGGGCTTCCGCTGGTCGTCGCCGTAGATCATCTTCACGTCGAGACCGCCCATCTTCCAGCCGAGGTGATCGAGGGCGAGCTCGAGACCGTCCTTCTGGTGCTTGCCGTAGACCGCGGCGCCGCCCGAGAAGGTGTTGATGTAGCCGATCCTGATCTCCGCCCCTTGAACCAGGGCCGGCGTCGCCGCCAGCGCCAGTGCCGGCGCGATCAGCGCAATTCGAAACCTCATTTCGTCCCCCTGTCTGGTCAACGATTTTTGGTGAACCGGCAAGTTCCACCGTCGGGCCGCAATTGTCAAACCCGTTGTCGGCGAGGCGGCGATGCATGTGCTCCGGTTTCGTGCCGCACCGCGCCTGATTGTAGTAACATGACTACATGAATCGCCCCGACTTGCCATGACCGTCACGACGTTCACCAGCCGCCAACTCAACCAGGATCTCGCGCGGGCGAAGCGGGCGGCGAAATCGGGACCCGTGATCATCACCGACCGGGGCAGGCCCGCGCATGTGCTGCTCAGCATCGAAGACTACCGGCGGCTGGCGGGAAAGTGCCGCAACCTCGCCGAGTCCCTGTCCATGGCAGGGCTGGCCGATATCGATTTCGAGCCGGCGCGCCTTCGCATCCAGAGTCCCCGGGCCGATCTCTCCTGATGTTCCTGCTCGACACGAACGTCGTCTCGGAGTTGCGAAAGCTTGGCGACGGAAGGGCGGATACCCGCGTCGTCGCGTGGATTTCCGGGCAGGATGCCGAAAGCCTCTACATTTCCGCGCTGACGCTGATGGAGCTCGAGATCGGCATTCTGCGCGTCGAACGACGCGACGCGGCGCAGGGGGAGCGGCTGCGGCGCTGGATGGACCGCTGCGTCCTGCCCGAGTTTCTGCAACGCACGCTGCCCGTCGATTCCGCCGTGGCCCTCGAATGCGCCCGGCTGCACGTGCCCGATCCACGGTCGGAGCGCGATGCGCTGATCGCAGCCACCGCCCTGGTGCACGGGATGGCGGTCGTCACCGGCAACCTCTCCGACTTCGAAGCCACTGGCGTCGCGGCGATCGACCCGTGGACCGGGACGTGAACGCCGGCGATCGGGTGTCCGCCTATTCGGCGGCCGCGCTGCCTCCCGCGACCGGCGTTCGCGCCTCCTCCTCCACCATCCTTCGCCAGGCCTCGATCGAGACGTCGGGGCGGAAGGACGCCGCGGGGTGGCTGTCGCCCATCAGCGGCACCACCGACAAGTCCTGGTTGTTGAAGTCGTAGTGGTGTACCCAGAGGATGTAGCTCCAGTAGCGCAGCCACCAGAGCGCCCGGCGCCAGCCCGTCGTCCAGGCCACGGCGAACACCAGATAGTGGTAGCGGCCGCGCTCGATCGGGGTGTACCACTCGTAGTGGGTCCAGTTGGAGCGCCCCGGCTGGCGCACCCGGAGATTGGCCGGCAGGCGGATCGACACCGCGTGCTCGTTCGAGCCCTGTGCCACGGTCTTCCGCCGGCGCTGCCAGAAATTGAAGCGCGGCCAGCGCCCGAGCCCGGGGTAGTCGTCGTCCTCGTGCACCGAATGCTGGTACCGGCTGAGCCAGCGGTCGTTCTCGCCGCGCACGATCTCGGTCTCGTTCCATCCCGCCATGCGGCGGAACGCCACCCACCACGAGCTGCGGTGCAGCATCTTGCCATGCGCCTCGTCGAAGCCGTTCTCGGCGGCGTGGCGCCAGTCGCCCATGGCCTCGCGGTAGAGCGCATAGATCCGGGCGTCGGGGCGCAACAGCTCGTCGGGGATGTCGTCCTCGACCGGCACCGGCGCCCCCTCCCCCATCCACACCCAGACCATGCCGCAGCGCTCCTCGACCGGGTAGCTCCTCACCCGGGCCTTGCCGCGCACCGGCGAGTCGGGCCCGTCGGTCAGCGCGGCGACCAGGCGCCCGTCCGCGAGATCGAAGGTCCAGCCGTGATAGACGCAGGTGATCGTGCCGGGGAATTCGCAGCGCCCCGCCGAAAGCGGGATGTGGCGGTGCGGGCAGCGGTCCGCCAGCGCGTAGGCCCGGCCGGCGTGGCGCAGCAGGACGAGGTCGCGCCCGAGCAGCCGCCACGCCTTCGGCTTGGTTCCGAGCTTCGACGACGGCATCGCCGGGTGCCAGTATTCCGGCAGCCCGTCGGCCGCCGCCGCGTAGCGCTCCCAGCGCCCGTTGCCCTCCGTGGCGGCGTTCACAGCCCGACCTCCGCCCTCGACCGCGTGCAGGTGTCGATGATGGTATAGATCAGGCAGCGCGCATAGCGCAGCATTCCCGCGATCTCGACCTGCCCCATCGAATGGCGCGGTCGCCCTGCGGCGGCGGTCATCGCGGCGGGCAGGCCGAACCGCGCGGTGGGGATCCCGGCCGCGCGCAGGATCACCGCCTCGGTCTGGCCGCTGGTCTCGAGGAATGGCGCGTGGGGCGCTGCCTCGGTGTCCTCGAAGCCGCGGATCGCCGACTGGATGATCCAGCTTTGCGGATCGGTGCCGGCGCCCGGAATCGCGAGGATCGTCTCGCACTCGGCCTCCAGCCCGTCATGCCTTGCGGCGATACCGGCGAGCGCCGCTTGAAGCTCGCGCCTCGCCTCGTCCGGCGCGGTGCGCGGGCCGATCCGCATGTCGACATAGAGGTCGCAGGCGGCCGGCACCATCGACGGCTTGTAGGTCCAGCCGCCCTGGATCGCGCCCACCGCGCCCTGCGGCGCGACCAGCCCGTCGGTGTGGCGCCTGGCGTAGTCGTCGAACCAGGCTTCCAGCCCGGCGATCACCTTCGCCGCCTCGGCGATCGGGTTGCGATAGGCCAGCACGTGCTTGCGCCCGACATAGGTCTGCACGCCGCGCACCCGGATGCGGAACCAGCAGAGCCCGACCTCCTCCCAGGCGACCGCATAGCCGGGCTTGGCGACCACGGCGAAATCGGCGTCGAGGCCGTGCTCCAGCATGTGCCGGCAGCCGCGCCCGTGCCCGACGTCCGGCCGGTCGTCCCCGGGGCGCGGATTGGCCGGAGCGCCGCCCGCGCCGAACGCGGCCAGGATATCCCCCGACAGCTCTATACCAGCCTCAAGAACGGCCCTTATCGCACTGATAATGGATACGATATGGGCCTTGGGATTGTCGGCGCTAAGCCCGGTCACCGTGCCGTCCCCGACGACCGCGCGCGCGACCATGTGGTCGGGCAGGCTGTCGCCGACCCAAGGGACCTCGTCCTCCGCCCGGCCGGTGAACGGGCTGTCGAGCGGCGCGAACAAGAGCAGCTCCGGTCCGTCCCGCGCACCGCGCCGGCGGCCGATCGCGTTGGCCGAGCGCGCGTCCAGCGCTTGCACCTCCGCCTCCAGCCCGATCCCGGCCATCTCGCCCGCCAGCAGCTCGGCGATCGTCCGTTCCTCGCCGAACGGGCTCGGGGTCTCGACCAGCCGCACCAGCAGATCCTGCATCCAGCGCCCATTCAGCGCGGCGGCGGCGCGCTCCACCGCATCGCGGCGTTCCGCGTCGAGCGGCAGATCCCGAGTCTCGACCGATTGCGGTACCGGCATGGCGTCCTCAGTCGGTCTGCTTCAGCCGTTCGGCGATCCACAGCTTGAGGAGCGATTGCCGCGAGACTCCGTGCAGCCTGGCCTGCCGGTCCAGGGCGGCGACGACCCAGGCCGGGAAATCCACGTTGACGTGCCTCGTCTCGAGGTTGACCCGCCGCGCCCGCGACCAGTCGACATGCCGGCTCACGTCCTCCGCGCCGTCGAAGGCCCGGTCGAACTCATGTCCCTTCATAGCGCTCAACCTCCTCCTTGCGGGCGCGGCGGTGCGGAGAAATGACGCGCCGTGCGCGGTGCGTTGTCATGCCGAACAGGGCTCGTGTAGGTTGCCAACAATCACCGGAAAGGCAAGCCATGGAGAAGGACGCCGAAGCCTTCGTCGACCGTGCGGCCGCGGTGCTCGGGATCGCGATAGACCCCGCTTTGCGCCCGGGCGTCGCCACCAACTTCGCCCAGTTCATGGCGCTGTTTGAACGCATCGACGGGTTCGAGCCGCCGCAATCCCCCGACCCGCCGGCGGTCTACCGGCCTTGACGGAGACGGCGGAGAGCGCCGTCGCCCGGGCGCTGGAAAGGATCGGGCGGAAGAATCCGCGGATCAACGCCTTCGCCGAAATCCTCGGCGACGACGCGATCGCCGCCGCCCGCCGGCCGGGGCGGGACGGCCCGCTCGCCGGGCGCATCTTCGCGGCCAAGGAGCTGTTCGACATCGCCGGGCGGCCAACCCGCGCGGGCTCGTCCATTCGCGCCGACGCCCCGCCAGCCGCGGAGGACGCGACGGCCGTCGCTCGACTGAAGGAGGCCGGGGCGATCCTCGTCGGCACCACCCACATGGACGAGTTCGCCTACGGCTTTACCGGCGAGAACGCGCATTACGGCGCGGTGAAGAATCCGCGGGACCCCGATTTCATCGCCGGCGGCTCGTCGGGCGGCTCGGCCGCAGCCGTCGCCGCCGGGCTGGTGCCGTTCGCGCTCGGCTCGGACACCAACGGCTCGGTGCGGGTGCCGGCGGCGCTGTGCGGGGTCTGGGGCTTCAAGCCTACCTTCGGGAGGGTCTCGCGCGCCGGCACGACGCCGCTCGCCTGGAGCTTCGACCATGTCGGCGTGCTCGCGGCATCGCCGGAAGACGCTGCCGCCGCGCTCGATGCGATCCAGGGGCCGGATCCGCGCGACCCGTCGGCGGGCACGCAAGAACCCGACCCGCTCGCCCCGCATCTCGGTGCCCCGCTCGACGGCCTCGGCGTCGCCGTCGCGGGCGGCCATTTCGCGAGCGGCGGGGTACCCGAGGCGTTCGCCGCGGTCCGGCGCGCCGCAGACCGCCTGGGCGCGGAACGGAGCGTCGAGATCGCCGACAGCGACCGGGCGGTCGCGGCGTCGCTGCTGATCACCTCGGCGGAGGCGGCGACACTCCATTTCGAGGAGATCAGGGACCGGATCGGCGAGTTCGACCGATTCACCCGCGCGCGCTGGATCGCGGCGGCGGCGATCCCGCATGTCTGGGTGGCGCGGGCGCAGCAATTCCGCCGGCGCTACGGTGAGACCATGCGGGCCCTGTTCGGCGAGATCGACATTCTGATCACTCCCACGACGCCGTTCCCGCCGACCCGGATCGGGCAGTCGCAAATCGAGATCGACGGCGAGACGGTGCCGGTGCGCGGCATGCTCGGGCGCTACACCGCGCCGTTCTCCTTCCTCGGCTACCCGGCGCTCTCGGTCCCGGTGCCGGGCGAGCCGTTCCCGCTCGGCGTCCAGCTGGTGGCGGCGCCGGGCAAGGACGGGTATCTGTTGCGCGCCGCAGCGCGGCTGCGCGACGAGGGAATGGCGCGGTGAACGGAAACGAAAACTTGCTGCAGCGGACCTTCCAGCGGGTCCTCGGCCAGTGGCGGGACATCACCTCGGGCCCGTCCGACGACTCGGCACCGCTCGGCCCCGATCTCGCCGGGCGCGACGCCGACCGTGTGCGCCAGCAGATGCGCGCCTGCCTGGAAGGTCGCGGCGGCGAGGTGTCGGCGCGGGCCCGCGCCGCCGCGCTCGGCCGCGCCTACATGTCGCTCACCGCGGCGGGGCGCGCGCGCTTCCTCCGCATTCTCGGCACCGAGTTCGACACCGACCGCCAGGCTATCGCCGCCGCCGCTGTCGGGCTCGACGAGCTCGACGACTGGGGCGGGCGCAAGCGCCGCGAGCGCCAGCTCCGCGCCGCGCTGGAGCCGCCGAGGCTCAGGCTGCTGACCCAGTTCAACGCACTGCCCGACGGGGTGAAGTTCTTGGTCGACATGCGCGCCACCCTCATCGAGCTCGCGGCCGAAGACGAGGTGTTCGCCGATCTCGAAGCGGATTTGAAGTCGCTGCTCGCGAGCTGGTTCGACGTGGGCTTCCTGGAGCTCCGCCAGATCACCTGGGACACGCCGGCGGCGATCATCGAGAAGCTGATCGAATACGAGGCGGTGCACGAGATCTCCGACTGGGACGAGATGAAGTCCCGGCTCGGCGTCGACCGGCGCTGCTATGCCTATTTCCACCCGCGCATGCCGGACGAGCCGCTGATCTTCGTCGAGGTCGCGCTGACCGCCGGCATCGCCGACAACATTCAGACTCTGCTCGCGCCGCGCGAGGCGCGCGACGTGCCGGACGTCGCCGACACGGCGATCTTCTACTCGATCTCGAACTGCCAGCGCGGGCTCGACGGGATCGGCTTCGGCGGCTTCCTGATCAAGCGCGTGGTCGACCAGCTCGCCGCCGAAGCGAAGCGGCTGGAGACCTTCGCCACGCTGTCGCCGGTCCCGGGATTCCGCGCCTGGCTGGACCGCTACCTGGCGGCGGCGTCGGACGAGCTGCTGACCCGCGGCGAACGGCGCGCGCTGGCAGCCTTTCACGGCAACGGCGAGAGCGACGCCGAACGTCTCGTCTCCCTGCTGGCGCGCCCCGGCTGGCACGCCGAAGCGGAGCTCGCCAAGGCGCTCGCCGCCCCGCTCGCCCGGCTGTGCGCGCGCTATCTCGCGCGCGAGAAGCGCAAGTCGGGCCGCGCGCTCGACCCGGTCGCCCATTTCCACTTGTCGAACGGCGCCCGGATGGAGCGAGTCAACTGGCTCGCCGACACCTCCCCCAAGGGCCTCGCCCAGTCGGCCGGGCTGATGGTGAACTACCTCTACGACGCCGACCACATCCCGGCCAATCACGAAGCCTATACCGGCGCCGGCGAGATCCCCTCCTCGTCGCGCTTCCGCGCGCTGCTGCGCTAGTGTCGTCTCTCGCAAGACCGCCCGCCGTTCCCTTGGCCCCGGCCTCTCCCCCAATGCCGTCATGCCCGGTCTTGTTCCGGGCACCCATGGGCCTCGCCACCTCTCCTTGCCCGGCGCCTCGCGAGCGGAGAGGCCGCGTGGATGGCCGGATCACCCCCAGACTCGATCCGGGGGCCAGCCATGACGGGGTGGTAGCGGGTAGCGCATTCGCGTGCGCCGAAGGGACCGCGCCGTGAGCGCGCCCGGCACGACCCCTCGCCTCGTCGGCGCGCGCGTCACGCGGCGCGAGGACCGGCGGCTCTTGCGCGGGCTCGGCGACTTCGTCGACGACCGCCGGCTCCACGGGCTCGCCCATGTCGCCTTCCGCCGCTCCGACGTGGCGCATGGGCGGCTGAACGGGATCGACGCGGAGGCGGCGCGGGCCATGCAAGGGGTGATCGCCGTCGTCACCGCGGACGATCTCGTCGACATCGCGCGGCCGATCCGGGCCACGTCGCGAATGCGCGACTACTACCCCACCCCGCTCTACCCGCTGGTCCCCGACATCGTGCGCTATGCCGGCGAGCCGGTCGCCGCGGTGGTCGCCGAAAGCCGCTATCTGGCCGAGGACGCGGCCGACACGATCGCGCTCGACATCGAGCCGCTGGAGGGCATCGGCGATCCCGAACGCGGGGCCGAGCCGACGGCGCCGGTCCTGCACGAGGAGGCGGGCGGCAACGTGATCGCCGCCCGCTCCTTCGGGCGCGGCGAGGTGGACGGCGCCATCGCCAGCGCGGCGGTCCGCGTGGGCGGAAGGTTCCGGGTGCATCGCAAGACCCCGATGGCGCTGGAGCCGAGGGGCGCGGTCGCCAGCTACGACCGGCGGACCCGCGCGCTCGATCTCTGCGCCACCACCCAGGTGCCGGGCATCGTGCGCGACGCGCTGGCCGAGATCCTGTCTCTGCCGGGCAGCCGCATCCGGGTGTCGACGCCGGACGTGGGCGGCGGGTTCGGCGCCAAGACCGCGCTCTACGCCGAGGACGTGTGCCTCGCCGCGATCGCGCTTCTGCTCGGCCGTCCGGTGAAGTGGTTCGGCGACCGCCGCGAGGACCTGCGCGCCACCACCCAGGCCTTCGACGAGATCCTGGAGACCGCGCTCGGGCTCGACGGAGAGGGCAGGATCGTCGCGCTCGAAGCCGATGCGCTCTGCGACGTGGGCTCCTACTCGGTCTATCCCTGGACCGCGTGCATTGAGCCGGTCCAGGTGGTGAGCTTCCTGCCCGGCCCCTACCGGGTGGACAACTACCGGGCGCGGGCGCGGGCGGTGGCGACGCCGAAGCCCGCGGGCGGGCCCTATCGCGGCGTCGGGCGGCCGATCTCCACCTTCGTCATGGAGCGCATGATGGACATGGCGGCGCGCGCGCTCGACCTCGATCCGGTCGAGATCCGCCGCCGCAACATGATCGCCGACGACGAGTTCCCCTACCGCACCGCCTCCGGCATCGTCTGGGACCGCTCCGCCTTTCTCGACTGCCTGGAGACCGCCCGCCGCGCGATCGGCTACGAAGCCGTGCGCGCGGCGCAGGCGGAAGCCAGGGCGGAGGGAAGGCTGGTCGGCATCGGAATCGCGTCCTACGCCGAGCTGACCGGGCTCGGCTCGCGCATCTCCGCCGCGCCGGGCATGCCGGTCAACACCGGCACCGAGACCGCCGCGGTGGCGGTCGACGCGACCGGCGCGGTGACCGCGGCCTTCGGCGTCCCTTCGCAGGGCCAGGGGACCGAGACCGCGCTGAGCCAGGTCGTCGCCGACGAGCTCGGCGTCGGCCTCGACGACATCGAGGTCAGGATGGGCGACTCGGCCACGCTCGGCCACATGACCGGCACCTATGCGAGCCGCGGCGCGGTGCTCGGCGGCGGGGCCGCGATCCTCGCCGCGCGCGGCGTGCGGGAGAAGATCGTGCGCTGCGCGGCGCATCTGCTGGAAGCCGCCGAGACCGACATCGAGATCGTCGGCGGCGCGATCCGGGTCGCCGGCACCGACCGGTCGATGAGCCTGGCCGAGCTCGCCCGGGCGGTCTATTCCGACATGGGTCGGGTGCCGAAGCCGATCCGCGACGAGATCGGCAATCTCGAAGCGACCGGGGTCTACGACCCGTTCACCGCGACGGCGACCTCGGCCACCCATATCGCCGCGGTAGAGGTCGACCGCGAGACCTTCGGCGTGACGGTGACGCGCTATGTCGCGGCGGAGGATTGCGGCCGGGTGATCAACCCGATGATCGCCGACGGCCAAGCGCATGGCGGGATCGCGCAGGGGATCGGCGCGGCGCTGATGGAGGAGATGGTCTACGATCCGGGTGGCCAGCTGCTGTCCGCCACCCTCGCCGACTACGTGGTTCCGGGCTCCCGCGACGTGCCCACCATGGCGGTCACCCATCTCGAAGCCGAGCCGCCTGAGACGCTCGGCGGGTTCCGCGGGCTCGGCGAGGGCGGCACGATCGGCGCGCTCGGCGCGGTCGCCAACGCGGTCGCCGACGCGCTCGCCCCGCTCGGCGTGGAAATCCGCGAGGTGCCGTTGACGCCCGCGCGGATTCACCGTCTGGTAGAGGAGGCGAGGCGATGAAATTCGACACCGTCCCTCTGTCGTCGGCCCTCGCCGCGGAGGTGCGCGGGCCGGATCTGTCGCAACCCCTCGACCCGACGACCGTCGCCGCCCTGCGCGCGGCCTGGCTGGAACACAAGGTGCTGGTGTTCCGCGACCAACGGCTCGACGTGGAGGCCCAGGCGCGCTTCGCCAGCTATTTCGGACCCGCGAGCCACACCCAGGCGCCGGATGCGCGCAGCCGGAAACACGACCCCGACCGGCGCGTCCTGCTGATCACCAATCTCCGCGAGGACGGCAGGCCGATCGGCTTCCTGCCCGACGGCGAGCTCCAGTTCCACTCCGATTCGGCGTTTCTCGAACGCCCGCTGATGGCGACCGTGCTCTATGCGGTCGAGGTCACCGACCGGGGCGGCGAGACCCTGTTCGCCAATGCCTGCATGGCCTGCGCGGCGCTCGATCCCGGGCTCCGGGCGCGGCTCGAGGGCCGGCGCGCCTTCAACGTCTACGACTACACCACCCAGGTGAAGTCGGGGACGCTGGACCGGGCGGGCCTGCCGCAGGCGGTCCACCCGGTGATCCGCACCCACCCGGAGACCGGGGCGCAGGCGATCTATGTCAACCGGCTGATGACCGAGGAGATCCTCGACATGCCGCCGGCGGAGAGCGCGGCGATCCTGGAAACTTTGTTCGCCGCCATCGAGCGTCCCGAATTCGTCTACGAGCATGTCTGGCGCGAGGGCGACCTGATCATCTGGGACAACCGCTGCACCCAGCACGCGCGGCGCGACTTCCCGGGCGACCAGACCCGGCTGATGCGCCGCATCGGCATCGCCGGCGACGTGCCGGTGTGAGGCGGCGTCATGACGCTGAAGCTCGGCTATCTGCTGCCCACGCGCGAGCGCGCGATGGCGGGGCTGCACGACACCGACCGCATCCTCGAGCTCGCGGAGCTGGCCGAGGAAATCGGGCTCGATTCGGTATGGGTCGGCGATTCGGTGATCGCCAAGCCGCGCCACGACCCGATCGTCCTGCTCGCCGCCATCGCCGCGCGGACGGAGCGGATCGCGCTCGGGACGGGGGTGCTGGTGCCGATGCTCAGGAACCCGGTCCTGCTCGCCCATCAGCTGGCGACGCTCGACCGCATCTCGCGCGGCCGCTTCGTCTTCGGTGTCGGCATGGCGCGCGACGTGCCGGCGATCCATGCCGAGTTCGCGGCGATGGGCGTCCCCTTCGAGCGGCGCGTCGGGCGCATGCTGGAGGGGCTCCGCCTGTGCCGCGCGCTGTGGGCGGGTGGGCCGGTCGACTGGGACGGGCGGTGGAGGCTGGAGGGGGCGAGGCTCGCGCCCGAGCCCTTCACCCCTGGCGGGCCGGGGATCTGGGGCGGCGGCGGGGTGCCGGCGGCGCTCAGGCGCTGTGCCGCGCACTTCGACGGCTGGTTCCCGTCTGGCCGCGGCGCGGGCGGCGCCGACTGGGGCGCGGACTGGCGGACCCTGCGCGCGCTTGCCGAGGATGCCGGCCGCGATCCGACGGAGATCGCGGGCGCCGCCTATGTCACGGTGGCGATCGACGACGACCCCAGGGCGGCCGAGGCGGAGCTCGAACGCTACCTCGTGCGCTACTACAACCTGCCCGCCGGGCGCATCCGGACCGAGGAATACGTCTTCGCCGGCGACCGGGCGGCGGTGGCGGGCTGGCTCGCCGGCTTCGCCGAGGCCGGCTGCACCCATCTCTGCGTCCGCGCCATCGGCGCCGACGGCGCGCGCCGGATGGAAGAGCTCGCCGGGCTTCGCGAGCGGATCGGCTGAACGCGGTTTGCCGGCGTGGGCGCGTTGCGGCAAGCTGCGCACTCCCCGGCAAGGACGCGTCATGACGCTGAAGCTCGGCTATCTCCTCCCCACCCGCGAGCGCGTGATGGTGGGGGTGCACGACACCGACCGCATAATCGAGCTCGGCGACGTGGCCGAGGAGGTCGGGCTCGATTCGGTGTGGATCGGCGACTCGCTGATCGCCAAGCCGCGCCACGACCCGATCACCCTGCTCGCCGCCATCGCCGCGCGAACCGGGCGGATCGCGCTCGGGACGGCGGTGCTGCTGCCGATGCTCAGAAACCCGGTCCTGCTCGCCCACCAGCTCGCGACGCTCGACCGCATCTCTCGCGGCCGCTTCGTGCTCGGCGTCGGCACGGCGCGCGACACCCCGGCGATTCGCGCCGAGTTCGCGGCCGCCGGGGTGCCGTTCGAGAAGCGCATCGGGCGGATGCTGGAGGGGCTTCGCCTGTGCCGCGCGCTGTGGGCGGGCGCGCCGGTCGACTGGGACGGGCGCTGGAAGCTGGAAGCGGCGACGCTGGCGCCGGAGCCCTTCACGCCCGGCGGGCCGAAGATCTGGGGCGGCGGCGGGGTGCCGGCGGCGCTCCGGCGCTGCGCGCGCAATTTCGACGGCTGGTTCCCCTCCGGCCCCGGCGGCGGCGCCGAATGGGGCGCGAGCTGGCAGGCGTTGCAAGACGATGCCGTGGAAGCCGGCCGCGACCCGGCGGAGATCGCGGGCGCCGCCTATGTAACGGTGGCGATCGACGAAGACCCGAAAGCGGCCGAGGCGGAGCTCGATTCCTATCTCGCGCGCTACTACAACCTGCCGGCCGAGCGCATCCGCGCCGAGCAATACGCCTTCGCCGGCGACCGCGCGGCGGTGGCCGGCTGGCTCGCCGGCTTCGTCGCCGCCGGCTGCGCCCATCTCTGCGTCCGCGTCACCGGCTCCGACGACGCGCGCC
Source organism: Defluviicoccus sp. (assembly GCA_028821395.1). Taxonomy (GTDB): domain Bacteria; phylum Pseudomonadota; class Alphaproteobacteria; order MPNO01; family MPNO01; genus MPNO01. The sequence goes on from JAPPGP010000196.1 coordinate 13,203, forward strand.
AGATGGCAGAACTCGCCGGGCTGCGCGGCGCGATCGGCTGAAGGAGGAACCGACGATGGCGACCACTTTGCGCGGCGACCTGAAGCGCCGGAGCGACGAGTTCGTCTGGGAAGATGAGATGGCGGCGCTGCACGAACGCACCCAGGCCCTCGACCTCTACGAGTTCTGGTCGGTGGGCAAGGCCGGCGAGCACGAGGCGGTGCGCGATCTCGCCCGCTTCGACAAGGCGGCGCCGCATATCTGGAAGTACCGCGACATCCTGCCCTGCCTGGAGAAGGCCGGCGAGCTGATCGACATGAACGAGAGCGAGCGCCGCTCGCTGATCATGTGCAACCCTGCGCTGACCGGGCTGATTGCGACCGTGACCACCATGTTCGCGGCCTATCGCATCAACAACCCGAACGAGATCGCGCCGGCCCATCGCCACTCGCCCAACGCGATTCGCTTCGGGCTGACCGGCCGCACCAATTTCACCGGGGTCGAGGGCGAGCCGATCACCTTCGGCCCGGGCGACCTGGTGCTGACGCCGCACGACACCTGGCACAACCACGGCAACGAGGGCGAAGGCGGGGCGGTCAATCTCAGCGTGCTCGACATGCCGCTGGTGAACGTGCTCAACGCCACCTATTTCGAGAGCGACTATTACGAGGAAGACGAGCGCGGCCGCAGGGTCCGCAAGGAGACCCAGCAGGACCGCTTCCATCCCGACTATTCGAGGCGCACCTACGGGCAGGGCGGTCTGATGCCGCGCAGCGTGTCGCACGACCGCGGCACCGGCAACGCCTCGCCGATGTATGTCTATCGCTGGGAGGCGACGCGCACGCTGCTGGAGCATTTGCGCGACCTCGAGGGGAGCCGCTACGACGGCGTGGCGGTCGAATACGTCGATCCCACCACCGGCAGGGCGCCCTACGCCACCATGACGTTCTTCGCCCAGATGCTGCGGCCCGGCGAAACCACGCTCGCGTCGCGCCAGAATGCGAGCCTGATCTACACCGTGTTCGAGGGGCGCGGCCACTCCATCGTCGGCGGCAGGCGGTTCGACTGGGAGTCGTTCGACACCTTCTGCGTGCCGGGCGGCGAATGGGTGGAGCACGCCAACGAAGGAACCACGGAGGATGCGATCTTCTTCGTCTCGTCCGACGAGCCGGCGCTGAAGGCGCTCCACTTCTACAGCCGCCACGGCCGCACCGAATCGGGCGAGGAGGTGCTGCTCGAAACCTCGCGGCAGTTCTGAGACGCGGGGGTCCGGGCCGCCCCCTCAGCCGCCGCCCCAGATCTCCGCGGCGGTTTCCACGACCAAAGCGAGCTTGTCCCACTGGGCCTGCTCGCTGACCTCGTTGCCGACGGCCATGCTGGCGAAGCCGCATTGCGGGCTGAGGCAGAGGTTTTCGAGCGGCAGGAAGCGGGACGCCTCGTGGACCCGGCGCTTCAGCTCGTCCCTGGACTCGAGCTCGGGGAACTTGGAGCTGACCAGCCCGAGCACCACCATGCCCTCGCGCGGCGCGAAGCGGAGCGGCTCGAACCCGCCGGCCCGGTCGGTGTCCCATTCCATGAAGAACCCGTCGACGGGGACGCCTTGGAACATGTCGTCCGCCACCGGCTCGTAGCCGCCCTCGGCGATCCAGGAGCTCCTGAAATTGCCCCGGCACATGTGGACGGTGACCGTCATGTCGTCCGGCCGGTCGCGGATCGCCTCGGCGATGCCGCGCGCGTAGATGCGGATCAGCGCCGCCGGATCGTCGCCCCGCTCGGCCATCTGGCCGCGCACCTTCGGGTCGCACAGCATGGCGAAGGTAGTGTCGTCGAGCTGGAGGTAGCGGCAGCCCGCCTCGTACAGCATCCTGACCTCGTCGCGGTAGGCGGCGTAGAGGTCCGCGCGAAACTCCTCGAGATCGGGATAGATCTCGCGGTCGATCAGCGCGCGGCCGCTGCGGTGATAGGCGAGGCTCGGCGAGGGGATGCAGAACTTCGGCGTGACGCTCGTACTTTCCTTCAGGACGCGGAAATGGTCGAGCATCACCCCGCCCGGGTTGCGGATCCTGCCCTTGACCTCCAGCGAGGCGACGCCCTGCCCGCCCCGGAAGGTCGGGCCCTGGTGCGGCGCCGACTGCTCGATGCCGTCGAGGCCGCAGAGAAAGTCGTAGTGCCAGGCCTCGCGCCGGAACTCCCCGTCGGTGACCGCGCTCAGCCCGACCGCCTCCTGCTTCTGGACGGCGTCGCGGATGCAGCGGTCCTCGATCCCGGCGAGCTCGTCCGGCGTCATCTCGCCCGCCGCCAGCTTGGCCCGCGCCTCGTGAATCTCGCGCGGGCGCAGCAGGCTCCCCACATGGTCGGCCCGAAACGGCGGCCTGGAGGGATCGCGATAGGTCATGGCTTTCTCCCGGGCGGCCTTGGCGGCGCTATGTCTTCTCGGGCGACAGTCGCCCGGCCGCGTCACCGTTCATGGATGGTTTCCGCCGAGTTCAGGATGGCCTTGCGGCGCAGATGGTTGCGGCTCCGTTCGATGCCGCGCCGGCTGACCAGATCGACCTCGCGGCCGAAGATATCCTTGAGTTCCGCTTCCATCCGAACCATGTCGAACAGGCTGTGGCGCGCCTCCTCGGCGAAGGCGACCAGCACGTCGATATCGCTCGCGGGGCCGAAATCCTCCCGCAGCACGGAGCCGAACAGCGCCAGTTCGGTCACCTGCCAGCGCTCGCAGAAGGCGGCGATCGGCTCGGCGGGTATGGCGATGCGCGCGGTCATGGCCGAAACGCCCGATTCGCGTGGACAGCGGGACCGGCGGCTTCCGTGTCCCGCCTTGCACCCGCCGCGATTGTAGCACGCGAACGGCCGGCCGGCCCGGCGTCAGACGGGGAGCGCCGTGGTGTCCTTGATGTCCTCCATCACGAAGCTCGCCGAGATGTCGGCGATCGGGATTTTGGCGATCAGGCGCTGGTAGAACCGGTCGTAGTCCCGGACGCTCGCCACCCTGAGCCGCAGCACGTAGTCGATGTCGCCGCTCATCCGGTGCGCGCCCAGGATCTCGGGCAGGGTGTGAACCGCCTCCTCGAACCTCTCGAGCCAGTCCTTCTCGTGCGCGTTGGTGCGCACGATCACGAACACCGACAGCCCGAGACCGAGCGCCTCCGGGTCGACCAGCGCGACCCGGCCCCGGATGATCCGCCGCTGCTCCATGCGCTTGACGCGGCGCCAGCAGGCGTTGCGAGAGAGATTCGCCCGGGCGGCGAGCTCGTCCATGCTGACCGACGCGTCGTCCTGCAGGCAGCGCAGCACCCGGCGGTCGGTTTCGTCCAGTTTCTCGTTCATCGTGGGATGATGTCCCAAAATCGAGTCGATTGGCAAACCGTTTGGGATATCTACCCGCCACCGCCGCGCTATGCTGGAGAGTACCGGGCGGCACGGGGAGCGATACGGATGGGACGGCAGCGGGCGGCCACTTCGGCACGACCGATACTCGGCGCCTTCACCGGCCACCCGGCGAGCGTCGGCGAGACCTATGTCGAGCACATGGCCGTCGCCCTCTCCTTCGGCGCCCGCCTGCTCGGCGCCGGCGCCGCCGCCATCGTCCACGCCTTGGTCCCGGCGCTGTTCCAGACCGCCGCCAGCGACGCCGTCAAGGCGATGCACGCGGAGATGGAGAACCGCCCGGGCCCGCCCGCGGGGGCGTGAGCCGGACCGCCCGCCGCTAGCTCCCCTCCGGCGGCAGCGAGCCCGCGACCGGGGGCAGCGCGGCCACGCCTGCGTGCCACGCGACCAGCCCGGGCCGTCCCGCGCGCCAGTCGAACTCGGGCAGGCGGCGTTCCACGTCGAGCGCGCAGAACAGCAGGAGCTGCGGCAGGTCGGGCTGTCCCTCGAAGGCCCCGATCTCCGCCTCGAAGCGATCCGCGAGGCGGGCGGCGCGGCGGCGTTCGTGCTCGATCGTGGCGGGCGAGCGCTCGCCTTGCGCGCGCATCGTCTCGCGCGCCCAGACCGCCACCCCGTCGAGCATGCTGCGCGCCGTCGCCAGCCGGCGGCGATACGGCCAGTAGGCCGCGCCACCGGGCGGGGCGAAGCGGCAGGGGGGCGCGAGCGTGTCCATGTAGTCGACGATCGCGTCGGTGTCCTCGAAGCCCGGCCCGTCGTCGAGGCCGAGATAGGGGATGCGCCCGGACGGGTTGACGGCGAGCATCGGGTCGTCCGGGTCGCGGGTGCGCGTCCACACCAGCTCGATCTCTTGCAGCCCCTTCTCCAGCCGGACGATCATCGCGAGCCGGGCGTAGGGCGAGGTCGGGGTGACGTAGAGCTTCATGGGAGCGTCGCCCTACTCCAGCGTGTGCAGCTCGCGCCGCAAAATCTTGCCGGTCGAGGTGGTCGGCAGGTCGGGGACGATCTGGATCTCGCGCGGCACCTTGTAGGCGGCGAGGCGCGCGCGGCAGAAGCCGATCAGCTCGTCCGGGCCGGCCTCGCGGTCGGGCTTCAGCACCACATAGGCCTTGGCGACCTCGCCCTTGGCCTCGTCCTTCTTGGCGCCGACGCCGACCATGGCGACCGCCGGGTGGGCGGAGATCACCCGCTCGATCTCGGCCGGGTAGATGTTGAACCCGGCGGTCAGGATCATGTCCTTCTTGCGGTCGACGATGTAGAAATAGCCGTCCTCGTCCACCTTGCCGAGATCGCCGGAGTGCAGCCAGCCGTCGGGCTCGATCGCTTCGCGCGTCGCCTGCTCGTTGCCGTAATAGCCCATCATCACGAACGGGCCCCTGAACATCAGCTCGCCCACCTCGCCCGCCGGCAGCTCCCTCGAGGCGTCCTCGGGGTCGACGATGCGCGCGCGGTGATAGAACATCTCGATGCCGACCGAGCCCAGCCGGTTCTCGCCGTAGCAATGCTGCATCAGCCCGGGCCCGGCGAGCTCGGTCATGCCCCACAGCTCGTAGACCTCGCAGCCGGCGCGCTCGCGCCATTCCTCCGCCTTGGCGACCGGCATGGTCTGCCCGCCGGTGACCGAGCGGGTGAGCGAGGACAGGTCGAAGCCCTCGAACTCCGGATGCGCCAGCATGTAGAGATACATCGTCGGCACGCCGTCGGTGATGGTGGCGCGGTGCTCCTGGATGCCTTGCAGCGCCTCGCCCGCGTCGAACTTCTCGTAGAGCACCAGCGTCGAGCCGAACAGGAAGTTGAGGTTCATCAGCGTGCCGCCATAGACATGCGCGCAGGGGAGCGCCGTGAGCTGCACGTCGTGCTCGGTGCGCATGTTCATCGCCGCGGTCACCGCCGCGTTCAGCACCACCGAGCGGTGGCTCAGCATCGCCCCCTTGGGGAAGCCCGTCGTGCCCGAGGTGTAGCAGATGGTGGATAGCGATTCGGGGTCGACCGCCGCGGGCTCGAACTCGTTCGCGCCCGAGGCTGCGAGATCGTCGAACGAGGCGGCGCCGTCCGCCTCGCCGAACACGACGATCTCGGCGAGGTCGCCGTCGGCCTTGAGCGGCAGGATGGGCGCGGCCCGGTCGGCGGTGGTGAACAGCACCTTGGCGCCGCAATCCTTCACCACATAGGCGACCTCGTCCGGGGTCAGCATGACGTTGATCGGGTTGAGGACGGCGCCCACCCGGGCGATCGCGTAGTAGCTCGCGATCCACTCGACGCTGTTCTGGGCATAGAGCGTCACCCGGTCGCCCGCATCCACGCCGAGCGCGCGCAGCCCGCCGGCCACGCGGGAGGCCAAGAGGTCGATCTCCGCGAACGAGACCCTGCGCCCGCCGAAGACCAGCGCCGTCTTGTCGCCGAACCGCGCCGCCGCCTGGCGCGGAATCTCACCGATCGTGCTCACCGACATCGCGGCCTCTCCCGCTGGGATGCGTGCGGCGGCGATCATGCCACCGGGGGGCGGCGGGTTGAAGTGGGGCGGGGGGCATGGACGGTGCATGGAGAGCCGGGCGCGGCCCGCCCCCATCGTCGTCCCCCTCGTCATGCCCGGACTCGATCCGGGCATCCACTGGCGCCGCCGTCCCTTCCCATCGGCGGCCTCGCAGGCAGAGACGCCGCATGGATGGCCGGATCGAGTCCGGCCATGACGAGGGGGGTCGGGCGAGGCGGGGAGAGAGCCGTCGCCCCCCCCTCTTGGCTCCGGTCGAAACGACGGGTGGCAAGGAACCGCCCTTGCGAGTCGCGCCGCGCTCGGCCACAACGGGGTCATGGCGGGAACCAGCGCGAAGCTGACGGCGGCGGTAGAAGCGTATTTCGCCGACCTCGGGCGCATCCGCGGCAGCGGCGGGGCGACGGGGGAGCTTTCCTACCATCCCGCGCTCCGCAACTTGTTGAACGCGGTCGGCGCGGCGTTGAAGCCCAAGGTGTTCTGCGTCGCCGAGCTCGCCGACCGGGGCGCGGGCCGTCCCGATTTCGGCCTCTTCGCGGCCAGGCAGGTGCAGAAGGGCCGCCCGCGCGCGGGGCAGTTGCCGGAGCGCGGCGCGGTCGAGGTCAAGGCGGCGGACGACGACGCCGGGCTAACCGCCGGGAGCGATCAGGTCAGCCGCTATTGGGGCCGCTACCGGCTGGTGCTGGCGACCAATCTGCGCGACTTCGTGCTGGTCGGGGAGGACGCGGCGGGCGGGCCGGCGAAGCTCGAAACCCTTCGTCTCGCCGACAACGCGGAAGACTTCTGGCGCAGGGTCGAGAAGCCACGCGCCTTCGCCCGCGAGGCCGGCGCGGGGCTCGGCGAATACCTCGCCCGCGCGCTGTCGCACAGCGCGGCGCTCGCGGAACCGAAGGACTTGGCCTGGCTGCTCGCCTCCTACGCCCGCGACGGCCTCGCCCGGGTCGAGACGGCGGGCGACGCGCCCGCGCTCCGGGCGGTGCGCGCGGCGCTGGAGGAGGCGCTCGGCGTCCGCTTCGAAGCCGAGAAGGGCGAACGCTTCTTCCACTCGACGCTGGTGCAGACCCTGTTCTACGGCGTGTTCTCCGCCTGGGTGCTGTGGGCGCGCCAGACGCCGCGGCCATTGGGGAACTTTAGCTGGCGCGAGGCGGTCTGGCACCTGCGCGCGCCGGTGCTGCGGGCGCTGTTCCAGCAATTGTCGGACCCCGGCCGGCTGCAACCGCTCGGGCTCGTCGAGGTGCTGGACTGGACCGCCGCCGCGCTCGACCGGGTGGACCGCGGCGCCTTCTTCGCCCGCTTCGACGAGGGCGAGGCGGTGCCCTATTTCTACGAGCCCTTCCTCCAGGAATTCGACCCGGCGCTCAGGAAGCAGCTCGGCGTCTGGTACACGCCGCGCGAGGTGGTCCGCTACATGGTCGCCCGGGTCGACAAGGCGCTGAAGGACGACCTCGCCATCCCGGAGGGGCTGGCGGCGGACAACGTCTACGTGCTCGACCCGTGCTGCGGCACCGGCGCCTATCTGGCCGAGGTGCTGCGCCGCATCGCCGCCAACCTCGAAGGCCAGGGCCTCGGCGCGCTGGCCGGCGCGCGGGTGAAGCGGGCGGCGACGACACGGGTGTTCGGCTTCGAGATCATGCCCGCCCCCTTCGTCGTCGCCCATCTCCAGGTCGGGCTCACCATGCAGGAGCTCGACGCGCCGCTCGCCGACGACACAGAACGCGCCGGGGTGTTCCTCACCAACGCGCTGACGGGGTGGGAGCCGACTGACGTAGAAAAACAGATGGTCGCGTTCCCGGAAATGGCGGCAGAACGCGAGCGGGCCAATCGGGTGAAAAGGGATCGTCCGATTCTCGTGATCTTGGGCAACCCGCCCTACAACGGCCATCCCGGCGTCGCGGTCGATGAGGAGCGGGAATTGACCGAGGCGTACCGCACGGCAAAGCGCGTGCGTCGACCCGAAGGTCGCGGATTGAACGACCTCTATGTCCGCTTCTTCCGCATGGCAGAGCGGCGCATTGCGGAGAAGACCGGCCGGGGCATGGTCTGCTTCATCTCCAACTATTCCTGGCTCGACGGCCTCTCGTTCACAGGCATGCGAGAGCGGTATCTGGAGGCATTCGACGCGATCCGAATCGATTGCCTGAACGGCGACAAGTACAAGACCGGCAAGGTCGCGCCGGACGGTACGCCTGACCCCAGCATCTTCTCGACCGAGGGCGATCCGGTTGGCATCCAGGTCGGCACCGCCATCGCGACGCTGGTGCGTAAGGCGAAGCACGCGCCGGCCGATGAAGTGGAATTCCGGCATCTATGGGGAGAGTCGAAACGTGCTGACCTGTTGGAAACTGCGGAAGCGGAACCGGGCACCCTTTATGGACGCATCGAGCCTGTCTTGCCGCTTGGACTACCCTTCGCACGCATGGCGGTGAGCGAAGACTGGTTCAGTTGGCCGGCGCTGCCCCACATATTTCCGACGAAATTTCATGGTGTCCTGACAAACCGCGACGCATTCCTCTTCGATACTGACCTTTATCGACTTAGAGCCCGAATTGGAGACTACTTCAATCCCCGTGTGAGTGACGCGCAGATTGAGCAAAAATATCCGGCTGCCATGAGGAACTTATCAGGGTCAAAGGTCTCCGATGCATCGGCGGTACGCGAAAAATTGCTCAAACGGGGCCAGCCAAATGAAAGCGGTTTCGTGCGTTGCACTTACCGTCCGTTCGATATCCGTTGGCTCTATTGGGAAGCGGATGGCGGTTTGTTGGATCGACCACGCCCCAACTATCAAGAAAATGTGTTCGCTGGAAATCGCTGGTTGTCGGCTGCACAGCACTTGAGGCAAGGCGCCTTGGAACCACAAGCCGTCTTCACGGGCCAATTGGGTTCGCACCACCTGATCGAGCGCGGTTCCAACTTGTTTCCCGCGTGGCTTCGCGGCGACAGCGCTGGGACGGATGAAAGCAGCGCACGTCGTGGCAATCTCTCCGCTTCGGCGAAACGCTATCTCGACCGCCTCGGCCTCGGCGTCGAAGACCTGTTCCATCACGTCCTCGCCACCCTGCACGATCCCGCCTATCGCGAGGCCAACGCCGGAGCGCTCAGGATGGAGTGGCCGCGCATCCCGCTGCCGGGCTGGCCCGACGGCGGGGCGGAGGGCGCGGCCGACGCGCTCGCGGAATCGGCAGCCCGCGGGCGCGAGCTTGCGGCGCTGCTCGATCCCGACACCCCCGTCCCGGGCGTCACCCAGGCGCCGCTGCGACCGGAGATCGCCGCCGTCGCCGTCCCCGCCACCACCGGCGGGCGCAACATGGCGGGCGGGGATTTCGCGGTCACCGCCGGCTGGGGCCATTTCGGCCAGGGCGACGCGGTGATGCCGGGCCAGGGCCGCGCCGCCGAGCGCGCCTTCTCGCCGGGCGAGCGCGCGGCGCTGGGCGACGCCCTCCCCGCGCTCGGCGAGCGGACCTACGACATCTACCTCAACGCCGAGGCGTTCTGGCGCAACGTCCCGGCCTCCGTCTGGAGCTACCGCCTCGGCGGCTACCAGGTGTTGAAGAAATGGCTGTCTTACCGCGAGCGCAACATCCTCGCCCGCCCGCTCCACCCCGAGGAGGTGCAGCACTTCACCGACACCGCGCGGCGGATCGCGGCGATATTGGACATGACCGGAGCTCGGACGAGCGGATGAACGAGAACGCCAGGTGCCCCATCTGGGGAACGCCCGCAACCGAGATGCGCCCGCCCGGAATCGACGGGCGATGGATCGACTCACCTCGCGCCGGCGGCCGATACTTCATTACCGGATCGGCCGAGACAATAGTCAAGAATCGCGATACCTCTCTGAAGGCGCGCCTGACTACATGGTTGATCGACCAGCGGCATCTAGGCGCCGACTGCCCGGAAGTGAATTCCGATACGGTCAAGGAGGTTGAGGCACGTCGTCCCCTCCCCATCCGCGAGCGGGCTGACCGGTTTCTCCAATTTCTGGCGGATCGCGAACCTTATCCAGGATGCGGATTTCCGGGCCTCAGCTATGAAATCGATCCAAAGAACTTCCTCTTGGCACTTTCCGCATTTGAGTCCTCGCCTGATCCCTCAGCGATCGACGGGCAAAGACGAGAGATTGATTTCTTTGGAAACTATTTGGAGGAACAGGGCTGGATAGAATCCTTCGAGCGGAGAGGAAAACAGAGTTACCGTTTGACCGTGGCTGGTTACGTCCGGTTGGCCGAACTGGAAGAGACCCATACGCCTTCTTCAAGAGCCTTCATCGCGATGTGGTTCGACGACTCCACGAGCGAAGCCTGGGAACAGGGCATTGCCCCGGCGGTGCGCGGTACCGGCTACGACCCCGTGCGGATCGACCGGAAGGAGCATGTCAACAAGATCGACGACGAGATCGTTGCCGAGATACGCAGGGCGCGCTTCGTGGTCGCGGACTTCACCCAAGGCGACGACGGAGCGCGGGGCGGCGTCTACTACGAGGCCGGCTTCGCGCACGGGCTCGGCATTCCCGTCATATTCTCCTGCCGAAAGGACGCGCTGAAGAAAGTCCATTTCGACACGCGGCAATACAACCACATCGTTTGGGAGACACCCGCGGACCTGCGGGATCAACTCGCCAAGCGTATCGCCGCCGTGCTCGGAGACGGGCCGAACGCGCCGCCCGGCCGCGTCCCCGGCTGACCCGGCCGGCCGCCTCGCGGGCGGACAGGCCGTATGGATGGCCGGATCAAGTCCGGCCATGACGTGGTTGGGGGACGTTGAGGAAGGGCATGCGGGCCGTCGCCTCCATCGGCACGCCCTCTCCCCACCCGTCATGCCCGGACTTGATCCGGGCATCCATGGGCGCCGCCAGCTCTCCCGACGGGCCGCCGTGCGGGCGGATAGGCTGCATGGATGGCCGGATCACCCCCGGACTCGATTCGGGGGCCGGCCATGACGGAAGGGGCGTCGTTGGCCGCCCGTTCGTCGACTTGTCTTTGTAAGCCTCCAACGCCTTGCCGTGCCGTGCCCTTCGATCTCCGGCGGAGGCTCGTCAGGATGCCATTGGAAGGGCATGGCCGCACTCCTTTCCCGCACTACCTGGCATGCCGTTGTGTTCCACGCCCTCAAGCTCGCGGCCTCGGGCCTTGGGCGTCGCCCCGCCCCATTGCTTGAAGAAGAACGGCACGCCCGCGCGTTCGCACCGGTCGCGTATGTCGCGGACCCATTCGAAGCGCAGCTCCCGCGCCTTCGGCCCGCTCTCGCCGCCGACGATGACCCAGGATATGCCCTCCAGGTCGAGCTCGCCCAGCGGACCCAGCAGCGGCTCTATCGACAGGAAGCGGATCACCGCCGGCGCCGCTTGCAGATGCCGGATTCTGGCCCGGCCGGAGCGGTCCTCCACCGACACGCCGCACCAGATATGCGCCGGCGCCGCGCTACCGGGATATCTCCGGCGGAGGTAGTCCCGCATGCGCGAGCTCCGCTTGGTCAGCACCTGGTAGACATGGCGGTCGGTCGTCTCCATCCGGTCGAACACGTCGTCGACGAAGCCGCGCGGCACCCGCTTGTGGAACAGATCGCTCATCGAGTTGACGAAGATCATGCGCGGCTTGCGCCAGCGCTCCGGCCGGTCCAGCCGCGACGGCCAAAGCCGGAGGTCGAAGCCCTGCTCGTAGGGGTGGCCCGGCACGCCCCGCCAGCGCTCGGCGAAGCGTTCGGCGTAGCAGTTGTCGCAGCCGCGCGCGATCTTGGTGCAGCCCGTCACCGGGTTCCACGTCGCATCCGTCCATTCGATGCCGGAGTTGTCCGCCATGGCGGCGCTGCTGTAGCACATGTCTCCCGGGTGCGCCAAGATGTTCTTGTTTTGTTCGATTCGCCGCCGACGGTGCCCCCATGGCCGTCCGGCCCTGCCCGCCGCCTCTTGGACGGAGGCGCCGCATGGATGGCCGGATCGAGTCCGGCCATGACGTGGTGGGGCGGTGGGCGCGAGACCTCTCCGCTCCGCCCCGGATCAAGTCCGGGGCTCCGCGCCCGGCGGCGCTGCGGTCGAAATGACGAACGGCGGCGCCCGGGCCGGCTACTCCGCCGGCGCGCCCGCCTCGTCGCGGCGGACGATATGGCCCTCCAGGAAATCCATCTTGCCTTCGAGACGGCTCAGGCGGTCGCGGACCTCCTTCATCTCCACTTCCAGGCGGTCGCGGACCTCCTTGATCTCCGCTTCCAGCCGCTCGCGGACTTCCTTGATCTCCGCTTCCAGCCGGTCCATACGCCCATCGAGCCGGTCCATGCGCGCGCCGAGCGTGCGCTGGCCTTGCAGCATCACACCGGTCAACGCTACGCCGACTGCCAGGATCGCGATCAGTTCCGGGGTCACTCAGTATGCTCCGCGACGGCGTGGGGCACCCGCGCGGAAGACTCTGCCGCACCCGCGGCCTACCATCAAGCGAATACCTGCCCCGTCCTACCCGTCACGGGCGAAGTCGCAGGCACCGCCCCTGCCCGCACGAATCCGACGGGGGGGCGCGGGAAGTGCGCGGTCACGGTCGGGGTGCCGGTGTCGTCGCGGCGCCCGGGACGCGCCGCAGCGGCCGGGCCGGCTACTCTGCCGGCGCGCCCGCGTCGTCGCGGCGGACGATATGGCCCTCCAGGAAATCCATCTTGCCTTCGAGACGGCTCAGGCGGTCGCGAACCTCCTTCAACTCCGCTTCAAGCCGGTCCATGCGCCGGTCGAGGCGGTCCATGCGCGCGCCGAGCGTGTGCTGGCCTTGCAGCATCACGCCGGCCAGCGCTACGCCGACTGCCAGGATTGCGATCAACTCCGGGGTCACTCGATCTGCTCCGCAACGCCATGGGCACGCCCGCGCGGACGACTCTGCCGCACCCGCGGCCTACCATCAAGCGAATATTCGTCCCGCCCTACCCGTCACAGGAGAAGTTGAAGATCTCGCCCCGCGCCCGCGCGAAGCCGACCGGGGGCGCGGGGAAGTGGGCGGTCATGACCAGCGTGTCCGTGTCCGCGTGGCGTTCGAGGAACGCCCTCCGGGTCGCCGCCGACCGCGCCCGGTCGGAGCAGCCGACGGCGCTCCAGCCGGGCTCGCGGCATTGCAGCGGCGTGTGGCAGACATCGCCCGACAGCACCGCGCGGGCGCCCTGCGAGCGAAGCTCGATCGCGACGTGGCCCGGCGTGTGGCCGGGGGTGGGCGCGAAGCGGATCTCGTCGTCGAAGGCCCAGAAGTCGTCGACGATCTCGGCCTGCCCGGCCTCGACGACGGGGAGCACGCTGTCGTCGATGCAGCCGTCGGAGTACTTCTTGCCGCCTTTGTTGAGCGCGATCCAGTGATCGTACTCGGTGCGCGCGAAGACGTAGCGCGCGTTAGGGACGGTCGGCACCCAGCGTCCGTCGAGCAAGCGCGTGTTCCAGCCCACGTGGTCGGCATGGAGATGGGTGCACATCACGAAGTCGACGTCTTCCGGCGCGAGCCCGGCGGCGGCGAGGTTGTCGAGGAAGCGGGTCGATGTGCGCCGCGCCCAGGGCGCGTGGAAGCGGCGCTCCTTGTCGTTGCCGACGCAGGCATCGACCAGGATCGCGTGGTGGCGGGTCGTCAGCAGGTAAGACTGCATCGCCATCACCAGCCGGTCCGATACGGGGTCGAGGAAGCGCGGCTCGAGCCAGGCGCGGTGAGGCGCGAGGCTCTGCTCGCTCGCGTCCGGCAGCAGGAAGAACACGTCAAAATCGGGCCCCTCCGATTCGACGATCCGCCGCCAGCCGATCCCGCCCACCGTGCCGCCCAGCCGCATGCTCTCCTCCGCCGCATTTGCCCGCCCTTGCGCCGGTGACTATAGCCTGAGAGCGCCGCCATCGGAGGCTTCCATATGACGACACCCCCCTTCCGCGCCGAGCATGTCGGGAGCTTCGTCCGCCCGGATGCGCTGCTGGAAGCCGCGAGGGCGCATCGCGCGGGGAGGCTCGACGCGGCGGGCTTGCGCGCGGCCGAGGACGCGGCGATCCAGGGCATCGTCGCCTTCCAGGACGGGCTCGGAATGCCGGCGGTGACCGACGGCGAGTTCCGCCGCCGCTCCTGGTCGGCGGGCGTGATCGACGCGCTCGACGGGTTCGCGCTGCGCCGCGAGGGGCTGCTCGACTTCCGCTCCGAATGGGGGAGCGCGGGTATCGCCGCCTCGCCATACGCCGCGCGCCGGCTCGGGCGCGCGCGCCCCATCGTCGCCGGCGACTACCGCTTCCTCGCCGGGCTCGCGCCGAAGGGCCTGCCCAAGGTGACCATCGCCTCGCCGCCGGTGCTCCACTTCTTCCTCGGGCCGCGCAGCTTCGAGCCCGCCGCCTATGCCGACCGGGACGCCTATTTCGCGGACCTGGTGCGGATCTACCGCGCCGAGCTCGCCGAGCTCGCCGCCGCCGGCTGCGGATACGTGCAGCTCGACGACACCGCGCTCGGCTGCATCTGCGACGCGGCGGCGCGGGAGGGCGTGCGCGCGCGCGGCGAGGACCCGGACGCACTCACCGATGCCTATGTCGCGCTGATCAACGCGGCGATCGCCGAGCGGCCGGCGGGGATGTTCGTCGGGCTTCACATGTGCCGCGGCAATTTCAAGGGCCGCTGGATGGCCGAAGGCGGCTACGAGGCGATCGCCAAGCGCGTCTTCGGCGGGCTCGACGTCGACCTGCTGCTGCTCGAGTACGACACACCGCGCGCCGGCGATTTCGCGCCGCTGCGCTTCCTGCCCGCCGGCAAGACCGCCGCGCTCGGGCTGATCGGCACCAAGACGCCGGCGCTGGAGGACAGGGACGCGGTCAGGCGCCGCATCGACGAGGCGGCGGCGCACGCGCCGCTCGACCGCCTCGCCGTCTCGCCGCAATGCGGCTTCTCGTCAGCCGGCGGCGGCGGCCAGCCGGTCGGCCCCGACGACACCAGGCGCAAGCTCGAGCTCGTCCTCCGGATCGCCGAGGAAGTCTGGGGCGGCCCCGCGACCTGAATCCGTATCTCTCTCCCGACGAAAAAAGAGACCCCTTACCCCTTCCCCGCCCGTCCCCACGGTGATATTGATTATCAATAACACCGTGGGGACGGGATTTTTCGGCGTCGCTGCGGTTGGGTCGGCGGGTATGGCGCGGTGCTGAAACTCGATGGTCTGAGCGTCAGCTTCGGGACGAAACGGGCGGTGCGCGACCTCTCGCTGGAGATCGCGGAGGGCGAGCTGGTCTGCCTGCTCGGCCCGTCGGGCTGCGGCAAGACCACGACGCTGCGCGCCATCGCCGGGCTGGAACGGCCGGCCGCCGGCCGGGTCGGCATCGCCGGGCGGGTGCTGTCGGTCGCCGCGAGGGTGGTGCCGCCGCCCGAGCGCGGCATCGGCTTCCTGTTCCAGGACGTGGCGCTGTTCCCGCATCTGACGGTGGCCCAGAACATCGCCTACGGCATGTGCCGGCGGCAGCGCGCGACCGACACCGGCAGGGTCGAGGCGCTGCTGGACCGGGTGCGCATGCGCCATCTGGCGGACAGCTACCCGCACATGCTGTCGGGCGGCGAGCAGCAGCGGGCCGCCCTGGTCCGCGCGCTGGCGCCGCGGCCCCGGGTGGTGCTGCTCGACGAGCCGTTCTCCAGCCTCGATGCCGCGCTCCGCGCCGGGCTCCGCGAGGAGACGGTGCGCATCCTCAAGGACGCCGGCGTCACCGTGCTGATGGTCACCCACGACCCCGAGGAGGCGCTGGTCTCGGCCGACCGGATCGTGCTGATGCGCGACGGCGAGATGGTCCAGACCGGCACCCCGGACGAGCTCTACGCCGCCCCGGTCGATGCCTTCACGGCCGCCTTCTTCGGCGCGGTCAACCGGGTCCCCGGCACGGTCGCGGGCGCCGAGATCCGGACCCGCCTCGGCGCGCTCGCCAATCCCGGCTTCGGCGACGGCGAGCCGGTCGAGGTGCTGATCCGCCCGGACGGGCTGCGTCTCGCGCCGGGCGGCGGCCGTGCCTCGGCCGAGCTCCATGTCTGCAGCGTCCACTTCGCCGGCGCCTCCAGCGTGGTCCGGCTCAGCGAGCGCCACGGCGACCCGGGCCACGACCACTTCCACGCCCGCCTGCCCGGCCTGGTGCGCCACCGCGCCGGCGAGACGGTGCGGATCGCCATCGACCCCGGCCAGAGCTTCGTGTTCAGCGAGCCGCGCTCCCGATCCGCGCGGTAACCTCGATCTCGACCTTCATCTCGGGCAGCGCGAGCGCCGCGATCACCGTCGTGTTGGCGGGCAGGATGCCGGCGAAGGCCTCGCCGACCGCCTCGCACACCGCCATGAGGTCCGCCCGATCGGCGATATAGACCACCACGCGCAGCACGTCGGCGAGCCCGGCCCCGGCCTCGCCCAGCGCGGCCTCGACATGGCCCAGCGCCAATCTCGCCTGCGCGGCGGCGTCGGGCGGGAAGGCGCCGGTCTCGCGGTCCATGCCCGTGGTCCCCGAGACATAGACCATGTCGCCGTCGACCACGGCGCGGGAGAAGCTCGCGAGCGCCTCGAAGGGCGTGAAGCTGGAGATCCGCCGCCTGGTCATCGTCTGCTCCTCACAGCTTGCCGTCCCGGGTCGGCAGGTCCAGCAGGATGCGGCCGTAATTCGCCCCCTGGGCGTCCCAGGCGAGCGCGATATGGGAGGCGAGCGTGTGCATGTCGCGCCAGTGGCGCTGCAAGGGCGAGTCCTCGGCATTGCCGGCCGCCCCGCCGAGCGCCATCAGCCGGTCGACCGCCCGCACCAGCAGCTTGCCGGCATAGGCGTCGTTGCGCCGCCAGCGATGGCGCTCCTCGAGGCTCGGCACCTCCCCCGCCTCGGCCCTGGCATGCACCTCTTCGCAGTCGCGCCGGAGCAGCGTCCAGGCGGCGTCGATCTCGGCCGCCGCCTCGCCGATGCGGAGCTGCGCCGTCGGCTCCCCGGCGAGCTTCGCGCCGCTCTGCATGCGCTGGCCGCCGAGCCTCTCCACCGCGAGCGCCAGCGCGCCCCGGGCGATGCCCACCGCGGGTGCGACGATCCCCTTGCCGAACAGCGCGAACAGCGGCATCCGGTAGAGCGCGCCCGGGTTGACCGCGCTCCCCCGCGTGGGCCCGCCGCGGCAGGCCTCGGAGCGGATCGTCCAGTCCTCGGCGATGAACAGGTCGCGGCAGACCATCGAGCGCGAGCCGGTGCCGCGCAGCCCGGTGGTATACCAGTCGTTGATCAGCTCGACGTCGCCGACGGCTGCGAGGCCGTAGCGGTGCTCCAGCCCGTCGCGATCCAGCCGCGGCGTCATCATGTTGAAATGGTTCCAGCGGCAGAAATCCACGCCGCTCGCCAGCGTCCAGGTACCGTTCAGCAGGTAGCCGCCGTCGACCGGATCGATGCGCGAATCGGCGGTGGGGGTCGAGCCCGAGATCAGCGCGTCGGGGTCCCCGCCCCAGACCGCGTCCTGCGCCCCGGCGTCGAACATGCCGTGCATCCAGCTATGGCTGGCGACCACCGAATGCACCCAGGCGGTCGAGCCGCAGGCGGTGCCGAGCTCGGCGGCGAGATCGATCTGCAGCGCGTAGTCCGACTCGTAGCCGCCATAGCGCTCGGGGAGGTAGATGCGGTAGAGCCCGGCCTCCATCAACTCGGCCTGGGTCTCCTCAGGCAGCCGCCTGATCCGGTCCGCCACCGCCGCCCGCGAGGCGATCCCCGGCAGCAGCGCCCGCGCCCGGCCGATCAGCTCCTCGCGCGCCACCGCGTTGGCGCCGCCGGTCATCGTTGCCGCGTTCCCGGTGTTCGGATCGGAGGCCTCCCGCTGCGGCCGCCATCTTAGAGCTTGTTCCTAAAGTCGCGGGTGGCCTCAAGCCATGGTACCTGTTCGGGTGTTGAGACCGATATGGAGGGTACCGTGGCTTGGACTGAGGCCACCCAAGCGAAGTATAGCCGGGCGCATGATCACCGACAAAACGATGTGAGCGACGCGGAGTGGGCTCTGATTGCGCCGCTGATCCCGCAGCAGGGGCGGATGGGTCGGCCGCGCACGACGGATCTGCGCCGAGTGTTCGACGCGATCCAGTACATGCTTGCCTCGGGCTGCCAGTGGCGTCTGATACCGCCTTGTTATCCGCCCTTTTCGACGGTTCAGAACTACTTCTATGCGTGGTCGCGCGGCGGCGTTCTGGAGCGCATGCTCGATGCGTTGCGGGAGCGAGCGCGGCGTCTGTCGGGCCGCTCGGTTCGACCCACGGTCGCGGTGATCGACAGCCAGAGCGTGAAGACGACGGAAAGCGGCGGCCCTTCGGGCTACGATGCGGCGAAGAAGATCAAGAGCCTGCCCCGGACCCCGATCCGGGGGCCGCAAGCGTCATCTGACGGTGGACAGCGAGGGCTCGCCGATCGTCCTTGCGGTGCACCGCGCCGACGTTCAGGACCGGGACGCGGCTGCGGATCTGATCGTGGAGCTGCTGCGCAAGGCGCCGGAGGTCTCGAAGCTGTTTGCCGACGGGGGCTACGGCGGACCCAAGCTGCGTGCTGCCCTGGCCCGGCGGGGTTTGCCGGAGCTCGTCGAGATCGTCGAAAAGCCCAAGCAGATCAAGGCCTTCACCGTTCTCCGCCGGCGCTGGGTGGTGGAGCGGGCGTTTGCCTGGATGGGTCGCTGCCGACGTTTGGCAAAGGACTTCGAACGGAACGAGGCAAGTTCCCTTGCCTGGGCCAGGCTGGCCGCATGCCGCTTTCTGATGCGCAGGGTCGCGCGCGCGATAAACCCCTGATAAATAATACAAAAACTATAAGAATGACTTATGATTCAAACTCTAAGGAAGCCGGTGACATCGGCGGGGAAGGGCCCCAGCGTTTCGTCATAGGCGACCGGGTTCCGGGTCTCATATCCGCCTGAGCCGGTCAGCCCGGCTTCGATGGCGGTTTCAAACGCCCGTTCGGTGGGTGCGGCCACGGTCACGGCTCTGGCGAAAAACGGTATTGGACACCGAGCGCATGCGGCATGGCGAAGGTGTCCTCGAAATCGACGGAGAAGGCGTTGCAGATATCGGGGAGCTTGATCTGGTTGCGCGACTCCGGCCGCGGCTGCTCGTTGGTGACGACGGTCTTTCCGGTTGCCCGGCCATGCGCGACCAGCCAGCCATCCGCAGCGCTGGCGAACTTGGCCTTGGCCTCGTCGTGATATCGCGTGTGGCGCGTGACCCAGAGCATGACCTCGGTAAACGCGGCGACAACGTCATCGCCGTCGCTGCCGAGAAAGAAACTTGCGGGAACCGACTGGCCAACCCACCGCACCAGGTCATCGTCGTCGCGGCCGAGAAGCAGCTCCTGTCTGACCCGGTCGATGCTGTGGATGTTGCCGAGGGAATGGCCGTGCAGGACGCTGTCCCAAAACCCGGGACAAATCGGAAACGCATAGTACCGATTCTTCGCGGTGATCAGCACGTCCGAGTCGATGAGATAGCCGGAAACCGAGCTCACGGCAGCGCGATTCCGAGCTTGCGGGCATAGCTCTGGAAGGTGCCGCCGTTCAGTCCGGTCAGGTCATAGGCCTCCTTGAAGCCGATGCGCCCCTCTTTGGCCGCCAGGATGACGTGAGAGGCAAACAGCCTGCCCACCCGGGCATTTTGATTGTTGTAGAAATCGCCCCCGCCCGATGCCGTCGGCTCTTGCCGGCGTTCGCGCTGGGTGTAGTCGTGGTAGAAGCCGAAGAACGCGTCGCGATCAACCAGGCCGAGATCCAACGCCCGGCGCCCGACCGCCACCGGGCTGACCTTGAAGCGCCGGGCCAGTTTCTCGAAAGGCGCATCGTCATCGGCAACCGCGCGCCAGGCGGACCGAATCCCGGTGGCGGGCACGAGAAACTCCGCCGCCGCCCGGTCGCAAAATCGTTCGACTTCGCCCCCGTCGGGTTGCAATCCCCGGAAACCGGACAGGCCTTCGCCCGCATCGCCCAGCCACAGATGGGCCAACTCATGGGCGAGGGTGAACATTTGAGCGGACTTTGCGTCGGCCCCGTTGACGAAGATCAGCGGGGCATGGGGATCGCTCAGGGCAAAGCCGCGGAACTCGCCCTCGTCCAGCTTGCGCCGGGTGTTGTTGCCGACGATGCCGTTGACCACCGCCATGACGCCGAGCGCCTCCACGGCGTTGCGCAATTCGCCCACGGCCGCCGTCCATGTCGGCACGCGCCGCGCCCAGCCTTCATCCAGCCCCACCGCCCGCCGCATTTCGCGCCCCGTGGCCTCCGGGTCGTCCGAGAGTGTGGCGGCTCCGACAAGGCTCACCGGCTCCGCCTCTGCTTCCATCCGCTCTTCCCGCAGCCAGTTTTGCCGTCGCCGCATGAGGTGGATGGTGTCCATCAGCTCCGGGCTGATTCCCTGGGGCCGTCGACTCTCGACGGTGCGGAAGTCCGCGAACGGCAAGCCCATCTCCGGCGGTTCCGGCAGGAAAAGAAATCCGAACGGCACCCGCGTCGCCCTGGCAAAGTTCTCCAGCTGTCTCACGGTGGGACGGGCGGATTCGGCCTCCCACTCCGCAAGCTTCGGAAACCGGCCTTGCAGATCGGCGAAACCGAGCCCGGCGCGTTCCCGCGCCCAGCGAAGCACCGCCGGGCTGACCCTGATCCGGTTCATTTCGGGATGTTACCCGTCGAAACGGGTGGAACCATACCGGCATTTGCAGCGAGCGCATCGTGCGGGGCACGTGCCGGAGGCCTCGATTCGGCCCTTCGGCCCGGCTCGGGAAGAGGGGGTTTCCCGGGCATGCCAACCCTCCGTCATCCCGACTAGCCCGCCGGGGGCGGGCGTATCGAAGGACGCCTCGCCCCCCGCATTTCACCGCCGCTGCGAGGCGTTCATCCAGATCACCGGGCCGAGCCCGGCTGCGACGATGGCGAGGGCGGCAAGCGCCGAGTGCTCCAGCAGCTCGTCTGTGGCGAACTGGTAGACGTAGGTCGCCAGGGTCTCGAAATCGAACGGGCGGAGCAGCAGGGTCATCGGCAGCTCCTTCATCACGTCGACGAAGACCAGCAGCCCGCCGGCGAGGATCGACTTGCGCAAGAGCGGCGGCGCCAGCGTCACCAGGCTCCGCGAGAAGCCGCGCCCGAGCACGTAGCTCGCGTTCATGATGTTGGGCGGGAGCCGCTTCACCCCGGACACGATGGCGCCGTAGCCGATCGCCTGGAAGCGCACCACGTAGCCCGCCACCAGCAGCGCGACGCCGCCGATTAAGAGCCCGCCGAACCCGGCGCCGAGGACGCCCTCGACGAGGGCCTCGGCCGCCGAATCGAGCGCGCCGGCGAACACCACCACGCCGATGGCGAGCACGGTGCCGGGGAACGCATAGCCCATCGCCGAGATCGCGGTCAGCGCGCCGAGCGCCGGGTGGCGCTTGTAGGAGACCACCATCACGGTGACCAGCGCGACCGCCATGACGATCGACGCCGCCGCGAAGGCGACCGAGAGCGAATTGACGGCGGTGGCGATGAGCGCGCCGTAATCGGTGGACGACAGCCCGGCGGCGACGAACCAAAGCAGCACGCCGACCGGCACCGCGAAGCCGAGCGTCAGCGGCGCCAGGCAGACCAGGATGCAGAGCGCCGCCCTGGCGCCGCCGACCCGCACCGGGCGCAGCCCCTCGCGCGGTGTCGACGAATCGAAGAAACGCTGCTGCCCGCGCGCGCGCTGCTCGATGTAGAGCAGGCCGAGAATGAACACGAAGGCGACGCCCGCGATCTGCGCCGCGGCGGTCAGGTTGTTCATGCCGAGCCAGACGTTGAAGATGCCGAGCGTCAGCGTCTCGACCGCGAAATACTCGACCGTGCCGAAATCCGACACCACCTCCATCAGCACCAGCGCCAGCCCGGCGACGATCGCCGGGCGCGCCAGCGGGATGCCGACCGAGAACGCGACATTGCGGTCGTGCAGCAGCGCGACCTCGTAGTAGGAGGCCGGCGTGAGGCGGAACGCGGTGCGCGCCATCAGATAGACATAGGGGTAGAGCACCGAGCCCATCACCAGCACGGCGCCGCCGAGCGAGCGGATCTCGGGGAACCAGTAGTCGCGCGCCGACGACCAGCCGAAGATCTCGCGCAGCAGCCCCTGCACCGGGCCCGCGTATTCCAGCAGGTCGGTATAGGCGTAGGCGATGATATAGGCCGGCACTGTGGCGGGCAGCAGCAGCGTCCAGTCGAGCAGCCGCGAGAGCGGGAACTCGTAGCGCGTGACCAGCCACGCCGTGCTCAGCCCGAAGGCGAGGCTGACCAGCCCGACACCCGCCATCAGCGCCACCGTGTTCGCGACGTAGCGCGGAAAGACGGTCTCCATCAGATGCAGCCAGAGCCCGCCCGAATCCCCGGTCATCGCATAGAGCAGGGCCGCGAACGGCCCGATCAGGACGAGGCAGAGCACGAGCGTCGCCGCCGACCAGCCCGACACGGGGTCGGCCGGCGGTCCGCGGCGAAGGGTGGCAAGCGCGCTCAGCATGGCCGGAGTTTATGGAGCGAAAGGGAGCGGCGCGGCAAACGGTAAATGGGGCGGGGGGCGTCCTTCGGTACCCGCCCTGCATTCCCCTCAATCGTCATGCCCGGACTTGTTCCGGGCATCTCGATCGGGCGTTTGCCTTGCGGGCCGCATGGATGGCCGGAACAAGCCCCGGACTGTGATCCGGGGCAAGTCCGGCCATGACGGGGTGGGGCAGCAGGCGCGAGATATCTCCGCTGCGATCGAATTGACGGGCCGCGACCGCGCACCGTTCGGGTCCGCGCCACGCCCCCCTACGGCCAGGGCGGGCGGGTGAGGCCGAGGTTCTCGCGGAGAGTCGTGCCCTCGTACGCGGTGCGGTAGAGGCCGCGGCTCTGGAGCTCGGGGATTACCAGGTCGACGAAGTCCTCCAGGCTGGAGGGGAACACCGGCGGCATGATGTTGAAGCCGTCGCAGGCGCGCCCCTCGACCCACTGCTCCATCATGTCGGCGATGCGCTCCGGCGTGCCGACGATCTCGTAATGGCCGCGCGCGCCGGCGATGCGGCGGTAGAGGTCGCGGATGGTGAGCTTCTCGCGGCGCCCGATCTCGGCGAAGAGCTGCGCCCTTGTCGACACCACTTTGTTGGGCGGGAGCTCGGGCAGCGGGCCGTCGACGTCGTAGCCGGTGAGGTCGAAATCGATGCGCCGCGAGAGGAGCTGCATCCCGGCCAGCGGGTCGATCAGCGCCTGCAACGCCTCGTACTTGTCCTCGGCCTCGCCCTGCGTCGGCGCTGCGCAGACCGCGAGCCCGGGCAGAATCTTGAGCGAATCCGGGTCGCGGCCGCAGGCCTCCATGCGGCCCTTCACGTCGGCGTAGAATTCACGCGCCCCCTCGATGGTCTGCTGCGCGCCAAAAATCACCTCGGCGGTCTCGGCGGCGAGCTGGCGCCCGTCGTCGGAGGCGCCGGCCTGCACCATCACCGGCTCGCCCTGCGGCGAGGGCGGCACGTTGATCGGCCCGCGCACCCGGAAATGCTCGCCCTCGTGCTCCAGCACGTTCAGCCTGGCCCCGTCGAAATAGAGGCCCGAGTCCTTGTCGCGGACGAACACCCCCTCGCCCCAGGAGTTCCACAACCCGCGCACCACGTGGGCGAACTCGCGGGCGCGGCGGTAGCGCTCGCTCTTCTCAAGATGTTGGTCGAGGCCGAAGCTCGCGGCCTCCAGCTTGTTGGCCGAGGTGATCAGGTTCCACCCCGCCCGCCCGCCGCTCGCGACATCGAGCGAGGCGAAGCGCCGGGCGAGCGAGAACGGCTGGTCGTAGGTGGTGGTCGAGGTGCAGACCAGCCCGATGCGGCTGGTGTGCTGGGCGAGCGAGCACATGACGGTGAACGGCTCGATCCAGGCGCCGAAGGAGTCGCGGGTCATCGATTCGAGGTCGCCGCGCCAGAACGAGACCGAATCGGCCATGAAGAAGAGGTCGAACAGGCCGCGCTCGGCGAGCTTCGCGAGCTCGACGATGTGGCCGATATTGGCCCCCGAATCGGCGACCCCGTCGGGATGCCGCCAGGCCGCCATGTGATGGCCGCAGGGCCAGTAGAACATGCCGAGCTTCATGGGGGCCCACGCTAACCCGATCCCGCCCAAGCGGGAAAGCCCGCCGCCCCGTCATTTCACTCGTCATGCCCGGACTTGTTCCGGGCACCCATGGGCGGTGCGTGGAGAGCCGGGCCGGGTCCGCCCCCAGCGCCATCATTCCAGCCGGGTCGCCGTGCGCGCGGAGATGCCGCATGGGTGGCCGGATCAAGTCCGGCCATGACGGGGTGGTAATGGCGGAGGAGGAGCAGGAAGAGCCGGGTGCGGCACGCGTCGAAGGCTAAACCCGAGAGCAGTGGCTCGAGTCCGGGCATGACGGGGCGCCGGCGGGGTGGGGCGGTGAGCGCCGCGCAACGACCGGCCCGGTTGGTCGGCGCGCCGCTACGGCCTATCCTGCCGCGGCAACCCCAAGGAGGCGACCATGGCCGGCGCCGCGTCCCCCCACAAGCTCGCCAACCGCGCGCTGGATTGCGATCTGCGCGGCTATCTGGAAACCAACGGCGACATACTGACGGTGATCGAAAAGCCGGTCTCGATCGACGATATCGGCGCGCTGTCCGCCCAGTCCGAGGGGCCGATCCTGTTCGACAACATTACCGAGTTCCCGGATTTCCGGCTCTGCGACATCCTGGTCAAGCACCGCTGGTCGCAATGCCGCGCCCTCGGCGTGGCGGAAGCGGACTTCTTGCCGACCCTGGCGCGGCGCCTGCGCGAGCCGCCGCGCGGCTTCGTCGACGTCGCCACCGGCCCGGTGAAGGAGGTCGTGCGCACCGGCGCCGAGGTCGACTGGCTCAAGCTCCCGGTCCCGGTCCACTCGGCGGAGGAAGGCCAGCGCTACATCTCGGCGATGAACATCGTCCGCGACCCGG
>JAPPGP010000025.1 GCA_028821395.1 Defluviicoccus sp.
ATCCGGAGCGCTTTTGGGAGATCTACGGGCTCTCAGATCGCCCAGGATCGACGATCGCCGACCTCCGAGGGGTACGGGTCGGGTGGAATCGGGCCTGGCGGAGGGCCCTGGCCGACTCCGGAGCGTTGTATAGACGCCGCCCGGGTCGGCCGGGTGGGGGGATCAGACGGCGCGGCGCTCCTGCGTCGCCGTCTCCGGGGGCGTTCAGGCTTCGGAGTCGTCCGTGTCCGACCGCCAACGCTGAACGGCCGCCAAGATCCGTGCCTCCATGTCCCTGCGGTCTTGCCGCGCCCGGTCGAGTCGTTCCCCGATCCGTGCCTCCATGGCCTTCACGTCCTCCTGCATCCGGGCGTCCACGCGCTCGATCCGCTCTTCGACGTGGCGGAAGTCGTTGTTCTTCAGGCGCTCGTACAGCGCGTCGTTGCCTGCGCGGACCTCGTTGCGCATCCACGGGCGGAAGATGCGCCCCAGCGTCCACGCCAGCCCCGCGATGGACGCCGCGATGCCCACAGCCAGCGCCAGCCACCGGAGCACTTCGGTCCAGTCGTTCATCCCGCGACCTCCCTTGCGATGCGGTCCGCCGCCACCCGCTCGACCCCTGCCTCCAGCGCAAGGCGCATGACCGCCGACAGCGACATCCGGGACGCCTCGGACTCTGTCCGCATCGCCCGGTACAGGTCTTCGTCAATCCGCACCGTGACGGGGTGCGCCCGGCGCTTCACCGCGCCGGTTCGCCGTCCCCGGATGGCGTCCTCGGTCAGGTAGTTCCCGCCCGTCCGCGCCCGTTCGTACATCCTCCGGATTCTCCGCTCCGTTTGAGAGCCGTTATGTGTCGGACATTCCAAAGATCGGCCGAGATTGTCAGACAATCAAGCGCCGGCCCTTACCTGCTGGGGCCGACGTCGCGGTCTCGGCCGCGATCGGGAGCCCGGCGGGGAGTGCGGAATCTAGCGTCGAGCGAGCCGGCTCCGAAAGCCCTACATTGCCCGGCAGACTTGTACAGCGGTGGAGGAGCGAGATAGGTTTATGCTTCGCAAAAACACTTCTCGCCGGGGGATATCCCCCGGGACCCCCAGCCCGCTGATGCGGGCGGAAAGGACCCACGCCGCGGATGTCCGACCCTTCCGGCCGCGCGCTGCCCCCCGTCCCGGACCGGGACCCGGTGCGCCGCCTGGTCGAGCGCGCCGGTCCGGGCGCGGTGCTGGCGCTCGAGGAGTTCGGCGCCGGGTTTCGGAGCCCCGAGACCGCCCGCGCCTACGGTCGTTTCGTGGCCGCGTTCTGCAGGTGGTGCGACGGCCGCCTCGAGCTCCGGGACGTGTGGCCCGGAGACGCGGCGAACTGGATCGACAGCCTGGCCCCGTCCGTCGCCACCCAGCGGCAGGCCCTGGCGGCGCTCCGGAAGTTCTTCGACCACCTGGTCCTCCGGCACGCCGTCCTCCTGAATTCGTTCCGCTGCGTCCTCGGTCCCCCGGCCGGATCGAGGGAGGGCAAGACTCCCGAGATCCGTCCCGACCAGGTGCGGCGGCTCCTATCCTCGATCGCGGCCTCGGGCACGTGGGGCTCGGTCCGCGACCGGGCGATCGTGGGCACCCTCGCCGGGACCGGCGCGCGGGTCGCGGCCGTGGCCGGTCTCCGGATCGAGGATATCCGGGACTACGGCGAGGGTGGCCGATCGCTCTGGCTCCGCGAGAAGCGGGGCAAGGTGATCGAGGTTCCCGTCCGTACAGACCTGGACCGCTGGCTCCGGGCCTACCTCGCCCAGCTGGACGACCGGGCCGGGCCGCTGTTCCGCCCGCTCCGGGCGGGGCAGCGCACGGCTTCCGCCCGGCGGGTCGCGCGGCTCTGCGCCGCGGGCTTCTCGCCGGCCGAGATTGCGGCGGAGCTGCGCCTCTCTCGCTCGGCCGTCTACCGGCACCTGCGCGGGCGCCGGGGGGGGATCGAGCGCCCCGCGAAGTTCAGCGCTCGGGCGTTCTCTCCCCACGGCATCCGGGTGATGCTCAAGCGGAGGCTCCGGGCAGCCGGGCTGCCGTCCTGGATCAGCCCCCACAGCTTCCGGGTGATGGTCGTCACCGACTTGCTGGCCCAGGGCGTGCCGATCCGCGACGTGGCCTACCTGGTGGGCCACAGCCGGACGAGCACGACGGAACTCTACGACCGCAGCTCCCGCCGGGTCGCCCGCCAGACCGTGGCGCGGATCTCCTTCTGACGCCTCCGAGTGTTACCCTACGGGGCATGGCGAGACCCCCACTTGCTCCGGAGAAACTCCGATCGCGGACCATCGGCGTCCGGGTCACCCCGGCCGAGGCCGCGGCGATCGCCGAGCGGGCCGCCGAGGCGCGGACGACTTCGGCCGACTACATGCGCCGGCGAACGCTGGGCAAGCCCACCCGGGTGACGGCCGTGCACCGTCTGGCGGCCGAGGAGCGGGTCGAACTCCAGCGCATCGGCGCGAACCTCAACCAGGTGGCCCGGGCGCTGAACTCCGGAGTGGTCGAGGTCCCGGCCGGGACGCTGGAGGATCTGGAGCGGCTGGCCGACCTGGTCGCCGACCTGCTCACCGAGGAGGCGTGGGGCTGATGGTCGCGAAGGTCCACGCGGCGGGGAGGTCGTTCGCCGGCGTCGCGCGGTACTGCCTCCACGACGCCCCCGAACCGGACGAGGGCGACCGGCCGCCGAGCGCGGACCGGGTCGCGTGGGCCGAGACCCGCAACCTGACGAGCCGTCCGGAGCGGGCGGCCGCGCAGATGGCCGCGACGGCGAACTCGGCGCCGGAGCTCAAGCGCCTGGCCGGAGTGTCGTCCGCCGGCCGGAAGCTGGAGAAGCCGGTCGTCCACTACACGCTGGCCTGGGCGAAGGACGAGCGGCCGGACCGGGCCGAGATGACCCGGGCGGCCGACCAGACGCTCAAGGCGCTGGGGCTGGAGCGGCACCAGGCGCTGATCGTGGCCCACCGCGACACGGCCCACCCGCACCTCCACGTGATCGCGAACCGGGTCGATCCGCAGACCGGCCGGGCCGCCAACCTCCGGGGCGACCACTTCACGCTGAGCCGGTGGGCCGAGCAGTACGAGCGGGAGCGCGGCGAGGTGAAGTGTCCGGAGCGGGCGGCCAACAACGCCGAGCGACGGGACGGGGCGTTCGTCCGGGACCGGAAGTCCCTGCACACCGGGCGCTACCGGCGGGAACGGATGGGTCAGCCGGACGTGCAGTGGAGGCAGGCTCCCCCGGTGCCGTTGAAGACGCCCGAGTTCCGGCAAAGGTGGGCGGACCGGGCGCAGGCCGGGCGGGACGACTACCAGGCGCGGAGGGAGCGGGACGAGCGCTACAAGCGCGCCGACTGGAGCCAGCGCTTCGCCCGCCAGCGATCCGACCGGGAGGCCGTCAAGACGCTGGCGGGCGGCGGTGTCGCGGACCGTCTCCGGCTGGCCCGCATCGCCGAGGAAGGCGACTGGCGGCGGCTCCGGCAGACGCCGGACGGGGAGCGGCGCGGGGGCGGCCTGGCCGGGAAGATGCGCGGCGCGTGGAAGGAGATCCGGTCGATGGGCGTCCGCGGGGCGGTCACCGCCGTCCGGACGGATCCGGCCGCGGTCGAGCGCCGCGCGCTGCAGAAGCTGGACCGGGCGCACCGCCTTGAGCGCGCCCGCCTCGCGCGATCGCACAGCAGATCGGAGATCATCGCCGAGGGGGAGTTGCCCCGCGACCAGGCGTACCAGCGGCACATGGACGAGGCCGACCGGGAGGCGCGCCAGAGCGCGGCCCTGGAACGGCAGTGGGATCTCGAAGCCCAGCGGCAGCAGATGCCCCGGCAGATGCCCGAGCGAGGCCCCACCCGCGACCGCGGGGGCGGCTGGGAGCGCTGACCCGGTATTCGGACATGTCCGAAACCGCCCCCTCGAAGGATCCTCGAGGTGGCTCCCCCCCGGGTGGTCTCTCTCCCCTCTTGTGGGGCGTTCCCCCGGTCCGGACACAGGAACGGCGCCGATCGCGC
>JAPPGP010000165.1 GCA_028821395.1 Defluviicoccus sp.
TGGGCTGGACGAACTGGAGCTCCATGTCCCAGGGGAAGTAGATCCAGGTGTCCTGGCTGACCTCGGTGATGTAGGTGTCGACCATCGGCCGCCCGGCGGGCTTGGCGTAGACGGTGGCGAAATGCGCCTTGGGCAGCATGTCGCGCACCAGCGAGGCGGTCTGCCCGGTATCGACCAGGTCGTCGACGATCAGCAGCCCCGCGCCGTCCCCCTCGATCCCCTTCAGCACCTCGATCCCGCCCTGGTCCTTCCAGTCGTAGGAGGTGACGCAGATGGTGTCGATCATGCGGATCTCGAGCTCGCGGGCGACGATGGCGGTCGGCACCAGCCCGCCGCGGGTGACCGCGATCACCCCCTCCCACGTCCCCATCGAGGCAAGCCGCCAGGCGAGCGCGCGGGCGTCGCGGTGCAGTTGCTCCCAGGAGACCGGGAACCCCTTGGTGTATCTCTCCTGCATCGCCCCTCCCCGGCGCCTCAGCCGGCTTCCCGTTCGCGCGCTTCCTTGTCGCGCTCCCACTCGGCGAACTCGGCCGCCGTCAGCCCCCAGCTCGGCGGCGCCTTGAGATACTCCGCCTCCTCGGGCGTGTTCTCGCGCCCGAGCACCGCGTTGCGGTGCGGGAAACGCCCGAAGCGGCGGATCGCGTCGCGGTGGCCGATCGCCGCGTTTAGCGCACGCTCCTCGTCGAGCGCGCGGTAGAGCGGCACCGCGCGCTCCTGGTCGGCGAGGTTCTCGCTGTGCTCGAAGGGAAGGTACAAGAACACCCGGAACGCCGGGCACAGGCCCCGGTCGTGGCCGCGCTCCAGCGCGATGCGGGCGATCTCGCGCGCCTTGGCGTCCGAGCCGTAGGCGCGCGGCGTGCCGCGGAAGATGTTGCGCGGGAACTGGTCGAGCATGAGCACCAGGGCGAGGCACTCCGCACGGCTCTCGACGAAGCCGTCGAACGCCCCGCCCGCCGCGCGCTCGTGGATGGCGGTGTAGCGCCGGGCGATCTCGGCATCGAACTCGGGTGTCGAGCGGAACCAGACCTGGCGCCGCTCGAGCTTGGCCGAGAGGTCGGTGGTCTCGAACCAGAATGTCAGAATGTCGTCCGCGACCGGATGCATGGAACACCGCCAAAATGTCTGGAATGGCCGGAATTTAGCACGCCGGACGGGCCGGGGGTACAGAGGCGGGGGGACAGGATGCGCGTTGGCTGTCGACGGGACGCCCGCCAAGCCTCTCGCCCGATTCGGCATCGACATCTATGGTGTGGTTCTGGCCAGTGCCGGATGCGGGGTCCTGGATGGCAATCTTGCGACAAGATGCGCTGGATGGGCGGGGCGACCCGTTCGACGCGGAGTCGGCGGAGGCGTGCCGGCCCGATCCGGAGCGGGTGCGCCGCCGGATCGACAACATTCTCGCCGAGCTGCGCGGCGAGATCTCGGCGCGGCACTGGGAGTTCGGGCGGGCGTCGTTCCTGCGCATGGCGTTCCCCGGGCTGACCCGCTGGCTGCCGGGCGACGAGGCGGCGCGGCTGGAGTCCGAGTTCGAGCGGGAGATGGCGCGTCTCGGCACCGGCTGAGGGCCGGCCGCCCCGCATTGACAGCGCGGGCTCCCGGCATAAGTTGCCCCCATACCCGACCGCATGTAGCGAGGACCCCATGACCGCGGCACAAGAGATCGCGCGCCCGGAGCAGGCGACCGGCGCCTACAGGGACCTTCTGGTCCGCCTGATGACCCGCCAGATCTATGCCGAGACGGCGACCGCCGAGGTGTTCGGCAAGGCGATCTCGGTGGCGCCGAACTGGAAGGAGAAGGCGCTCGCCGCCGAGTTCGCCGCCGAGGAGGCGCGCCACAGCCAGGGGCTCTACGACCTGCTGCTCGATCTCGGCGAGGACCCCGAGGCGATCATCGCGACCCGCCCCGACGCGGCCGAGTTCTGGCAGCTCGACCTCGACAACTGGCTCCACATCGCGGTGTTCAACTTCACCGTCGACCGCGCCGGCAGCCACCAGATCATGGAGTACCGCCAGTCGTCCTACACTCCCTGGGCGGACAGCCAGGAAGAGGTACTGGCGGACGAAGAGGACCACTACGACAACGGCGTCGAAAACCTGAAGGAGGTCGCCAGGGACCCGGTGCAGCTCGCCGAGTTCCAGGAAATCTTCAACCGCGTGCTGCCCAACTGCGTCAAGCGCGCCTTCGGCCGGCTGACCGGGGCGGACAACGATTTCTGTCTCGAGCACGGGCTCAAGCGCAACACCACCGAGGCGATCGTCAACCGCTATTTGACCGAGATGCGGGGCCACATGGAGGGCACCGGGCTGGTGTTCCCGCCGCTCGCCGCGTTCGACGCCATCGGCTGCGAGCTCGCGCCCACGAGCCGCGACATCCTGCTGTCGCTTCAGGGGGCGTAGGGGCCGGTCCCGGCCCGGCGGCGGGCGGCGTGGATGGCCGGATCACCGCCGGACTTGATCCGGGGGCCGGGCACGGCGTCGGGGGGCGGGCAGCGGGCGCAGGCCCCTACGCCTCGCCGAAATCGAGCCCGCGCTGCACCCCGGGGCGGGCCTCCATAGCCGCGTACCAGCGGTCGATACTGGCGTAGCCCTGAAGCAGGTGCGGCGTTACCTGGCGGCAGCGGACCAGCGTGCCGAACATCGCGAAATCGGCGATGCTGACGTCGTCAGAGCCGCAATTGGCGCGCGTCGCCAGCGCCTCGTCCCACACCCTCAGGAAGTCGCCGAAGCGCGCCTCGAACATCTCCTGCGTGGGCGCGTGCGGGTCGTCGGAGCGCACGATGGCGAAGATCGTCGACAGCGTCGGCCCCATGTCGGAGACGATGTTGACGTAGCGCTCGCCGAACAGCGGCTCGTCCCCGCCATCGGGGAGGAAGCGCCCGGCCTTCTCCGCCAGGTACCAGAGGATCGCGCCCGACTGCGCCATGGTCAGCACCTCGCCGCCGGGCCCGTCATGGTCGACGATCGCAGGCGTCAGCCCCTGCGGGTTGAGCGCGAGGAAGTCGGGCTCGCGATGCGCGCCGGCGAAGATGTCGACGAATTTGAGCGCATAGGCGAGGTTGCATTCCTCCAGCATGATCTTGACGCGGATGCCGTTCGAGGTGGCGGCGGCGTAGAGGTCGATCAAGTGTGCCTCCCTGGATTGAGTGTCGGTGTCAGCGGGTCACGCAGCTCTCGGTAAAGGCGCGCACGGCGGCGTTGAAGGCCTCCGGATGCTCGCGATAGCAGAAATGCCCGGACTCGTTGAAGATGTGCAGATAGGTCCGGCGTTCCCTGGCGGTCAAGAACTCCATCAGCGCCATGCCCTGGCTGAGCGGCGCGGTCGGGTCGTTGTAGCCCCACAGCATCAGCGTCGGGCGCTGCAAGCCGCGGTCGAGCAGCCAGCGGTGGGTCTCCTCGAGGTCGCGCTGGAGCTCGGGCAGGAACCTGGTCGCGAGCAGCCCCTCGTCCGACATCTTGCGCACCGCGTCTTCGTATTTCGGGGTGTGCGCCGCCTCGACGGCCACGTCGAGCCAGCCCTCGGTCACGCAGGCCGGGCTGTAGGAATAGCGCTCGAACACCCAGCGATGGCATTCGCGCGAGCGCAGCGGCAGCGGCGGGTCGGCGTGGACGATCTCGTTGCGCCCGGCGCCGGGCGACAGCGTGCCCGAATCGACGATGATGCAGGACCGGCACTGCTCCGGGTGCTGCAACGCGAGCCGGGTGACCAGGTAGCCGCCCCGCGAATGGCCGCAAAGATGCGCGGGGCCTAGCCCCAGCGTCTCCATGAAGCGCGAGACGTGATCGGTCTGCGCCTGGATGGTGTAGCCGTCGTCGGTCTTCGGATTGTCGGTGAACCCCATGCCGAGCTTGTCGAGCGCGTAGACCCGGTAGTGGCGTGCCAGCGCATCGAAGTTGAGGTCCCAGTCGTCCGCGAGGTCGGCCGCGAAGGTGCCCATGTGCC